>CAIWJG010000555.1 GCA_903912925.1 uncultured Verrucomicrobia subdivision 3 bacterium | reverse complement strand
TACATGGTTACATGGTTACATGGTTACATGGTTACATGGTTACATGGTTACATGGTTACATGGTTACATGGTTACATGGTTACATGGTTACATGAGTTGCATGGTTACATGAGTTACTGAGGAGTCCGCAGCATACGCTACACCCAAAGCTGCCGAGGCTGCTCGGTGTCGTTTATCCCGCGGTCTTGGCAGTACATGGTTACAAACAGCGCTGGCGCGCGTCGCTCATGTAACCCATGTAACAATTGAACCTTGTAACTGCGGTAGCGCCCCGCCTCATTTCAAGACCGTGGCCCCCATGACGCCGAAGAGGCAATCATTGGCGATGGCTTCCAGCCTGACTCCCTCCAGCGTGGCGCCGCTACGCAATGGCAAGGCCACCAGATGGGCTTCGGTATCCAGCGCGACCCGTTGAGTAAGATCGGCGACCTGGGACGAGCCGGCTGGACCGGTGCGTCCGCCGATGTTCTCGAAGCCGTTTGCCGCCGTATCATGAAAGCGCCCGCACCAGGTGCTCCAACAATCGCCGATGCCAAAGGGGTTGACGAGGTCCACGCTTTGCGACTGTCCGTCCGCGTAGCGCAAGGTGACGCGCAGGTTGACGACGTGGCTTTGCGCGGGGAACGTCATGCCGCCGAGCATCAGGTAAAGCGTTTGGCCGGCGGCCTTCGCCGGGAATTCAAGCTCCGCCGGGAAATCGCCCGCCAATGACACCATGCCGATATTCGGCCCCGTCTTGCTCGATTGGAAGGGAATGCCATCGGTCGTCCACGCTGTGCCGTCCGGGCCGACTTTATTGCGCCAGGCGCTGTCGCTGATCGTCTCGTTACGGCTGCCGTGGTACTGGAGCAGATGGTCCCGCCAATAGCTGAAGCCCACCTGGCTGGCCGGCTTAGGCGGGGGCTTCGCGGTCCGGGTCATCCGCGGCAGCACGTTCGTCACCGAGTCATTGAAGGTCCCGGAGAGATCAACCAACGACCAGCGGCTCAGATCGTGGTCGCCGGCCTGTGGAGCTTTCCACTTCACCGGAGGCGGCGCAGGCGACTTCGGCTCAACGCGGAACTTCACCGGCAGCCAGGTATCGCAGGGAGGCATTCCGGCCAGGACGTAGGTCAAAGCCTTACCCGGCTCGCCCGCCACGAGGGCCCCCAAACCGCCGTGGGTCACTTGCGCATTCGTCAGCACGCCCTGCGGGTCGCGCCAGTCGGCTATCTCCAGCCCCGGCAGTTTGACGTTCAACGTGTCTCCCATCCGCACGCTGAATTCTCCCGGCATGTGGATATCCCTCGGCGTGTAGCCGACAACAATGCGCCCGGCCCTGGCTGATGGCGTGCGCACCTGGACCCAACTCAGACCGTCAAAGCCCGGTGTGACGTCGCCAGCCGCGAGCTTGCCGTCCACCCGGATGGACCCGATTCCCCCGGCCCGGAGCGGCAGACGGAGTTTGACGCTGGTTGCGACCGGCGAGTTCCAATCAATCGCAATCGTTCCCCCTTTGCGCTGCCAGCGATACGAGAAGTGCGACGTCTTGATCCCCGCCTCGTTCCAATCTGCCGGGAACTGCGGGCTCAATTCGACGATGCCATCCGACCGCTTCGGCACGATGCCGAACAGCCCTTCCGTGACCGCGCGGCCCCACATGCTGATGGCATCGGTAAATTCATCGTTTGCGCGCTGCCGACCGTCGCTATACGAGTGGCAGGACAAGCCGCCGGGCGTCGGGCCATTGTAAATGCCGCAGAGCGTGGCGCGCAGGATTGAATAGGCTTGGTCCGCACGCCCGACCAGGTAATCCGTGAGGGCGAGATTCAGCTCCTCGCCGTAGGCCATTTCATAGGTGCTATGGGTGTAACTGCGGCCGCGATTGGGATACCAGTTGGAGCTCCACACGAGTCTCCCGCCGCCCGGGGTGGCTTCGGTTCGCAGGTGGCCGTCCACCCAGCTCAGCATCTGGTGGATCTGGAAAGGGTCCGCAGCGCCGAACTCGGCAGTGTGGTAGATCGTCGGCAGCTCCGGCTCAGGGTGCAGCAGGCCGTGGCCCCGCGTGTCACGATACTCCGCAAACACGCCGGCTCGCGGCTGCCAGAGGCGGTCCTGCATCGCGGCTCTGATCTTGCGCGCGCGCTCCTCGAACGGCGACGGGTCTTTGCCCAGGCGTCGCGCCAGGTCCGTGACGAAACGATTGGCACCCAGCATATAGGCGGACGCCTGCGCGCATTGGCCCTGGATGTACCAATGCGAGTCGCTGATCCAGGTGTTCAGGCTGTTCTCATAGAGGAATTCGTTGCGGGGCTGCAGGCGGCGGTTCTCCCAATCCAGGATGCCGACCAGCACGGGGAAGATCTCACGCATGAGTTCGAGGTCGTTGGTGTATTCGAAGTATTGCCGCACCTGGTCCAGGAACACCTCATTCATGTTGTAGTAAATGCCGGGGCTGTATTCGAGCTGCGAACCCAGCCCCCCCGCGTCCAGACCGTTACCAACCACCCCGAGGCGGGTGTGATGCTGAATGGACTGCTTCACGCGATCGGTCCAGCCATAGCACGTCGAACCATACCAGCCGCGCCAGCCCAGGTAGGCAGACCGCCACGACCATCCGCCATGCAGAATGGCCGAGTCGCCCCAGGTCCCCTCCGTGGCGAACGCCATCATGCGGACCGCGGCATCGAGATGCGCATCGGGCGTGCGCACCACCACACGACTGGCGATGGCGTCCTGCCGGGCCTTGGCCGCGCGCCAGGCGGCCTCTAGGTGGCCCAGATCCTCGATGATTCTTCCGCCCATGCCGATAGCGATGAAGCCTTCGCTCGCCGAGCCGCGCAGCGCCACACTCTGCATCGCCACGCAATTGCGCCGCTCGTCCCGCCCAGCCGCTTCGGTCCGTTCCGGGGATTGCGTCAGCGCTGCCGGGGTATTGGTGAAAGCTTCGGGATCGCCAAAGCCGTTTGCGCCGCTCCATGAACTGCCTCCGCGGATCACCGCCTGCCAATTGGTGAGGTAGCGCGCCGCGGCAAAGACCTCGTTCATATACACGTCTGCCTTGTCGAACGGGCGGCGCAACGCGAAGCCACGCCCATCCCACGCTATCGTGTCCTTGGCACACTGGGCTGGCGCGAAACGGAACTCCGGTGCATCCATGGCGTAATTGGTGAAGAAGGCCGACCCTCCACCATAAGCCCAAACCAGTATGGCCGGCTGCTTCAACCCCGAGACCGCGACTCGCACCGCCAGCCCCGCCGAGTCGGCCAGCGGTATTGCCACAAGCGTCACCACCACGCTGGGGAAATCCTTGTCGGTGAGCGTGTATTCCATGCGACCATCCACGTAGCGCACGGTTAGCTCAGACCATCTATGGAACCATTTGCTGGCCCCGGCGCTCGTCAGGCCGATTTGCAGGTGCCCCAGAAGCCCGCCCGCCGAGTGGAAATCAAACAGGAACCGCGGCTCGTTGTAGGCCAGCACTAAGGGGCGGAACCCGTAGCGCTCCAGGCTCTTCAACTCGTCGGCGGTCCACACCAGCGTCTTGTCGGCGGGCGGAAACAGCGGCCGCCGGTGCAGCCGTGCGTTGCCTTCCGCAACGCCAATGCGTGAGCCTGCGGACGGCTTGGGCGCGCTCGGATCGCTTGGAATTCTGATCTCCCAGCCACCGGGGATTGGCTGATAGCAGTTGAACACCGGCGCTGGGGCAGGTCCTCCCTGCGCCACTAGCCCTGCTGTCACGAATCCCAGCAGGGCTGAAATATGCTTTGCTCTCATTGGTCAGTGAAATCACCAGTATAGTTACAAAGTTACATTGTTGCATGAGTTACATGAGTTGCATCGGCGCGGCACCTCATGGCCTTTGTAACCATGTAACCCATGTAACCATGTAACCCATGTAACTAATTCAGCTCCTCACTGCGCTAGCGGCGTTGCGCTTTGCGTCAATAAGATACAAGCGCCAGGCAATAACGGTTAGCAGCAAAGCCATGACGATGCTCATGGCCAAAGCCAGCAAATTGGTGTTGCGCACTCCCTCCGTAACATGGCCGCGGACGAGCCACCCGATGACCTGCTCCTGCACGACCGAGCCGATGCTACCCATGCCGTTAACCAGCCCCGCCACCGCCACGGCGTTCTTCTCGCCGGCGACCTGCACCGAGGCCGCGCCGCACAGCAGCGTGTCCGGGCCATAGAGCATGAACCCGACGAGCCCGAACCACACGGACACCGCCACCGGGCTGCCGCCGAAATGAATGACCGCCGCGTAACCCGCAATCACCCCGAGCGACATGACGGCCCCGACGGCGGCCCAGTTGCCCCTGAACCACCGGTCCAACGCCCAGCCGGCCAGAAACACACCACCGAGCCCAGCGAAATCGAACACCTGCGAGTAGTAGCTCGCGCGCGCAACGTCCAGCCCCTGCACATTCAGGAACGCCGGCAGCCACGAGTCCAGGGCGTAGCGCAGGAACTTGATGCAGAAGTAGCTTGCGCCCATCGCCAGGATAATGGGATTGGTCGCCAATTGCGCGTATTGCTTGAGCGTGACGTGGTCTTCCTGAGAGGCTTTCACGGCGTGCCCCTCGGTTGACTTCCCGTCAATGATTGGTTCGAGGCCTACGTCCTGAGGCCGGTTGTGTTGCCATAAGAACAGGAGCCACCAGACCCCAACCGTCAGCAGCGTGCAGCCCCAGAACGACCAGCGCCAACCCTGCGTGCCGAGCAGGTAGCCGCCCAGCGACTTGATGATCATGTTGCCGAACAGATAGTTCGTGGACCACACCCCCATGACCCGCCCGCGCTCCGCCGGGCGCAGCCACTCGGACACCGACCCGACGCTGCCCGGCCAGCCGGCGGATTGCACCAGGCCGTTGAAGAACATGAAGACCAGGAATGTGGCGAATGAGTTGGCAAACCCGAAGATCAGGTTGAAGACGATCGAGAACCCCAGTCCGCCGAGAAGCAGCACGCGTGGCCCCCAACGCCTGCCGATGAAGCTGTTCAGGAACATGCCGATCATGTAGGCCACCAGGAAGGCGGTCCAAATATGGGCCGTGTCGCCCAGCTCCCAGTTCAAATCCTTGGCTATGGTCGTCTTGCAGATCGTGAAGGTCTTGCGCGTGAGATAGAAGCCCCCATAGCCAACGTAAGTGGCCAGCAGGACGCGCCAGCGCCAGGTCACCTGCGCCGGCGACAACGCTTTCAGGATGGGCGTGGCCGGAGCGGCGTTAATATCCATAAGCCGGTGCTGCTGACAGCGTGTAGCCGCCGACGTTAGTCGGCGCATTCTTGTCCCGGACCAGATAGCGCCGACTGACGTCGGCGGCTACCCCTTGGAAAAGCTCCGCCCTTTCCATGAACTTCGACGCGAGCGAAACGACCTCCTCTCCCTTTCCCTCTCCCCCTCTGAGGGGGAGAGGGTGCCGAAGGCAAAAGAGGGCGCGGCTCATGGTACTGATGCGCGGTGAGAGACCGTGGAGGCTACCCGCGGCGCATGGCTCGGACGCTCTCGATGAGGTAGTCGAGCGCTTCCCGGGTCTGGCGGGGGTTGATCGGCAGCGTCACCAACCGATCGGCCACGCCTTCCGCCGCCGGGAACTGGCCCTTGCGGAAACCCCGCTTCTGGAACGCCGTGGAATAGTGCAACGGCGTGTAATGCGTCCCGACTTTGACGCCCCGTTCGTAGAGCATCGCATAGACGAAATCCTCCTTAGCCCGGCCGTATTTCGCCGCATCAATCTGGATCGGGTAGAGGTGGAACACGTGCTTGTTGCCGAGTTGGACGGTCGGGAGCGTTAGCCCCGGCACATCGCGCAGCCCCGCGGTCAGATACGCCGCATTATCAATGCGGCGCTGGTTGAGCATATCAAGCTTCTTCAACTGCACCACGCCCACCGCCCCCTGCACATCTGTCATGCGGAAGTTGTAGCCGCAGTCGTCGAAGTCCTGAAACCAGAACCGGTCGCCCATCGGAAAGCGCGTCTCATCCAGCGAGCAATACTTAGTGCTCCGGCCATAGACCCGGGTGCAATGCGACCGGTAAAGAGCCACGCGCTCGAACACCGCCGGATCATTGGTGACCACCATCCCGCCCTCGCCCAGCGTCGAGATGTTCTTCTGTTCGTGGAAACTGAAGCAGCCGGTAACCCCCATGCTGCCGGCCTTGCGCCCCTTGTATTCGGCGCCAACGGCATGACACGCATCCTCCACCACCGCGACTCCGTGCCGCTTGGCAATCGCCAGGATCGCGTCCATGTCACAGCATTGGCCATAGAGATGCACCGGGAGGATCGCCTTGGTATTGGGAGTGATCTTCGCTTCCAATTGCGCCGGGTCCAAGTTGCAGGTCACCGGGTCGATATCCACAAAGTCCACCTCCGCCCCGAGCGTCACCCCGGCCGCGGCGGTGGCAATCCACGTCATCGGCGTCGTCAGGATGCGGTCTCCGGGTTTGATGTCCAATGCCACCAGCGACAGGAACAACGCCGCCGTGCCGTTGCTGACTGCGCGAGCGTGGGCGGTGCCACAGTAGGCGGCGAAGTCCTTCTCGAACTGGATGCAGGCCTCGCCGCTGGTCGGCGCTCCCTGGCGCAGCACCTCGATGAGGGCTTGCTCTTCTTCCGGGCCGTATTCTGAGCCGTATTTGATCTGCAGGTCGTATTTCAACTTAGGTGTGCTCATAAAATTCTACTAGTCGGGATCACTGGTTCAGCGGCGAGGTCTGCTGTAGGGCAGGCTTTCCAGCCTGCCGGTGAAGCGGACTTTCCAGTCCGCTGGGATGGAGACAGTGGCGACTGGAAAGTCGCCACCACCGGCAGGCTGGAAAGCCTGCCCTAGGTCAGCGCATTCATGCCCGCGCATACAGGGTGTTGGTAGACTCCAATATCAACGAAAGCCCCTCGTCCAGCGTGCGCATGGGAGTCTTGAGTTGGGCACGCGTCTGGCGGTTATCGAGCGAAACGTCTCGCGGCCGGGGTGCCCGACCCGGGGTTGTGGCCGGGCCCTGGTCCTTAACGAGGTCCTGGGGGAACCCGAACCGGCGCGCGATGGTCTGCCCCATCTCAAACCGGCTCAGCCGGGTGAGACCGGCAAGGTGAAAGATGCCGCGCTGGGTGCCTCCAGCAAGCTCCAGCAGCGCCCGGCCCACCGTGATCACATCCACCGGTGTGCGGACCTCATGCCCGGGGAAAGCAACCGCGCGCCCCTGCTTGAGAGAGGCAATCGTCTTCGCCAGGAAAGAATTCCCTGCGCCGAATACCGGCAGCCCGACCACCAATGACAGCCGTGCGATGGCTCCCTGAGCCCCAAGCCCGCTCACCAGCTTCTCTGCTGCCACCTTGGTTTCGGCATAGAAGTTCACCGGACCCGGCGCGGCGTCCTCGCCGTAAGGCGCGTGTTCGCCGTCAAAGATCGTATCCGTCGAGCAGAAGACCAGCCTGGCCCCGCTCTCGGCGCAAAGCTTCGCCAGTGTGCGGGTGAACTCGATATTCACGGCGCGCGCCAACTCTTGTTTTGCCTGGCAAACGTCAATGTCGGCCATGGCAGCCGTGTGAATGACAGCGTGCGGCCGGACCTCGTGGAACAGCCTGGCCAACTCGCCGGGAACCAGCGGATCACAGCTATGCCACTGCAAGTTGTCGCGTCCGGCCATCGGCTCACCACGCGAGACCGCGTGAACCTGCCAATCCGCGCCCGCCTGGCTCAGCACGCTCCCGGCCACGAACCCGTGCGCCCCGGTTACGACCAGCCTTCGCTTGGAGGGATCACTTGCAGATGCTGGCATATTTCAATGTCTTACGCTTATACGGCCGTGGTTTACAGTGTGCCGTAGGCCCAAGCTCAGGCATTGGGCTGTTCGGACGACGGCAGAATGGTTGCCAGGAGCCCAATTTGTCAACGAGTTTGGCAGCACGACCAGCAATTCTTCCAAGTAACTTCTATGGATCCTGTTCTGCTGCAACCAGATACGAGCAAGAGACTGTACCAGAGAATAGCGGCCCTTAGCTTCCGTCTGCCCCAAAAAGTTACTCGGCCCTGCCACGTGCGATAGCACTTGGCCTGCTCATTATGGACGAGATGGGTACGCCGGGTGAGGGCACCCAGCCTACACGATGGCGGTTTTGCGAGGGATGTAGGCCGGTGAGGGCACCCGGCCTACAAGATGAGGGTGTCACGCCACCCTGTAGGCCCGGCGCCCTCACCGGGCGCTCCCTGGCGTTGTCTGTTCGGGGTGGCAGCGCTCGCGCTGGCTCTTGGAACTGTCCCCAACGTCAAGGGCATTATGGCCGGTGATGAGACCGCACTGCCCGCCTTGACACCCTCGGCGGCGCTTCGCCCTTCAACGCCATCGGCGCGTTAGCCATCAGTTCCGGCGGGTTTTCTTACATGGGCAGCGCCACCGCCATTTCACCGAACTGGGTGCTGACCGCCGGGCACAACTTGGACCTGAACGACAATGGCTCTCCCGACGCCGGCCTGAGCATCAATTTCAATTTGCCCGGCTTTGGAACCTATACCGCAAGCTCATTCTATACCTGTCCGGGCTTCACCGGCTTCGGCGATCCATCCATCCAGCGCGACCTCGGCCTGATCCACCTCGCAACTCCGCTCCCGCAAGGCATCGTTTTCCCAAGCCTCCAGGGAGTTATGCAGGTGGGAAATCAGGCAACGCTGGTGGGCTTTGGTCGCAGCGGTTACGGCAACTATGGGTACACCACCTCGGCCACACTCACCGACCGCCGGGTTGGCTACAATGTGGTGGACGCTTTCACGCCCGATGATCTCGGGGGCGGTTTTGCTGCGCTCTTCCGTTACGACTTTGATTCGCCCGCCACTTTCGGACTGCCAGGAGGCAGTCTCGGCAACAACCTGGAATCTCTGATCGGACCGGGTGATTCGGGCGGGCCGCTGCTCCTTTTTGACGGTAGCGGCTATTCCATAGCGGGTGTGAATACGTTCGTCGAAGGCTACGGCGGGCGCTTCGGGGATATTGGCGGGGGCGTCGTGCTCGCGCCGTATCTTGGCTGGATTGGCGATACCACCGGCCTGGCGGTTCCGGAGCCGACAGCGGGTTGGTTGCTGCTGCTTGGTTTGGCGGTTATTGTTTCGCGGCGTCGCGGGCAAGTGCCCACTCTTCCAAGACATTCTGTCTTTGCCAATGTTTGGTTGTATGGTAAGGTCAGGGCGTGCAAGCAACACCGGAAATTGATGCGTTTGAGCGGGGGGTTCGTCCTGTGCTGCGGATCGTTCTGCCGGAGAAAGCCGAGGCGGTTCTGCGTTTCCGTGCCGCGCCGGAGCTTCAGGCGCGGATCGAGGAATTGGCGGGCAAATCAACGGAGGGCGAACTCACCGATGCGGAGAGGGCAGAGTACGCTGGCTACGTGCGGGCAAACAAGTTTATCGCCATCCTGCAGCGGCAAGCGCGACAACTGATTGGTGCCGCCGCGTAGGCGATGAGCCCCAGCACGAGAGCCCGCGTCCGGGAGCGTGCCGGCCGGCGTTGCGAGTATTGTCTGGCGCGCCAGGAAGATTCGCCACTGGCAGCTCTGCACCTCGAGCACATCGTCCCCAAGATTCATGGCGGCACGGACGATCTGGAGAATCTGGCTCTGGCGTGTATTGATTGCAACTTGCACAAAGGACCGAACCTGACCGGCATTGACCCTCAAACCCAGCGAGTGACGGAACTGTTCCATCCGAGGCGCGAGCACTGGAAAGACCACTTCGAGAGGGATGGCCTCTACCTGGTTGGCAAGACGGCCATTGGCAGGACAACGGTTCGCGTTCTGAATATGAATTCCGAAGACCAGCTCACACTGCGATCCTGCTCGGCACCAGCGTAGGGGCAGGCAGTCCAGCACGCGGTTAGCCCGGATTAGTCCGCTGCTCAATGGGGCGATTAACGAGAATGTAATGTGCGCCGCACCTGCCGCGATAGGTAATAACACAACTACTTCACTTACAATACTTTACGCAATCCACGTCAGGCCGCCCCCAGACCCTCGCCAGACCAGTACCAGACCGCCTCGGGAATGCAGAAGGCAGAATGAAGACCACCGGCATTCTGCATTCTTCTTTCTGCATTCGCCAAAGCCACCTCAAGGCCACATCAATGCGACATCAAAGCCACCCCAATGCGTGTTGCTAGCCAGGCGGTAGCCACCCCAAAGCCACCTTCAAGCCACCTCAAAGCCACCCCCATGCTACCCCCATGCTACCCTCAAGCCACCCCGGGGCGAATGCAGAATGCAGAATGCAGAATGCAGAATGAAGAATGAAGAATGGCCAGAGACGGAACCAACAAATCTCGCGCCACTGCGCGGTTGTCCCCGGCCCAATAACATGGGATGCTGGGCCAGCGAAATGGCAGTTAAGGTTAAAATCTGCGGCATTACCAATCTGCGCGACGGCATGGCCGCCGCCGAAGCGGGTGCCGACGCGCTGGGCTTTGTGTTCTACGACCCAAGCCCCCGTCACATATCTGTCGAAGCTGCGGCCGGCCTGACCAGCCAACTGCCGCCTTTCGTCCTGAAAGTGGGCGTGTTTGTCAACGCGCCCGAGGATTTGGTGATTCGCGCGATCCGGGAATGCGGCCTCAACCTGCTCCAATTCCATGGCGATGAACCGCCCGACTATTGCCTGCAGTTCGGCCTGATGAACATGAAAGCCTTTCGCGTGCAGGACGCCGCCTCACTGCAAGCCGTGCTGAACTATCACACCGATGCCTGGCTGCTGGACGCCTATTCACCGGGCAAACTGGGCGGCACCGGCGAGACGTTCAACTGGGACCTTGCCCTTGAAGCGCAGGCTTGGGGCCGCCCGATCTTCCTCGCCGGCGGACTCACTCCTGAGAACGTCGCCGAGGCAGTGCGGCGTGCGCGTCCCTATGGCGTCGATGTCTCCAGTGGGGTTGAAGCCGCCCCAGGCAAGAAGGACCACGCCAAAATCAGAGCTTTCATCCAGGCGGCGAAGTCGGTTGAATATTAAGCTATGTCAAAAGAACCCTCCCGTCTTACTCGACGCAGTTTTGTAGAACAATCCGCCCTGGCCGCCGGCCTGCTCGGCGCCGCCGGCCTGGCGCAACGTGCGAGCT
The DNA here is from genome assembly GCA_903912925.1 of uncultured Verrucomicrobia subdivision 3 bacterium. Lineage (GTDB taxonomy): Bacteria > Verrucomicrobiota > Verrucomicrobiia > Limisphaerales > UBA8199 > PALSA-1440. The sequence continues at coordinate 17,625 of CAIWJG010000555.1, read as the reverse complement.
ACGGCGCCGAATCCCCCGAGGTGCCGGCTGCCGCACTCGCTTCGGGCGTCAACGCCCGCCAGCAGGGTGTAAAAGGTGACGGCAAGACCGACGACACCAAAGCGTTGCAGGCCGCCCTGGACGCTGCCCAGACCAAAGGTCCGATTTGCTACGTGCCGTCCGGACTCTATCGGCTCGATGGGCCAGTGACGGTCCCCGCAGGGGTGACTCTATGCGGCGCTTCGGGCGGCGTACCCCATAGTGAGCATCCTATCGGCACGGTGCTATTGGCTTACGGCGGCCGGGGCCAACCGGATGGCGAGCCGCTCATCACGCTCAAGCCCAACGGCGTCGTGCGCAACCTGGTGATCCATTACCCTGAGCAAACCCTTAAGGAAGTGGCGCCCTATCCCTGGTCCATCCGGGCCGATGGCGAGCTCTGCCAGATCCTGGACATCACGCTGACCAACCCCTACCAGGCCATTGATGTGGGCAGCAAGTGGAACGAATTGCACCTGGTGCGCAACGTCTTTGCCTGCCCGCTCAAGATCGGCGTTTACATTGATCAGTGCACCGACATCGGGCGCATTGAGAATGTCCATTTCAACCCCAACTTCTGGACGCGCATGGCACTCAAGCCGGGCTTCCCGGGCGGGGACATCCAGGCCTACCTGGAAAAGAACCTCGTAGGGTTCAAGATCGGCAAGACCGACTGGGAGTTCATCAGCAACTGCTTTGTCATCTTCCCCAGGATCGGCTTTCACTTCGACGACTTCGGCCACGGTCCCGGCAACGCGGTGATCACCCAGTCCGGCAGCGACATCTGCCCGGTGGCGGTGCGGGTGGACCGCTCACAGCCGCACGCGGGGGTCGAGTTTGCCAACGGGCAGTTCATGGGCACGATCGAGGTGGGGCCGCAGAACCGTGGCCCCGTCAAGCTCGCCAACTGCGGTTTCTGGGGCATCCCGGCGACGCGGGAACATGTCCGCCACGAAGGGGCCAGTTCGCTGGTGCTCACGGCGTGTCATTTCACGGGCTGGGACCACGCGGGCAAAGGCGATCCGTGCATCCGGTCCGCGGGAGGGCGGCTGATCGTCAATGGCTGCGAATTCATGGACCAGGGCAAGCACGCCATAACCCTGGAAAAGGGGTTGAAGGCCGCCGCAGTCCTGGGCTGCATGTTTCGCGGACCGCAGCCCATTTCAGATCAGTCCGGCGCAGACGTGCAGATCGGGATCAACACGAGCCACTGAGTGAGGGACCTGCTGAAGGCCAGAAGCTCCCAACTAACCGTGCTTCAGCATCCGGGCCACGTAGGTTCCATCCACGCCCTCCACAAAGGGGAGCAGCTCGAGCGTTCGTTCCAGCTTGAAGGCGGTGTGCTCGCTTAGGAATTCGTCCACGACCTGACCGTTCTCCTCCGGTTCCAGGCTGCACGTGCTGTAAACCAGTGTGCCGCCGGGCTTGAGAAACGCGGCGGCCTGGCGCAACAGCCCTAGTTGCGTCGCCTGCAATCGCCCGATTTCTTCCAGGCGAATCCGCCAGCGCAGATCAACCCGCCGCCGCATAACGCCGGTATTCGAGCAGGGGGCGTCAATAAGAACACGGTCGAAGAGCGTGGAGCGTGGGGCGTGGAGCGTGGAGGGCAGAAGCGTCTGGACGCAGGTGACGCCCAGGCGGCTACAGTTCTGTTCGATCAGTTTCAGGCGTTCGGAAGCGGTGTCGTGCGCCAGCAGGCGGCCTTCGTTGCGCATGAGTTGGGCGATATAGGTCAGCTTCCCGCCCGGCGCAGCGCAGAGGTCGAGCACGTGCTCGCCAGGCTGCGGATCGAGTTCGCGCACGGCAAGCAGCGTACTCGAGTCCTGCACATAAAACAGCCCCTGTTGAAAACTGGGCAGCCGGCCCAAGGGTGGGTAGGATTTGAGTTCAAAGACCAGGTTCTCGTCAATCCAGTCCTGGCGGACGAAGTCATATTCCACGTCTTCCTCGCGCCACAGGGTGAGGAGCTTGCCGGCATCAGCCTTGAGCGTATTGATGCGCGCGAACGCTTTCGGCGGCGTGTTATTCCACTCCATCAACCGTGCCGTCTGGTCTGCGCCCCAGCGGGTGTGCCAGCGCGCCACCAGCCATTCTGGATGGGAGTGGCCCAGGTGCGGCTGCTCGGTCTTCAACCCGGCCAGCAGCAGCTTCGTGGCGTCGAACTCGCGCAAGTAATTGCGCAGGACGGCATTGATGAAGCCCGCCTGCGAAGGGAAGCCGCTCTGCCGGCCCAGCTCGACCGTTTCGTTGACGGCGGCGTGCCCGGGGATGCGATCGAGCCAGAAGATTTGGTAGAGTCCCATCCGCAACAGATTGCGCAGCATCGGCTTTTGTTCGCGCGCTGCCGTCTTGCGGGCGATCAGCCAATCCAGGGTCGCCTGCCAGCGGATGATGCCATAGGACAGCTCCTGGCACAGGTGGCGATCAATGGACGATAGCCTTGCCTGGGCCAGCGCCGCTTCCAGCCGGTCCTCGACAAAGTCCCCGCCCGCCGCCCGCTGCAGGACGTGCAATGCAATTTCTCTTGGTTTTTCGCCACTCACACCCTTTAATTAAGCCGTTCTGTTCGGTGGACGCGAGCGTTAAGTCAATTTATGAGAGAAGAATTCGAGAAGATGGCGGCAGCGGGCAAGGTGGATCGGCACCACATCGAAGCCCTGGTTCAACTGGCGGACACCGGTTTCTGCATGCATCGGAGCTGGGGTTTCGGGCGCATCAAGACGGTAGATACTGTCTTTGCCCGCTTTATGATCGACTTCGACAGCAAGGCTGGCCACACGATGGACCTGGCCTTCGCCGCTGAGTCGCTCAAGGCGATTCCCAAAGACCACATCCTTGCCCGCAAGGCCGCGGACCTGGAAGGGCTGCGGCAGATGGCGGCGACCCAGCCCCTCGATCTGGTGAAGCTGGTGGTGATCAGCTACGGCGGGAAAGCCACGGCGGAACAGATCCAGCACGTGCTCGTGCCCAGCGTCATTCACGATGATTGGAAGAAATGGTGGGATGCGGCCCGGCGCGAGTTGAAGAAGGACGGCCATTTTCAGGTGCCGCTGAAGAAGACGGAGCCCATCATCTATCAGGTCAAAGAAGTCTCCCTGCAGGACCGGCTGATGGAGGAATTCCGGGCAGCGAAGGGATTGAAAGCCCGCGTTTCTGCCGCCAACGAGCTGCACAAGAACGCCAGCGACCTCGCGGATAAAGCCGCAGCAGCCACGGAAATCATTGCCGCGCTCAATGTCGAGATCGCCAGCCATCAGCGCACACAACCGTCGGTCGCGCTCGAAGGGATCTTCATTCGGGACGACATTCGGGAGATAGCCGGGTTGCCGCCCGCCGAAGACGAGCTGGCGTCAACGGCCATCTGGGGGCAGGATGCGAAGCTCGGTCCGCTGCTGGAGGAGCTTCCGGCCTCCAAGCATCGCCGGGCGCTGGAAACATTCAAGACCGCGCATCCTGAGAACTGGCACACCTCGTTGCAGATCGCGTTGAACGGCGTTTCCGCCAAGGTCTGCCATGAGCTGGCCGGCTTGCTCATCCAGGAAGGCAAGATGCAGCAGCTCAAGGAGGCCGTAGCACGGCTCATCAGCTATCACACCGCCAGCAGCGAAATGCTGCTCTGGCTCGCCAAAGACCGGAACGACTCCTTCGCCGACATCCTCGGGCCGGAAGTCTTCCGCGCCATGCTCACCGCGATGGAGCGCGACCAGTTCAACGAGCGCCGCTCCAACCGGCTGCGCGACTTCATCCTCGACGACCAGCAACTGCTCGTGGAACTCATCGGCTCCGCTGACTTCGAGGTCATCAAAGACCTCACGCGTGCCTTGCAGCTCTCTCCGTCATTTGACGACATGGACAAGCGCTCGCTCCTGGCGCGCATCGTCAAGAGTTACCCGGCCATCCAGTCGCTGATTTCGGGCGACCAAACCAAGCAGGAAGCCACCCTCCTGGTGTCCTGGGAGAGCCTGGAACGGCGCAAGAACGAATACCGCGAGATGGTGGAAAAGAAGATCCCGGCCAACTCGAAGGAAATCGCCATCGCCCGCAGCTACGGTGATCTACGCGAAAACCACGAATACAAGGCCGCCAAAGAAATGCAGAAGCTGCTCATGCGGCGCAAGGCCGACCTGGAAACGCAGCTCGTGCGCGCGCGCGGCACCGATTTCGTTGGCTCACGCACCGATGTCGCCGGCATCGGCACCATCGTGCATACGACCGACCTGACCACGAACCAGCAGGAGCAGTTTACTGTTCTCGGCGCGTGGGATTCCGAGCCGGAGAAAGGTATCGTCAGCTATCTGTCACCGGTCGCCCAAGCAGTGCTCAACCACAAGATCGGTGACGAAGTCGAGTTCGAGCTTCACGGCGTCCTCCACCGTCATCGGCTCGATGCGATTCAGGCGTTTATCCCCCCGGCAGCGGTCCCTGCCCCAGCGGCCTCTGCTCCACAAGGGTGAATGCAGAAGGAAGAAGGAAGAATGCAGAAAGGGGAATGGCTCCCGTTCAGCCGGCGGTTTTCATTCTGCATTCTGCATTCTGCATTTCCACTCCTGGGGCTAGGTGCCCGTCCCTGAGCCACCCCCTCAGTAACTCAGGCTCGGCGTCCAATTATCGGATGCGGCGACGAGGGGCTGGGAGCATTCGGGGCCACTCGGGAGCCTCGCCGGAGCCTCGCCGGAGCCTCGCCGGAGGGTGGGATGCCAGAGGTTCAGAATTCCTGACCCGCGGCCTGGGTTTGGGGCGGCGTGGAATTTGAGTGAGCCCATTTCCAGCTCGGGGCACCCATTCCCCCTCACCCTACCCTCTCCCCGAAGGAGAGGGAGAAGTGTCCGCTGTGCTACGACCCATTGTGGCGCTGGGACATTCCCAGCAACGGGCTAGACCCTATCCGAAAAGCCACACCCGGGAGGGCGAGCGTCCTCGCGAGCCCTGATTTCCAAGGCTTTCTGATGATGTTTGGGCTCGCGAGGACGCTCGCCCTCCCAAACCGGCTCTTTTCGGATAGCCTCCAGCTAAGGAGTTTTCACCACAGATGCTGCACGTGAAATTCAAGAGAGTGGGAGAGAATGTCTCCTGGCTGGTGGTTGACCGACTTTTCCGCATGTCAATCGGGGTGGTCGTATTGGGAATGCTGGCACGGTATTTGGGGCCGGCTCAGTTCGGGCTGTTGAACTACTCAATCAGTCTGGTGACCATATTCGGTGCGGTTGCGTCGCTCGGGATCGAGGGAATTGTGATTCGGGAACTGGTCAAGGCTCCTGAGCGCAAGAGTGCAATCCTGGGCACCGCGTTTGGGCTGCGGCTATTGGGCGGCGTCATCGCCCTTAGCTTCGTTTTCCTGGCAGCATGGTTTAGCTCGGATGGCCAGTCCTTTACCCTGCTGGCAGTGGTGGTGGCGCTCGCATTTTTCCCCCAGGCCTTCGAAGTTATTGACTTGTGGTTTCAGAAGAATATCCAGTCCAAATATACCGTCCTGGCCAAAAGCGGAGCGGTGCTGCTTGGCGCGGCGGTAAAGATTGGCTTGGTATTGGCAAAGGCGCCTCTAATTCTATTCGCTGGGGCCTTGGCGCTCGACGCCGTATTTAGCGCAGTGGCGCTGGCCGTCATCTACCATCGCCGGGGGGAACGTGCGCGCAACTGGTCTGTTTCCCGTGCAATCGCCCGAAACATATTACGCGACAGTTGGCCATTGATTTTGTCGGGCATTCTGGTGGCCATTTACATGCGAGTCGAGCAGGTGCTGGTGATGATGTTTTTTGGAAGCGAGAGTGTAGGCATCTATTACGCGGCGGTGCGCATGACCGAATTGTGGCAGTTCATTCCAGGCTTTATTCTCGCCTCCCTCTATCCCTTGCTGGTGGAGAAGCGGCAGCAGGACGTGAACATCTATCGGCAGAAATTACAGGTGATCTTCGATTTGTTGACGGGCTTTGGTCTGGTGGTGGCCGTGGGGGTAACGGTATTCGGGCCGTATGTGCTGCCGTTGATCTTTGGAGCGAAATTTACCCCCGCAATACCCATATTGCTTATTATGGCTTGGATGGCGCCTATTACCTTTAGTGGCGCGGTGCGAGCCCAGTATTTCCTGATAGAAAGCCTTACCATTTATCACACGGCGTCGGCGTTGATAGGCATTGCGACCAACGTGACCCTGGCGATTCTCTTGATGCCACGTTATGGTATTCGGGGTGCAGCCATTAGCGCGCTGGCTGGTTACTTTGTGAGTGCCTATATCACATCTTGGCTTTTCCCATGTTTGCGCGAATGCGCGGTCTTTCAAACCAAAGGGTTATTTGTATTCTTCCGTTGGCGCGCCACCCTTAAAGCTCTCGGCTACCGGCGTAACTGAAGTATCAACTAACATGGGCATAGACTATACATACTATTATCGTCGCTGGCATCCTGACACCGAAGCGCACCGCGCCGGAATGATGGCTTATTACAAGCTGCTTCTCTCCTGTCATTTGCCGGAAGACCGTAGCATTCAACTTCTCGACGTCGGTTGCGGGGGCGGCTATGCCATGCTGGCTTTAAAGGATCTGGGTTACCAGTCGTTGCTGGGTATTGATATTGACGAAGGGCAAGTCAAAGCGGCACAAACCGCCGGGTTTGAAGTTCAACTCGTAGAAGATACCATCGGCTTCTTATCGGGCAGGCCAAGAGCTTTTCAGCTCATTCTTGCTCTGGATGTACTCGAACATGTTCCTGTGAACATGCAGATGGAGTTTGTGCATGCCATTGCCTTTGCCCTTTCGCCGGGGGGAAAGCTTATTTGCACAGTCCCCAACGCCAATTCTGCTGTGGCTATGCGATGGCGGTACAACGATTGGACTCATCACAGCAGTTTCACCGAGCATAGTCTTGAGTTTCTGCTGTTTAACGGAGGAGGTTTCTCCGAGATCCAGACCTTTCCGGCGGCGGATTTTGTAACGCGCCCTAGAAATTATTGGATGCCTTTTCTAAGCGGGTCGCGCCATTGGTGGGCCTTCCGGTTCTTCCGAATGTGGCGGCGCTTGGAGATGATGGCCGAGCTGGGGCCGGGCCAGGGCCGCAGCATTCCGCTCTCGTTAAACTTGTTGAGCGTGGCCAAGAAATCCTGAACCCAAACCACTCGGTTTGCCTCCTTCAGCGGCGCTGCTAAGTCCATTCTCTGCGCTTCCTGGGAGAAGCGGTAGAATCGGTCTTGTCCCAGAATTTCGGCGATTTTGAGCTGTTTGTAATAGACAACGCCTCGACGGATGACACCCGAGAGGTCATGCAAAGATACAAGGACACCCGGCTTGAATACATCGTCAACCCTCAGAATCGGGGGCCATACTACAGCTTCGGCCTGTTTCTTAAGAAAGCCCGGGGCAGGTACCTGCGCGCGCTTTGTGCGGATGACGTTCTCATTCCCGATGTTCTCGAAGAGCAAGTGAAGGCGTTGAGTCGTTTTCGGACCGTGGGGCTTGTCAATTGCGATATGATCGAGACGGATGAACGGCTGGAGAATCGGCGACTGGTCAGGTTTTACCCCGGTTTTGAAAACGGACAAAAGGTAACCGCTTACGCCTTGCATATTCTCATGAATGTCATCGGGGGTCCTTCGAACTACATGTATCACCAGGATGCCGCCCGGCGAATGAATATGGATGACTCCTACAATTATGTGGGTGATTTGAAGATCGGCATAGAGCTATTGAATGGACGGGACTATCTGAACATAGACCGCCCGGGATTCTATTACCGTCGGCATGGAGCCACTGCGACAGCGGTCGCGACGACCGAGTTGTCCCGGGCGGAAGAATGGTTTCGGTTGGTGAAGGGGTCTAATCAGTTTTGCCACCTCACCTGTTTGCGCCTGCTGCGGATGCCGCTTTCCGCAAGGCGAAAGCGGGAATTGCTTGGCTGGCTGGTAAGGCATCTCTTTGATCGAGACAGCCTCAGGACCTCTTTCCAAGCCCGGAAGAAGTCGTGGGTCAACCTCAATCATTGACCGGTTGTTTCCGTAAATGCTATCGCGAGCATTTGTTTGGCTCCATCTGCCGTTGAAGATTCTTATCAGGCGCAGCAGATTCTCGACCATCAAAGCCAATGCCCGGGAATAAGATTCATCAAGCGGGCGTAGTGGAAGCAGGGCGAATTAGTTTGCCCCCCTGACAGCTTCAACGTCCGCCTTGCATTTCTCATAGAAGATCCCGACATCCACGGAGTAGCAGAGGTATTTCACCCCCAGGTCTCGCCATTTCTTCGCATCCACAGCAGTGTCAACGAATGTTCCGACCGTAACTCCGCGCTGGAGGCATTTGGCCACTATGCCTTTAATCGTCTCGGTCACCATCGGATGGTTAATCTGTCCGGCTACGCCCAGGGACTGGGATAAGTCGTAGGGCCCAATGAAAATGATGTCAACGCCCGGAACCGTGATGATCTCCTCGAAATGGGCTAACGCCTCCTTGCCTTCCAGTTGGGCAATTACGATGGCCTCATTGGCTGCGCGAAAGTATTCGAACCGATCCATCGCAGAATAGTTTGCGGCTCGGACGAAACGGCAGACTCCCCGCATGCCCGCCGGAGAGAATTTTGCCGCTTGAACCACATCCCGGGCGGTTTGGGCATTGGTGATCTGGGGCGCCTGGATTCCTCCCGCACCAATATCCAACACTTCTCCGATGACAGAGAGGTTATGTTCTTTCACCCGGACGATAGGAAGTATTCCGGATACTTCTGCCGCGCGAATGAGATGCTGGAGGTGCTGAACGCTCGTTGGTCCGTGTTCCAAATCGAGGATGACGAAATCAAATCCGCCATGCCCCATAATCTCAATAAAGGCCGGATCTGATGTTTTGGAGAATGGTCCGACGACAAAGCCCTGATTGAGTTTGTCCCTGAATTCCCGGATGCGTTGATCGCGCATACTCTCGATTAATTTCGCTATTCTGTATTCTCTCTGGGGTTCGACCGAGAGCCTGGGGGTTTGCTCAAGTTTCATCCCAGGGTTTCACCAGCATGTTGGCCAGAAACTCATCCCGGGGCAGGGGGGGGATGAGGTCTTCGAGCGGCTTGGAGGCCATGCTGCCGTCGGCTTTGCGATACGAGGCCAGCTTGGGCAGGGGTGCCTTCTCGGGCGCCATGATGACTTCGCAAAGGACCGGGCCTTTGGTTCGCAGGACCTTCTTCAGTCTTTCCGGGAGCTCTTCATGGTTATCAATACGCGCGTACTTGATGCCGTAAGCTCTGGCAATCTTCTTCAGGTCTGGCATGGATACCCCGCTGGTTGCCTCTGAGCCGACAAACCGGCGGTTGAAGTAGGTCGCTTGGGTCACCTTGATGGACAGGTAGCCTTGGTTGTTGAGGATAAACATCTTGATAGGCAGTCGGTTATGGACAATGGTTTGCAGCTCCTGGATGTTTAATTGCAATCCTCCGTCGCCGATGATTGTAATGACATCCTTGCCGCCAACGGCAAAGCAGCCGCCCACCGATGAGGGCAGTCCGTAGCCCATCGCCGAAAGCCCTTTGCTGATAAGGAAACGCTGGCCCTGCTTGATCTTGAATGACTGGCCTATGACCGTAAATCCAGTGCCCGAACTGCCTGGAATGATGAGCGCGCCCGGGGGGGTTGCCTCGGCCAGCTTGTCTGCGAACACGTATGGATCCACGTTTTGTTCGTCGAGGTAGTACTCCGGCCCACATACCGGGTACTTATCCTTGATGCGCCGGCACCAGCTTGTCCACTCCTCGACTTGCGGGCGAAGCTGGCTCTGGTCAAGCTGGTCGAGCAGCTCCTGAGCGAAAAGCCTGGCATCGGCTTGCACGGCTATGTCCGGATGCACGGTGTGCTTGGAAAGCTCATGCGGATCAATGTCCACCATGACCTTCTTGGCCTCGCGAGCAAAGGCTTCATAATTGTAGCCGATCTGTTGGATCCCCAGCCTTGAGCCAATGGAAATGAGCAAATCGCAATTCTGCACCACGAACGCCGAATATCGGGGGCCAAAGGCGCTGGTTCGTCCGAAGTTCAGGGGGTGGTCTGCTTCCAGGAGATCAATGCCGCTCCAGGAGGTCTGGGTGGGTATTTGCAGGCGAGCGACCAGCGTTCGGAACAGTTCCCGGGCGCCGCTCAATATCAGCCCATGGCCGCCCAGCAGCAGCGGACGCTTGCTCTGCCGGAGCAGTTCGACCATCTGGCGCACTTTTTCACGAGTGGTCTCGGACGGCTCAGTCGCGGGCGGTAGTTCCCCGGGGTCAAAGCCTCTGAGCTCGGAGGTTTCGATGGTCGCTCCCTGAACGTCCAGCGGAAGGTCCAGCAGGACCGGGCCGGGCCGGCCGTAACGGGCTAGGAAAACCGCCTTCTCGATGTGATAGCGGATTTCCTTGGGATCGAGAACCAGCGTGGCGTACTTGGTGATGGATTTGACGATCGGCACAAGATCAACCTCTTGGATGCCCATTTGGCGGATGCCGCTCTGCCCCTTCCAGTTGGCGCGGGAGACTTGCCCGGAGATCACCAGCAGTGGCGTCGATTCCAACCATGCTCCGGCGATGCCAGTGACGGCATTGGTGCCGCCTGGGCCGGTGGTGACAAAACAGATGCCGATGGTATTGTGAACACGTCCATAAGCGTCCGCGGCGATGGCAGCGGCTTGCTCGTGATGCATCGAGACCGGAGTTATCTGCCCGGAACGACCGAGACTGTCGCACAGATGCATGATCCCGCCACCGGAGAGGAAGAAACAATGGCGGCTGCCGGTAAGCTCATGGAGCCTTTCGACCAAATAATCAGAAACCTTGGCTTGCATTTGATGAGTGTCTAAGTGTGATGAACGAAACGTGGTTTATACGATCCTTAATCGGCAAGGAGCCTCAGAGCGGCTTGGCCCGAAGGGGGCGATAATACTTTTTGTGCGAAGTCGGAGTTAAAATAAAGAACGGCACGGACTGCGCCTGAAGGAAGGTGTTCACGCGGTCCAGTTCGCGTGCCAGCGTCTCGTAGCGGAAATTCGCCGTATCCTTGTCGTCAATGCGGCTGTCCTCGTTGTAAAAGTAAACCATGTGCTTGTTGAATTCGTCGGCGTAGCCGTCCATGCCCACCGCGTAAACAGTGCTGGCCCCCATGCTGTAGGCCAACAAAATGGCCGAGACGGCGACATTGAGGGACAGGCAATACTGGGTGGCGCCGTCCACCGGCGCCGACTCCGGCTTGGCGCCGGTCACGATATCAAAGAAGTGGTAGGGACCATTATGGTCCCGCTCAACCAGCTCCTGGCCGAAAAAGGAAGGAACGAGCAGCGTGCTGCCAGGCGCAACCTGAACCGCGTACTGCTGGAAACGCTTGCGACTGACAAAGACGTGAAATTCGGGCGCGAATAGCGTTTGCAGACTGTTCACGCCGATGGTGACACAATTCTCGCTTTTTGCCAACTCGAGGATTCGCTCCCGGTGATCCAGGATTGAAGGTCCGGTGCCCAGGATCAAAAACTTTCGGCCTTGGAATCGGCCCGCGAGCGGAAAGGGAGTCGCCGGCTTGGCATCCGGCGCTGCGATAATATTCAGTTCGTTGATGAGCGCGCGGTGGACAGCCTCGGTTCGCTCGCGGGTAAGGGGTGTGTAGAATCTCTGTTCGAGCGTTTCTCCGAGTTTGTCAACCGAGAAGGATATGGGGCAACGCTCCTTGATAAGCTGGAGGGCATTCCAAATCTCCTCCACGGTATAGAGCTTGTTCTTGAACAGGTTCTCGGCGTAGTAGGGGTGAATGTTGGCTAGGCCCCCCGTCAGCGCTTCCAAACCGTAACCCCAACCGATTTCCCCGAACAGCTTGAGAAAGTAGCGTTCGATCACGTCGAGGTAAGGCACCGTATTGTATTCGGTTTCACCGGCCTTTTCGAGGTAGCCAAGCAGGATTTCGATGGGGAGGTTGCCCGCGCCTCGCCCCATGCCGTAAATCGAGGCGTCCACGCAGGTGGCCCCTTCTTCAATGGCCCGGAGGGTATTGGCAAAGGCCATTTGCAGATTGTTGTGGGAATGAAATCCGACTCGTTCGAACCCTGCGACTCTGAGCTTTGACATCTGCTCGGATATATCCCGGGGGATAAACGAGCCAAAACTGTCGGCGAAATAAATACCCGACAGGATGTCCTTCTTGCCCCAGGCCTTCAGGTAGGCGTAGTTAGCCTCGGACAGTTCTGATGAGGCCATCAGGTTGATGAACACCTGGTAACCTAGGCCGTGCAATTCTTCGACCATGCGGGTGGCCGTTTCCAATTCATAAGGATACGCCGCGACCCTTACTGCCCGGAGGGGTGTCTTCTCGGGTCGGCACTCCTGGAACTGGCTTGTCGCGCATTTGCCCGCATCAATCATTACCGCCAGCTTGCAACTATCCGAGGCGACGAATAGTTCACCAAGGAGTTCATCGGTGCTGTAGGCGAAAGGGCCCATGCCTTTCTTGGCTGTCGGGTAGCGATAGCCGGCCTCGAAGTAGTTAACGCCGCTCTTGAGAGCCGCGTAATATGCGGCTTTGACGCAGGCGGGGTCGAATTGCCACTGGTTCAAATGACCTCCGTCGCGGATCGTGCAGTCGAGGATTTGGGTTTTCATTTATACAAGTTGGGTGCGGATTCTTCCCTGGATGCTAGCAATTAGGCATTCGTCTTCGAATGGTGCCCAGGCTCTGTTCTTTCTGCCAGCCCCAGGTCACGAGGGCTTTGCAGCGGCTGAGCATGGCCAAATCACTCGTCGCGACTTCGTAGCCAGCCCCCTTGAGAATGTTCTCCACCCGGCCATAGGTGAGCTGCCCGTCTCGCAGGTGCTCGCTGGCTACTGCGAGTCGGGTCTTGCGCCTTGCTAGAAAATTGCTCGCTGACTGCAAGACCTCAAGCTCGGCTCCCTCGATGTCCATCTTGACGAAGTCAAGCCGCTGAAGCTGCAGGTCATTCATAACCTCTTCCAGCGTGGTAGTCTCAATGCTGATTTGCTGCTTCAGCATGCTCTGGCCCCTATTTACTGTCGTTACCAAGCCCCCACCGAGGCTCCCCTCAGCGTTGAACTTCAAGAAGGTCTTCTTGTCCCATAATGCCTTGTTCACGAGGGTGACATTCTTCAAGCCAAGTTGCTCCGCGTTCTTCCGCAGCATTTCGTAGTTCGCCGGGTCAGGTTCAAACGAAATAATACGTCCCCGTTCTCCCACCATTTTGGACATCAGATAAGTGACGCAGCCATAGTTCGCGCCACAGTCGAAGCAAACGTCGCCGTCCCTTGGTCGGTAGCGCTCAAAGTAGAGCTTGTGCCCCGCCGCTGGCTCCGTGAGGGAGTTCATCCAGAAAGCCAGTCCTTCATCTCGCAGGGTCAGTTTTTTCGGGCTCGAAAGATCAATCAACTCACCCCTGGGCGTGCTCTCGGGGACTACGGAGTCGAAGTAGTAGCTGAATGAGTCAATGACCTCGTGGGTGTAAGCGAAGTTCTTCGCTGGCAGGATCAGCTCCTTCGTTCCCATCCTGAAGGAGATGGCCCGTCGCGGGAAGGTGATCGTCATTCCCTTTGCTCGTGCCATCTTCCGATAGTGTCTTTTCGCGAGGACATCTGTTCCGGCCAGGATTTTCCTCACGAGGAACCGAAGCAGAGAAGGAAGTTTCATATCAATTCACGTCCGCGAGGGTCTTTGCCTTCAGGTCGTTCATCGAGAGAGCAACGTAAGGCGTGTATTTGTTTAGTTCGTCGGCTTGGACCTGGCCGGTAGCCACCCCAATGCCCGCCAAACATCCGCTTTGTTTAGCCATGAAAAAATCCATCGGAGCATCGCCTACACATACTGTGCGGTCTTCACGACATCCCAATTCGCTCAAGGCCCGTCGGGCTGGCACACCACTGACCTTGGGCTCCGGCGTCGTATCCCGACCCACGATCACAGTAAAATACTCGCCCACCCCCAGCTTATGCAGCACCTGCCGTGTATTGACCTCGGTATCGCTGGTTACCACCGCCATTTTGGCACCTGCCCGCCGCAAGCTGGCAAAGAATTCTCCCGTGCCAGGAATCAGTTGCAGGTAGGGGTCCATCTCCGGCAAGAATGCCTGGTGTACTTGAGTAAAAAGGGTGGCTATCGTGTCGGCGGAGGTGGTAACTCCGAGAGCGGTCAGGCAGTTGCGCAGGGCTTGCATGACCTCATCGCGGGAGGCTAGCCCGACCGGTCCCTGGGGAAGCAGGCGGTTGTCGGCGAGCGACAATCCCATGGAGGCGCAGAGTGGGGTGAACAGGCTGTCTGAGAGTCGGTAGTGCGCGATAACGGCCTTGGCGCGCCGCCGGATGATCTCACCCCAGTAGGGATGGATATCCGCGATGGTGCCATCTTTGTCAAAGATGACCGCCTCAAGGTTCTGAATCACCCACTCGGGGCCGAAAATCGAGAACATAAAGGAATTACAATAAAGCATTGCCCGCGGTTGGCAATCAGGGATTGATGTGGAAGGTCCAATCTCGGCCGTTAGCGTTCTTCGGTGCCTTTAGCAGGCAAAACTGCTCCTTCCGGGTTGAGTCGTTGCGGCAGAGACTGCTCCCGATGCCATACGGCTGTGCGCGAGAGGGCGTCGGAAAGGGAGAAGGTCTCCCTAAGTCCAAGCTCAGTTTGGGCCCGGTGTGCGGAAGGGACGTAACGCTCGGCGGGTTTGTCGGGCTGTGGGGTGAGGGTTACGGTGATTCCCCGCGGCGGTTCGAAGATGTTAGCGACGGCTTGCGCCACGTCGCGAATGGCTAGAGCAGTCTCGGAACCGACATTGTAAGGGCGCAGGGATCGGCCGCGGAGCAAAATGGTCCAAAGCCAAATAGCCAGATCGGCGGCGTAAAGGTAAGAACGAAACGGGGTCCCGTCACCGTTCACCCGGATGAGTCCGCCTTTCAAGGCATCGCCAATGAAATTGCCGATCGCAAAATGTACGTCCAGCGGCAGGTAAGGTCCGACAAATGCGAAGCAGCGGGCAATCTTCGGTAACAATCCGTATTGGCGGCCATAAAGGACGCATAACATCTCAGCGGCTCGCTTGCCTTCACCATAACTCCATTGGGCACTGGTCGGATCGGGCCCGCCTCCGTAGTCCTCTGGGATATGGGTAAGTTCCGATGGCTGCCGGCCATAAACCGCCCCGGAACTGGTCAGCAGGAACTTCTTTGCGCCACTATGCCGTGCCAGTTCCAGCGCGCGCCGGGTGCCTTCGACGACCGTGTCGAACATGGTCAGCGGATCTTCGGCGATAAGCTTGGCGCTCGCTTCGGTGGCGGCATGAATAACATGTGAAAAACCGCCTTTGGGAAATTCAAACGACCGCACGTCGCCGATATGAAACTGGATGGCCGGGTGCCCCGCCAGATGCGGGGCCTTTCGCCAGAACGCCTCAGGATTTCGCGTGAGCACCTGTAGCCGTGCGCCCAGATTGAGTTTGTCGTTCGCCCAGACAAAGCTCTCCAGCAGCCAGCATCCGAAGAAACCCGTGCCCCCCGTAACGAAGATTCGCTCTCCTCGCAACTCGTCCCACAAGCCCTGGGTGTGGGCCAGAATGTGGTCAAGGTCGTTAGCGAGTGGGTTCATTCCCATGCGTCCGTGCGGATCAGGTCAGCCGACACTCCCCGGGCCAGCAACTGCTGGCTCAGCGTGCTCAGCATAACCGGAGGGCCGGAGAGATAGAAGACGGAGGACGGAAGACGGAGGACGGAAGGCGGAAGGCGGAGGATGGCGTCCAGCGAGATGCGACCGGCGTAGCAAGCCGGAGCCTTGGGGTGAACCGCTAATTGCCGTGTAAAAGGGGCATCTTCATTCTCCGCGAAAAACACGGCGTCGAACTGGGGAACAGCGTCCACTTGGCTTAGAATCATGTCCTGGAACAGGAACAGCGCCGGAGTTCGAGCGCCATAGATCAACGTGACGTGCCGCACAGTCTGCGGGGTGAGCGATTGCAGAAAAGCGGTGAAGGCGCTAATCCCGGTGCCGCCCGCGATAAGCACCACGTCGTTCGCGCCATCAATCACAAAATCGCCGTAGGGAAGCTTAATCCAGACTTCGCCGCCCACCTTCAGCACCTGCTCCATCTTCGTGGTATAGCGGCCCTTCACCGAGTAGCAAACCCGAATCCGTCTCCGTTCGCTTGGAGAGCTCGCAATCGAGAATACCCGGGATTCCGGCCAAAATCCGGCAGGATCGTAGTCATCCACAGTCAGATGCAGGAACTGCCCAGGCCGGAACGGCGGCACGCTCGTCGCGGGCACAAGATCCACCGTGTACACCCGCTCCCCATGGTTAATAATATTCTCAATCGTGCATCGGATTTTGCGCGGCATACTCATGATCTGTTAATGTAAGCCAAGCGAGTCGAATTGCTTTTGCAGGACCTTCATATCCACTGAAAAGCGCCGGCAACGATTCGACGGATACACGTGCATACTGTAATTACTGATTTCCACGGCTTGGAGGATCCAATCCAGCACCCCATCGGTCCAATAATCATGGGCCATGGCCAACACCGAACAATTGGAATTGGAAAAAACGGTGTTGTTCATAGCGCTGCCGCCCAAGCCGGCCACGGCCTCTGCTTCGGCAAAAAGGCGAATTTCCTCCGCGAAGGTCAGTTCGCTAGGATTGATCAGTGGCCAGCCTCGATCTGCGAAGAAACGCTCCACCTCCGCTTCGTTATCCATGTTTCGGGCCAACCCGGTCCGCCGCACGAAAAATCGTTTAGGCGGCCGGTAGGCGGGATCGGCTTTGGACAGAAAGGATTCACGGAGGAAGCGAATCGCATAAGGGCTGTAGCAGGCGATCATCGCCGTGGGCGAACTGAAGAAGTAGTCCTCCACCTGAAGATGAGTCTCCGACGAAAATCGGATGCGATCGTCCGTCAGCCCCAGCATAGCCAGGCTCTCCTTTTGATAGGCGGCCAGTTTGCCCGGAACGATGACCTTGGTGTCAGCGGGAAATTCACGCAGCAGAGCCAGGCGCGGCAGGGCATCGAGGAGCCAGTGCGAGTGGTTGGTCACACGATCGTTCGGCGCCCAGCGGGAAACGATGCTGGTCCAGCGACCGTTCAAGGTGACCGGAGGTGGCAGCCTCCAATAGCGCGCCGCATCGTCGCCGCGATAAGCGCGAAAACCATAGACCGACTCCAGACAGAGTTCCTTGCCGGCGAACACGAGGGCGAGGGACTTGGAAACGAGACTGGCGTTGGGATGGCGGCTCCAAAGAATCGGCCACGGTTGTTCGGTGTGCTGCTTGGTGGTTCCCTCCGCCAGCAGGGAACCCTTGCGGACCACCGGGAATCCCTGATCTTCCAAAACTATCCGTCCCTGAAATTCAGGGCAGCCGCAGCGCAACGCCTGGTACAGCGAGAAAAGCTGGAATGGGGGCCCTTTGCGGATGTCGCAAAGCAAGGAGGCTACCCGCGATTTCTTCCGCTGCTCCTCGACGGAATACAGGTAAAACCAACTCACACCCGCCAGCGACCGATAGAACTCCAGAACGGTGTCTGCCAATGCCGGAATCAGGCATCGCCGCAACCATACCGCGGCGCGATATATCGCAGGAATGTTTTTAAGCCGTTCTACCAGCATGGCGGACATGGGGTGGCAGCAGTTCTCATTTTGGCTGGTCTG
>CAIWJG010000554.1 GCA_903912925.1 uncultured Verrucomicrobia subdivision 3 bacterium | reverse complement strand
GTCCTGGATACTCCGTAAAGCCTCAGAACCGCAAGCGGGGGGGCTCCGAACTGCCCCGGTATTGCTCCGGCGCTGGTCCGGTATTGGTCCGGTGCTGGCATGGTGTACATCCCTTGGGTTGACCTTCGGCTCGCACGGGGATTTCGGCAGCTTCACGGGGTTTCCAGCGGGCCCCGGCATGATTGGGACACCATTGGTTTGGCCGCCATTATTTCCCTTGCGCTCGGAGCGGGCGAGGATATAAACAGCCCTTGTGTGGTGGTTGGATAATCCAGCGTCATCAGCCAAAATGAATTCTTGTCGCCGAGGTGGTGCAGGGCCTCGTAGCGTTCCGAGTCCGGATTGCGTCCTGCGCGCCAACATGCCTCACCCGAGGCCAACCCAAGGCCGGTTTCAGAGAAGTGCCCAAGACTCACAGCAAACGACTGTGAGAACTCACCGCCACCAGAATATAGCCCCATATCAGGCCACTACAGTGTTGACCTGCGCACTTATTATCGCCTCCATAGTGTTGGGTGGCGGCAGCCTGATGGCCAGTCCACGCCCGCCGGCACCCCCTTGGCCTGAGTCTGGTCTGTTTTCTGAATCGTTCGACCAGCCCTACGGCATGCCTGCCGACCAGGTGATTGACCCCACGGTATGGGCGGAAAGCTGGAGCGGCTATTGTCTGGACCGCAGCTCGTCGCCGGTTGTGCCGTGGGTAATTCCGATGGTGGTGACTAACCGGCCCCTGGTGGACCCGGTCAGCGGGGCCATCCGCTTCTGGTATCGGCCCGGGTTCGACAGCGGGAGCGGGCCTGGGAACATGGCCAGGCTGCTGACGCTGGCCTCGGGCAGCGGCGGCACGAGCGCCGTTTGGTGGTCGCTGGTCGTTAGCCCGGACGGGAGCACCATCTCTCTCGCCTGCCAAAGCGGCAACGATCTGGTGCCTTGCCTGAGCGCGACCGTGGCATTTCAAGCGGGAAACTGGTATTTGGTGATGCTGGGCTACAGTGAGACGAATAGCGCAATCTTTATCAACGATGCCCTGGTTGTCTCTGGCGGCGGCCTTCCCGCAGTTCCGGCGCAAGTTGTTTCCTCTACCAGCTTGATTGTGGGAAGCGGTGTCCTTGGGCAAGAGGTAGCGGCGGGACAAATCGACGAGCTGTCCGTATTCAGTGGCAGCAGGAGGTTCCGCCGGATAACCGGCTCGCCGTTTGGCATGGAGGCACAGCAAGGGCTCGCGGAGTACTATAATGTTTACAGTGCCACAGCGGCTTTGGGGCCGATTACGCCGGAAGCGGAGGCGGCCCAGGCCCAAATGCGCGCAGAGCGGTCAGGCCGGAAAGACAAGGTTGCTGTAAGCGGACACTTGTCTTATGTTCAAACCAGAAAGATTCGCCATGTCAGACCACGACATCCAACAGCTCGAAAGCCAGTTCCCCGCCGTCTCCGGTTCAGTCTTCGCGGCGGCGCGTGAGCCCGCGCTTGCCTCCGGCCAGAGTGTGCTGCAATCGCAGGATGGCGTCATCTACGAAGTCTTCCCCGACGGACGCAAGGTCATGGTGAAGAAAATCGAGCCGCCCACCCAATTCGTTTCCGGGAAAATCTTCACC
>CAIWJG010000553.1 GCA_903912925.1 uncultured Verrucomicrobia subdivision 3 bacterium | reverse complement strand
GTACCTCTGATCGCCGATCAGAGGTACTACGGGGAGACTACGGTGGGGCTACCGACGTATCCGCAGGACTGGCTGGTGACAGGTGGCGAACGGTGCGGGGCAAAAGGTTGGGACTTCACGCAGCCAGGTCCGAAGGGCTCGCCGAGGTGTGGGAACCCGGCAAAGGGCGAGGGCTCAGGCTCGGTCCGGTACCCTTGCCCTTCACCGGGGCACCCGCCAATCCCAGATGACCATGATTGCAGAGATAAGAAAACTGGCTGGCCCGTTCCCGGGCCAGCCAGTCAAAACGCTGCCCTGCGCTCGTTCCAGCGCTTCAGCGGCTTCTACTGCTCCAAGACACGGTAGAACCGCGCGGGATCGGTCGTGGGATCCTGGAAGGACTTGGTCGTCCCGTCGCCGCTGATGGTGCCGGACTGCGACGGCCAATTGCTGACCGCTGTGCCTAAACCCGCCGAGTTCGTGAAGCAGAGCGTGTAAGTCACACCGTTGGAGCTGCCAAAGGAAATCGTGCTCGTGTTGTTCGTTCGGATAATGTTCAGCGTCACCTGAGTCGGCGGCGGCTTGGTCGCCGTTTCGCGGGTGAAGGTCATGGTCCCGTTCGGATTGAATTGAAAATAGCCAATGTACCAGGCGAGCCCGCTGGTGCCGGTATGAGGATCCGCGGGATTTCCCGAGGCATCGGTCGTGGGTCTTACCTCGTACAGGTCAGAACGCACCGCCGTGGTAAAGCTGGCGGGCGTGGTGATTTCAAGATTGCCCTCGGGCCACGAGTCCTGCAGTGTGCCGATGGATGAGTCAACGCCGCTTCCCATCCAAAGCGTCAGCAGGTGCAGGGGGTAGGTCGCGATGGATTCCCGAACAAAGGTAGAGGTGTTGTAAGCGCTAGCGCCCGAATCCCCGGAAACGAAGACTGCGTTGTCCAAGATGGAGTTAATCGGGGACCTCGCGCTGGCTTGCTGTCCCCTGGTCAGGCGGGTGGCATCTGCACTGCGGACCGCTTTGTCCGTACGGGGGACGGTAACCCAGAGGGTGGACGCTGCACTGTTGGGATAACTCGAGCCAAAACCCGAGCCGCTGTAATACCCGAACACGGACCAACTCAGATTGCTCAGATTGGCAAACGTGCCCGGAGTCAGTTGTGAGGTGGAATAGTTCGTTACTGGAAATGTGCCGATTGCCGCGCCGAAATAGTTACTGGCCTGGCCGAGATTCACAACAGCCTCATAGTTGGCCTGACCCCCTGTTTTGCGAAATCCGAGGGCGAGGTCGTTGGGCTGGTAAACAAAGGGCTGAGCGGAGGCTTGCTCGAGCGCCAGGAAGCCGGCCGCCACCGCCAACGCAACTGGGAAGGCATTAGATATTCGTTTCATAACTTTTGATAGATAGCAGTGTATTGTTCAATTCGTATTCGGTCAGACGAGCGGCATGTTACGCCGCCGCTGGCCTCGGGTATAGGCAGCGCAAGGACATGGGATGATACTTTAAGGACATCCGGGTTCTCTGCTGTAAAGTATTGGCCGTGGGCCAGTTAGACCGATGAGAGTCCCCCATCGCTTGGCCGCCATTCGATTCCATGCAAGATCGTAACGTGAGGAGCTGGTTCGTAACCGGTTTGTAACATTCGGCGATTACTCTGGGCGTGACGGTGGGGCGCTCCGGGTGGTAGCCCTTGGCCACATGAAAGTAACGACCCGCACTCTTTGGCAACAGGCAGGTGCTTTGGCCATCGGGCTGGCCCTGATGGTCCCAATGCTGGCGGGCGCCGCCGAAGGAGTCACCTTGGAAAGCGCGCGGCGGGAGGCCGTGAAAGGAAACGCGCGGGCGCTCTACGAATTGGGCAAACGTTATGCCTGGGGCGATGGGGCGCCGCAGGATTACGGCAAGGCGGCTGAGTATCTGCGGCAGGCCGCAGACCGCGGTTACGCGTTGGCCGAAAATGATCTCGGGGCGTTTTACGCCAAAGGGCTGGGCGTGAAGCAGGATTATGTCGAGGCAGCCCAATTGTATCGGCGTGCAGCGGAGAAGGGGGAGCCCTGGCGCAGTACAGCCTGGGGCGAAGTTATTGGCTGGGGCGCGGGGTGGCCACTAACATGCCGGAGTCTTTGAAGTGGCTCAAGAAGGCGGCGAAGCAAAATCAGCCTGACGCGATGCAGACTCTGGGACAGATCTACCTCAACGGCGGTCCGGGGCTCAAAGCCGACGGACGTCAGGCGTTCCACTGGTTTCTTAGGGCTGCCGACCAGGGACGCGCCGGCGCGCTTTGTACGCTAGGGAGCCTCTTCGAGACCGGGAACGGCGCACCTCGCAACCTCGACCTCGCCACCAACTGCTACCGCCAGGCCGCCGAGAAAGGCGATGCCGAAGCCCAAATGAACCTCAGCCGGGTTTACCTGCAGGACCTCGGCGTGGAAGCCGATGTGGTCGAGGGATACAAGCGGCTTTACCTCGCCTCGGTAAGCGGCGACGGAAACGCCACCCGGACGTTGCTTGCGATTAGGGAGAGGCTGACGGCTGCGGAGGCGCTTGAGGCTGGCCGGCGCGTAGAGGATTTCGAGCGAGCCTTTGGAAGAACTGCGGCCAAACCATGAAGGGGTTTGGGTCCAGGAACTGACCCAGGCTTCAGGGGTTGGAAGTCGTTTGGGCGTTAGCTTTGGCCCAGGCCGCGATTTGGTAGCTCTGGAAGGCGAAGATGCCAAGCATGCCGCACAAGTCCAAGTCCGCTTGGGGCTGGCTGGCTTGCCAACGCTGGCTGTAGGCCGGGTCATTCGGGTTCTGGTTCGGACCGCCGACGTCCTGGATGAATTTCTGGCGCAAGGCATCAACCACCTGCGCTTGCTGTGGGTTCAGGTTGACCACGGAGGGGTCAACGGGTTGAAGGACCAAGGGCAACGAAATTGGAGCCGGCGGCGCCTGGCGCGCGGAACCATAAGGCGCGGCTTCCAACGCCGCCCGGGACGCACTCGTGTTCGGCGTGGAGGCTGACGGGGCAGCGTTGTAAGAGACCCGGGGCCTCAAGGTCGTACCCGCCGATTCCTGGGGCACCGAACTGGAGGACGGTGCTTCCGCCGGCAACGCTGAGGTTGTATTGGCTGCGGCGGGCGGCGCCGCCAGCAGAGCCGTAACTGCCGAGATCTCCTGGTTGCCCAGTTCTTGCAGTTCCCGTTGAACTGCTATCCGCCCGGCGGCATCTCCTGTCGCCAGTTTGTCGTTTAGCGGTTGGCGCCGGGAGGCGTATAGGCTATCCACGTCCGCCTTGACCAAGTCGCGGATCGTTTGTTCCGGACAGCCGATTTCTCGCAGGTTGGCAACATACGTGCGATAATCTGCCGATTCAATCTGACTCCAGTGAAAGGGTTGCACTTCGGCGGTCGGCGAGACGCCGGGCGCCGGCATGACGGCCTCAGCGACCGGAGGCGGGTTCTCGGCTTCGGCAGGCGCCTGGGCGCCGTGTCTTGCCGGTCGTCCATTCAGCAGCAGGAAAGCCAGGCAACCCAGCAGGGCGCAGTTCACGCAGATCGAGATTTTGAGTGTCGTTCTCATGGTATTAGACGCTGGCGGACCCTGGACACCTGGTTTGTATTCAGCCATAAAGCCGGCGTGAGCTTGCGCCCACGCCGGCCTTAGTTAGGAATGTTCGTTTGGCGACACCAACCTGTTAGTTATGAACCGGGTCGGAGGTTGGACCATTACGGGTGGCGTGCATGTCAGTCAACTTGATCGTAAACGTCCCGTCAGCGTGCCCGGAGATGCCGGTCGAGGCGACCAACTTGTTATAGACGCTGGTAGCCTGGGAAGTTGAGGTGTTCCGACGATAAACGTAGTAGTTGCCCCAAGCGTTATATTGGCCCTCTCTGACGGCCGCGTCGCCGTAGGCAGCGCCGTTGTAGGTCAAGAGCGTCGCGCCGTTCGCAATCGCGGTATCGGAGTCAGACTTGCCGAGGTAGGCGATCACGCTGAACTTCTCAACACCCGTGCCGTTGACGACATCCACTGAAGTGGCCTGGGACAGGTCGTAGCCTAGCTGGGTGGCCAAAGTGCCGCCGCTCGAGTAACCATAGTCACCCAGATACAAGCCAGCCGGAGAACTCTGATCCTTCATCGAGCCATTGGCATTGATCTGAACCATGAAGGGCGACGAGAAGATGCCGAAGCCGCAATCGCCGAACTGATTCACGCGTGTGCCCGATTGGTTATCCCGGCCGGAAACATAGACGAAGGTGGTATCGGCTGAATTGCCGGTGAACTGAGCCAGGACCGCGTAGCCCTTGAGAGCCTGACGGATGCTCTGATCGGTTACGTTGACTAGGCCGGCGGCAGAACCCTTTTGCTTGACCCAGGTGAACGGAATGATGCAGGACTTCGTCCCGGTAATCGCCGCGGTGGGGTTCCGGGAATAAGCCTTGTCGTTATCGGCCGCGGCCAGGTCAACGGTCGAGCTAACGAAGGGGCCGGGTGAGCTTGAAGAAGATACAGCCGTGGCGTCGAGGAAGGTCTGCGTGCCGCTGCCCGCTATGTCCGAGATACCGCCTTCAGAGCCGGACCAATGCGCTTTGACGTAGGTATCCACCCCGCCAAGATTACCGTGCCAAGTGTGGTACGTGGCCTTGGCCGGGTCTGCGTTGCCTTGGGCGATAATGGTCGGGGCGGCATCGAAAACGGTTGAGCCATCGCTGATCGCGAGGTAGAAGGCGTTGCGGCCGGCGGTGGAGCCGGTGACATAGACATATTGGGCGGCGCTGGCCAGGCTTGCACAGCCCAACCCGATCGCACCCGCCAGGATGATTGATTTGGTAGTCATATTGTGATGATTTCTGTTGTAGTTTCTGTTGTTGCTGTTGTCTGTTGTTATGGAGTTTTGCTAAGCTGTTCGTGCTGTTAAACCTTGAGGAGCTGACGACGAAATGCGAGAAGCAGGAGGCCAAAACCACCCAGCAGGCTAACGGTCGTAGGCTCCGGGACGGCAGTAACGCCGTAGGCCAACTGGCCGCTGTAGGGGTTGTAGCTGAAGAAACTGAGGGGAGCGACCGTGCCGATGTTCAGGTTGTCATAGAGGTAGGCACTCGAAGAGACGGACACGTTCGGGTTAAAATAGTCATTCTGGAAGGTGTTGCCCGGGGTGCCGGCCGCTTGAGCTGTCTGATAAGTCCAACCGGTAGTCCAGTCAAAGGCGGCTTGGGTCGTGGTGCGGGAATTGCCCAGGGTAATGCCGCCGGCAATGGTTGTGATATCGGCCCTGGCATTGGGAAATAGACCCGCCGGCGCGAAGTTGTTTTCATTCAAACTATCGAATGACGTCGCATAAATGTGCTGGCCAGTGTTCTGGACGCCGAGGACGCCGAATTGCGTGCCGAGATTGGCGTCGAGTTTCCAGGTTTGACCCAGGGTGAGCGACGAGGCTTGCCCCAGGTCATAAATGAAGTCCTGCGACCCGCCGGTGAACCCGACGAGGAGATCGCCGTTTACATAGGCCTGCGCTGACGAAGCGACCGCCAGGGCCGAAGCCAACAGCAGCGCGTATTTTGGTGTTTTTCTCATGATCGAATTGATGCTTTAATTGTCTGTTGTTTTAGTAAGCCGTTTCTCTGCTCGAGCACGATGGGTGCTTGAGCACGAGTAGATTAACAGGAGCGCCTCGATCCTGCGCCAAGTCTGCGGACACGCGTATCCACTTTTCAGACATGCTCATGGAGCGCTTAAGATGTTGACTGCCAGTGACTTACGAACGCACCTGAGGCCCCGGCTAACATGCCGCGCGTGTTGTCGCCAAAAGGTAACGCGAGTCTCGACCAAGACCTGGGGGTTAACGAGGTTGGGAGTCGCTGGAAGGGATCGAGTGCGGGCAGCAAGGGACGGGGACTCATGGGAAGACGCGTCTGCCGTCCACCTGTGCTGGCACCCCAATGCTCATGCCCTCGCTCGTTTTGTTGGTCGCAGTTGGCCCATGCGTGCCAAGGCTAGCTGGTGCTACTGCCACAACTGCCCATCATCAGCTTATCCGGCCAAGTGCAAACTTTCCGGATGCGCCGGAGCTTGCCGTCGGCGTAACCGAATTGTCACATTTGCGTCGCCGCTTCGTCACAAAGGGTCCTTAGACTCGGGCCGATGCAATACTTTGCCAGGAACGGTCGTCTGAGAATCGGCAAAGCCGGAAAGCGTGAAGACGTCAAAGCGCGCGCTTTAGGGCTTTACCGCTTCGACGCAGCGGTCTTTCTCGCCGCGTGCTGGCTGCTCGCCGCCGGCAGCCTCGGCTTGGGGCAGGAATCGCACGACCCGCTCCTCGATCTCATGATCCAGAAAGGCATGATCACTCAGGAGGAGGCCCGGAAAGTCCAGACCGAAGCGGACGCCAACCTCACCAACGCTGTTAAACACGCGATGTCCAGTATGGATTCCAAGTGGGACATCAACAAGGCTTTCAAGAAATTGGAATTGTATGGCGACGTCCGTGTGCGGTATGAGCAGCGTCAAGCCGTTACGCCGGACGGGGCCAGCATGGAACTGGATCGGTTCCGTTACGCGCTTCGGCTGGGTCTGCGCGGCGACCTGTTTGACGATGTCTATTTCGGCTTGCGGCTCGAGACCTCGACGAACCCGCGCTCGACCTGGGTCACCTTCGGGGGGGCATCGCCCGGGCCGTTTGGGAAGTCCAACGCCGGGATTGATGTTGGGCAGGCTTATCTCGGGTGGCGGCCCGGGGACTGGCTGGACATCACGCTAGGCAAAATGCCCAACCCGCTGTACACCACGCCTATGGTTTGGGACCCGGACCTGAACCCGGAAGGCGCCGCCGAGCGCCTTAAATATACCGTTGGCAACGCCGATTTGTTTGCAACTTTCGGACAGTTTGTTTACCAGGATAACAATCCCAGCTATATCTCGGGCTCGTTGGTGCCGTACGTTTACCCACCGGGCAGCCCTCGCCAAGAGACTTCAACCAGCACCACCTTCCTCCTCGCGTGGCAGGGGGGCGTGAACTACCGATTCACCGAGAACATCTCGGCCAAAGCTGCGGCCTCTTTGTATAATTATATCGGGCTGGTGACTAATGACACGGCAATTCCCTATTACACGGGCGGTGTCGGGGACACCTTCATTGGCGAGGGAGCTTACGGGGGCAAGAAGAGCATAGCTCCCATCAACGGACTCACCACCGAGCCCCCAATCTACTACAACCAGGTGGGAGTCAACAACCTGACCGTCGTGGAAGTGCCGGCCGAGGTGAACTTCAAGATCGGCAAGGTGAATGCTCGCGTCTTTGGTGACTATGCGTTCAACCTGGACGGAGCCCAGCGTGCCAAAGCCGCGGTGAAAGCGCTGGCCGCTCAGAACAAACTCCAACAGCCGCCGGGCTCGCCTCCGCTGTTGACCTATGGCGCACAAGTGAGTGATGTGGTAGCCTACCAAATTGGTTTCGCCATCGGCAACGGCGACAAGCTGGGGCTGGCCACCGGCTCGGTCGCGAAGAAGAATACCTGGGAGCTCCGCAGCTACTGGCAGAGCATTGGGCAATATGCGCTCGACCCCAATCTGCTCGATTCGGATGTTTTCGAAGGCCGGGGCAATCTGCAGGGGGTCGTCGTCGCCCTGGCCTACAGCCTCACCGACAACTTGATCGCAACTGTCCGCTACGCCAACGCCAGGCGCATCAACGACAAGGTCGGCACCGGCGGCAGCAACCTGGATATACCCCAAATAAATCCGATCCAGCACTATAATCTGTTGCAGTTAGACGTGACCTTGAAGTTCTAGTTTATGAATACCGTGGGGCCGACAACGCGCCCGGGTCGGGCGCGTCCGGAGACACTTACTATCGCGAGCGGTTCCGCTACGCCGTCCGCCTCGGCCTTCGCGGCGACCTCTTTGACGACTTCTACTACGGGCTGCGGGCGGAGACCTCGAGCAATCCGCGCTCGCCGTGGGTTACCTTTGGCGACGACTCCAATCCCACCCCATCCGCCAAGAACAGCGACACCGTCGCGATCGGGCAGGCCTATCTCGGCTGGCGCGCGGCGGACTGGCTGGAGCTGACCGTCGGCAAGATGCCGATGCCGCTCTATGTCACCTCAATGATCTGGGACTCGGATATCAACCCCGAGGGAGTGTCGGAGAAATTCAAGCATACCCTGGGCGATGTGGACCTGTTCGCCACCTTCGGTCAGTTCATGTACCAGGACAGCAACCCCGACAATTGGTATCCCTCGAGCGATACGTTCCTGCTGGCCTGGCAGGTGGGCGCCACTGCGAAGCTGGCGAAGGATGTTTCCTTGAAAGTCGCCCCCGTGCTCTACAGTTACACTGGGCAGGGGCAGAACAACGGGCTGAACAAGCCGTTCAGCGGCCAGGGTTTGAACGGCCTGAATCCCAATACCACCGGATTCAACCAGAACGGCATCAATGACCTCCTGGTGCTGGAGACCCCGATGGAGCTCAACTTCAAGGTTGGCCGACGTAACGCCCGGCTATTCGGCGACTTTGCTTACAACTTCTCAGGCAACAGCCGGGCGCGGACTGCGGTCGGCGCCACGGCCCCGGAGGGTGATCTGCCCTATGCGGTGACGGGCCAGAACAAGGCGTATCAGGTCGGCCTCGCCTACGGCAATCTGGGCCTGGTCTATGGCCAGACCTCGAAGAAGAATACCTGGGAGACGAGGGTTTATTGGCAGCACGTCGAGCAATACGCGGTTGATGTGAACTTGTTGGACTCGGACTTCTTTGAGGGCCGCGCCAACCTCGAAGGAATCTATACCGCTTTGGCCTACAGCATCACGGACTCGATTATCGGCACGGTGCGCTACGGCTACGCGCGGCAAATCAATAAAAGTCTCGGCACCGGCGGCAACAATTCGGACCTGCCGGTCCTCAATCCCATCAATAACTACAACCTCTTTCAGTTAGATCTGACGTGGCGGTTCTGAGAGGGGTTGAAGGTTTGCCCGGCGCCGGCGGTTCAAGGTGCGGGTTCGATCGCCAGATTGTATTTAGTTATCTGCCGAATCGTCCAAGAGCGTCGAGTTCCGGTCATCAAGGGCACGGTCGGGCCCAAGCTCACATTCGGCTGGCATCTATCGAAGATGGCCAGGCACTTGAACTGGGGATTGTGGCGACTGCGGTAGATGATGCCGTCCGGCTTTTGGGGGTGTAGGAAGAACGCCCGAGACCATTGGCCCACAGTCCGGCATGGCTTCTCCGTGGCGATGCGGTTATCACAGGAGACCCTTCGCAAACCGGAACCAGAGATATCCACGCACTGGAGGCGGTT
>CAIWJG010000552.1 GCA_903912925.1 uncultured Verrucomicrobia subdivision 3 bacterium | reverse complement strand
TACGGCAGGCGAGACGCCCGCCCCACTACCTGAGCAGTTACCTTTCTACGGCTTCCTCCGCTGCAAGGTCAGTTCGACGAAATGGACTGGGACAAGGGAATCATTCCCGTAGCGGACGCGGTAGGCAAAAGTGTTGGGGTTCGGGTCTGCGGGCTCCGGGGTGTTCACCCCGACACCAGGCAGCGGGAAGGAAAGGTCGAGAATCAGGCGGTCCGCCGCATCGGGTTTCAGGCCCTGGAGTAGCCGGCGCGGCACTGCGATCTCATAGCAGGTGCTCCCGCCTTGGGCCCGGCTGAAGCATTTGACGCCCGCAACCAGCCCTTCGGACTTTCGTCCGGCGGTGCGGTTCCAGGCCTCCCGCGCGCCAGAGCTGAATCCGAGCCGCAGGAAGTCCGGCCCGAAATCCGTATCGCTTACCCGGCGGGCCATGCCTATTTGAAGGTCGTCCCTGAAACCCAGTTCCTCTTCCTCATCCGCCTGGACGGACGGGACTGTGACTGCCATGTAAAGCGTCGCTGCGTCGTAACAGGTCCGCAGCTCAGCTCCCAGGATGGGCTCCTGGCCCAATTTCAAGACCGGGATGCCCTCCCAATCCGCAAGCTGGCCATCCAGGTCTGGCCTCGTCCG
The DNA here is from genome assembly GCA_903912925.1 of uncultured Verrucomicrobia subdivision 3 bacterium. GTDB lineage: Bacteria > Verrucomicrobiota > Verrucomicrobiia > Limisphaerales > UBA8199 > PALSA-1440. The sequence continues at coordinate 1,328 of CAIWJG010000552.1, read as the reverse complement.
CTGATAAGGCACGTTGAGATTATCGAGCAGTCGCACCTCACGGTGGAACCGGTGGTGATACCCTCCCGCCACGACGTTGAACTGCAGGCGCGGAAGCGAAAGCAGCGTAACGTTGTGCTTGTGCAGCTTCAGGCTAAAGGTCTGCTGCTGCCTGCCGCCGGGAGGGATCTGGAGCGAGACGTTCTTCGGCTCCACCGAAAAGGCGCTGGCATCAATGATCCACTCGGCTTGGCCACTCAGAGCCGCCGGGTAGGGGTTGTGGATGGAGACCGAGAAGTATACTCCTTCCTTAAGATCCTGCGCGCCACGCTTGATGCCGATGCGAGAAACGTTCCGGGCTGCGAACAAGAGGCCCCCCATCACGTCCGCCTCCGGATCAGTCAACTCGCCGTGCTCGGTGACCACGCGCGTATCGAACGCGTCGCCCGACACCTTGACTCTCAGAAAGTGGTGCTCGCCGCCGGCCTTCTTGTATTCGGGCCGCAATTCAGCGCCGCCCCCGCCGGTGATGAAATAGCGGATACCGTCAAATTCGCGCGTGGGCCCGTAGGTGTGGTAATGACCGGCAAAGACCGCCCGGACGCGGGAGTCCCTGAAGAGGGGGTGCAGCGTCTGCTTCCAGAAGGCGTAGTAGTCCGGGGTGATGCGCTCTGGTTCCCAGACCGGAAAGTGGAGAAAGACAAGGACCCCTCGGGCCCGGGTTGCCTGGAGATCCGCCTTCAACCAGGCGAGTTGGGCTGGGCCGAGGTAGCCCCAACGCTGCTTCTCGGTGTTATCCAGCAGCACAAAATGCCAGTCCTGGTAATCGAACGCTTGGTAGAAGCTGCCGAACCGACGCCCGTAGATACGCCGGGCCTCTTTCGAGTGCGTGTCATGGTTCCCCGGGACCTGGTAGTAAGGCGGCCCAATGGCCTTTATGACTTGCTGGTACTTGTCCCACTGCTTCTCCTTGCTGTGCGGCCCGTAACCATAAATCAGGTCGCCGAGATTGATGACCAGCGCCGGCTTGCCGGTATTAATCTTACCGATGAGGCCTTGGAACAGCCGAAAGTCCTGGCTCTCGAAACGTGGCCGCGTGTCCCCGATCACAACAAACTCGAACTCGACGGCCCGGGCCGTGCCGGCGGCCAACATGGCGAGCGTCAGGAACACCCAACATCCTCTGGCGAATGAGCCCATTGCGAAGCATAGCCTCTTCTGGAAAGTCGAGAACTGCATGCTGTGGTAACCATGCCAGAGTTCCAACCGGCCCGCCAGCCGTTTCTCAATGGCAGCAGGATTGTAACTGCTCAGGTAGTGGGGCGGGCGTCTCGCCCTCGGTCCCCACG
>CAIWJG010000551.1 GCA_903912925.1 uncultured Verrucomicrobia subdivision 3 bacterium | reverse complement strand
CCGATTGGCGCGATGCTGAGATTCTACCCGCGCCTGACCGCTGGGGGGGCGGGCTACCGGACGCGAAGCTACCCGCGACGCCGCTTCAGTTTGACGCGAACACGGGCAAACCGCGCGAGTGGCCAATACGGGACTCAATTGCCTTCTGGACGGCACGATTGAACGGCCTCGCGCCGGGCAAATATGATCTCCGCTGCCGAACGATAGACGCCAACGGCGTAGCGCAGCCCCTGCCCCGCCCGTTCCCCAAGTCGGGCCAAAACGCAATTCAGAGGGTCTCCCTGACTGTGGAGGATTGAGCAACTCCAAGACTATGACTGACGCAAGAAACGACAAACGAAGTTCAAGAAGGACTGTCGCCATCTCCGGCCTGGGGCTCGCGGTCGCGTTGTGGGCCGCGGGATGCGCGGCACCCAAACCTCGCACGGCTGTCTCCGCGCCCGAGGCAAAGCCGCTCACGCTCTTTCTGATCGGGGATTCGACGATGTCGGACAAGCCGGTGATCCCGGCCTACCCGGAACGCGGCTGGGGCCAGATGCTGCCGATGTATTTCAAAACGGAGGTGCGGATTGCCAATCACGCAAGGAACGGACGCAGCAGCAAGAGCTTCCGCGACGAGGGCCGATGGAGCAGCGTGCTCGCGCTTATGAAGCCAGGCGACTACGTGATTATCCAGTTCGGCCACAACGACGAAAAGAAGGGAGACGCGGCGCGCTTCACCGAGCCGTTCGGCGAGTTCAAACAGAACCTGAAGCGATACGTACACGAAGCCCGGGCGGCTAAAGCCGTGCCGGTGCTGGCCACGCCGGTGGCGCGGCGCAGGTTCGGCGCCGATGCGCAGGTCCGGGATACCCACGGTGATTACCCTGAAGCGGTGAGGCAAGTGGCCACCGAGGAGCAGGTGCCGCTGCTCGACCTGGAAAAGCGGAGCCGGGAGTTGCTGTCGAAGATGGGGCCGGACCAATCCAAGCGGCTGTTCGACTGGGTGGAGCCCGGCGAATTTGAGAAGTGCCCTGAGGGGCTCAAAGACGACACGCACTTCAACGCATTCGGCGCCAGCCGGATGTGCGATCTCGCAGTCTTGGAAATCCGGCTGGCGGTGCCCGAGTTGGCGCGACGGCTCGTCAAGTAGCGACGCCTGCCCGGAAAAGCTGAGGAGGGCTGCCCTGGTTTTGGCCCCCTATTCCCCAAAACCGCCCCCGCCCCTCCCGCGAGACTCCGGTGCATCTCCGATGGGGCTACGAAGGTATACGCGGGCGGCAGGGGATGCCATTTCCCACGTTCCCTCGAAAACAGCGAAGAACCGGCTTTCCCTATGCCCCGCCCGCCCTTTTTCCACCGTCCGGGCTGGGGAAGCCTCCGAGATCCTGAGCCCGTGGAAACGACGTGAGCCCCATTCCCCCTCACTTATGTCGGGGTCAATGTTCCCCGCAGCGTGATGCCCCATCGTAGCATCGAACGTGAGTTCGATCATTATGTCCGGCTCAGTGTTCCCCGCAGCGTGAGCGTACCCCCTCACCCTACCCTCCCCAGAGGAGAGGGTGCCTGGCCCCAGGAGTAGAAATGCAGAATGCAGAATGCAGAATGCAGAATGAAAACAGCCGGCTGAACGGGAGCCATTCCCCCTTCTGCATT
>CAIWJG010000550.1 GCA_903912925.1 uncultured Verrucomicrobia subdivision 3 bacterium | reverse complement strand
TTTCGGCGGGAGTGTGTCACAAGTCTTTGCGTGTGCAAAGCGTCGCACTGGCAGAATCCCCGCACGCGAAACGCATTCTCGGGGTCAAAACTGCGGAAAACTACGCAACGGGATTTCGTGCCTATGTCAGGAGTTCTGGAGAAGCGCGACCGGATGCTCCACCTTAACGACGAGCTGCGGGTCTGCATCTTCTTTATTCGCAGCTACTTTACCACTATCGGGTCGTTGCGCTGGCTGGTGACGCTGCGGCCGGAGTTAAAGCAGGACCTCACAATTGTGGTGCGGATGGACGCCCGAAACGAAGCCGTATTGGATTATTACTTGCTGCCCAGTCTCGACTGCGGCTCGAAGACCCTTACCTTGTGCGAGAACAACGGGCTCTATCTCGACGTCTATCGCTTCCCCTCGCTCGAGCTCTTTGTCCGCCTGGCGGCTCGGTCCCAACTCCCCAAGATCTATGAACGAAGAAATCAAGATGATCCCCATCGACCAGATACGCATTCTCAACCCCCGACACCGGGATCGGAGGAAGTTTGAGCTGATCCTGGAAAGCATCAAGCACCTCGGTTTGAAGAAACCGATTCAGGTCAGCCGGCGAGGCAGCAGCGAAAACGGGGAGGCGGGCTATGATCTGGTGTGCGGCCTGGGTCGGATCGAGGCGTTCCTCGCGCTGGGCCACAAGGAGATTCCCGCCATCGTGGTTCAGGTTTCGCCGGAGGAACGGCTCCTGCGCAGCTTGGTGGAGAACATCGCCCGGCGACATCCGTCGCCGATGGAGTTAATGCGCGAAATCGAGCGGCTGCGCGGGTTGGGCTACACCATCGAAGCGACCGCCGCGAAGCTCGGTGTCAGCGACAAGACCGTGACGGGATTGTCGGCGCTGAAGCGGACCGGCGAACAACGGCTGCTGGAAGCGGCCATCAACGGCACCGTGCCGCTTTCGGTGGCAATTGACATCGCCCAAGCGGACACACCCGAAACGCAGCGGGAACTCCTGAAAGCCTTTGAATCCAAACAACTCAACCGCATCTCGATCCGCGTGGTCAAACGGCTCATCGATCAGCGACGGTTCCTGGGCAAAGATCACGTCGCCAGCGAACAGCCCAATCGCCGGGTCCCGGGCGGCAGCGCCAGCAAGCGATTGGTGAGGGTCTTCAAACGGGAAAGCCAGCGCCAGCAGACGCTCGTCCGCAAAGCCAAGATTACCGAAGCCAGACTGGTGTTCATCACCACGGCGTTTAATAAACTCCTGGCCGATGAGGACTTCGGCACCTTGCTGCGCGCCGAGTCGCTGGCCAGCATCCCGCAATCGCTTTGGTCCCGACTGGATCACCTACCACTGGAGGCCGTATGAGTGAAGCCAAAATCGGATTTGAGCTCCGGGAATTCGAAGTGCCTATCGAGCACATCCTGCCGGTGCGCATAATTAGGGACCCGCTCAAGAGTGTCCGTCGTTGCAAGTCGATCTTTGTCTCCGTAAAGGAAGTGGGCCTGATTGAACCGCTCATGGTGTATCCGCAAAAGGAGGCCCCGGGCAAATACCTCCTCTTGGACGGGCATCTGCGGCTGTTCGCCTTGAAAGAATTGGGGCACACCGTGGCCGAGTGCATCGTCGCCAATGACGACGAATGCTTCACCTACAACGCTCGCGTCAGCCGCGTTTCGCCCATTCAGGAGCACCGGATGATCGCTAAAGCCGTCGAAATGGGGGTGACCCCCGATCGGATCGCTGCCGCGTTGAACATTCCCGTCCGCGTCGTTAAAGCGTACCTGAACCTGCTGGAGGGTATCCACTCCGAGGTGGCGGATTTGCTCAAAGATAAGAATATGACCCCGGGGGCCCTGCGATTGCTGCGCCGGGTCAACGCCGTGCGCCAGATCGAAATCGCGGAGTTGATGGTGGGAACCCACAGCTACTCCAAGGCCTACGTGGAAGCGTTGCTGCTGGCGACGCCGGAGGATCAGCTCGTGCACGCAACCAAACCAAAGAAACCCAAAGGGCTGTCGGCCGAGAATTTGGCGAAGATGGAACAGGAAATGGAAATGTTGCAGCGGGACCTAAAGGCCGTAGAAAAGAGCTACGGCCAAAACGTGCTCAGCCTGACGTTAGCCCGCAGCTACGTTCGCAAGCTGCTGGATAATGCTGAGATCCAGCGCTTCCTGAACGCGCGGTATGCCGATGTCCTGCAGGAATTCACCGCCCTGGTGGAACTGGAATCCTTATGATGAATTCGGCGGGCCGGAAAGCTGGCAAGCGGAATGCTTCCCCCATTGTCGAAAAAAGTGCCTACTCCCGTTCATTTGCTATTGAACTGAAGCGGTGCGTTTGCTAGAACTGAGTTTGTGCCACGCAGTGTCGCGCCAGTCAAAGTGACGTCAGAGCCCCGCCCAGCGGCTCCCAACCCGGCCTGGATCCGCCTGGAAGCGGAAGTGATCGGCCTGTTTGTGCAGCTTTCGCGGATAATTGGGGTGCCGCGCTCCTACGCTGAGCTCTACGCTCTGCTGTTCCTGACCCCGCGACCCCTGACCATGGACGAGATGATCCAGCGCCTGGGCATCAGTAAAGGCTCGGCCAGCCAGGGCCTCAACTTCCTTCGCAAGGCCGGTGCCATTCGGATGGCCCACCTGCCCGGCCGCCGCGCGGCTCAATACGAGGCGGTGGCCGAACTGCGCCACCTGGCGGCTGGTTTCCTCCAGGACCAGATCCTGCCGCAGGTCGAAGACAGCCAGAGCCGGCTCGACCTGATTGCGGGGATGGTCGCGAAGCTCCCAGCCAGAGAGCGGGCGCAGACGAGGCGCAAGATCACGATGCTCCAGAGCTGGGGGAAGCAAACCCGTCAGTTCCTGCCGATGGTAGTGGAGATGTTGGGAACATAGCGCCGATATGTCCTCGATCCTTGCTCAAGACAAATCAGCGGAAGAACCAATGGGCGCTGCTCCTGACGGCAAGCTGAGCCCCCTGGAGGCTGAGGCCATCGGCCTTTTCATCCAGCTTGGTCACCTGGTTAACCAGCCCCGGTCCTTTGGGGAGGTATATGGCTTACTTTTTGTTTCGCCTCGCCCGCTGCCGGCCGAGGACTTGGTCGAACGGCTGGGCGCCTGCCGCGCAGCCGCCGAGCGGGCCCTCCTGTTCCTCCGCAGGGCCGGCCTGCTGCGGATGGTCTATGTCCCGGGCGACCGCCGCATGCATTACGAGGCTGTGGCCGAGCCACGCCACCTGGTGGTGGGTTTCCTGCGTGACCAGGTTTTGCCACAGCTCGCCAACGCCGGAAGCCGGATCGACCGACTGGCCGAAGCTGTGCGCAAGCTGCCGGGGGAAGAGCAGAGCCAGGTGAGCGACCGCGTGGCCAAGCTCCAGAGCTGGGGCAAGAAGAGCCGGACCCTGGCGCCGATGATTTTGAGACTCCTCGGGAGCTGATCGCGAGTACGCGCCGGAGCGTGCGGTTGGCGCTCTTGCCCGATGATAGATCGGGCGGCTCCTCGTATGTGGGACAGGTGAGAGGCAGGATTTGGTAGTCGAAGACCAAATTCAGGTGGGTAGCCGAGCGTTAATCGGTGCGAGACAGACCGCGCTGCGAATTGACGGGGCGAAGCTTTACCTTGAAAGAGCCATTGGCACCACGAAATACTTGAATTACACGAAATGACCAAGATCTGGTGCAGCCGAGGTGCTAACCGGGGCGGCGAGCAGGGTCCCTCTCGCCAGCCGTTCCTTTTTCGTGTGTTTGGTGTATTTCGTGGTTGGAACTGCCGTTATGAGCGATTTCTGCTTTTTGCTTTCTATTTTCTGCTTTTGATTTGGTGATTTTCAGCATGTCAGCGCTTCAGCGTTTCAGCTTTTCAGTTTGTTGCTTCCTCCTGTTCATGGGCTGCTCGCCCTCGTTAGACGAGGCGAAACAGGTGCTGCAGCAGCGGATCGCCTCCCAATCTCAAGGGTGTATCAAACTCGTGAGTTTTGCGGTAACGGAAGTGCAAGAGTTTCAAGCTGCGGGTGTGGAGAAACGCCGGATACGTTACGCTGCACAAATCGAGTTCGTAGAGAACGGATTATGGTCAAGAGGGGTTGGCAGCGGATCTCTGAACTTCGAATTCAGTCCTAACCCACGAACGGAAGAAGGAAAATCTACCTATAGCTCACGTGCGGCAAGTGGAGTCGCTGCCGAAATGATAAGAGATTTACAGGGGGACAGACTAATGAGTGAGGGCGAGCGCATCAGAATTCTCGGCGTGATGACCGGTACGAAATCCGAGAGCGCCTGGAGATACGAGCTCAACGAAAACCGCGTTTCAGATTGAGGTAATTGAGGGTAGGGGGATTGACCGCGGAATTGGCTTTCCAAGCCCGCCACGAGATAGATGCCCCAGAATCAGCATCCGCTTCGCGAAGAGTGGTCACAAAGCACGCGGAATTCAGTATGTCAGTATCTCAGCGTTTTAGCGTTTCAGTATTTCAGCTTTTGAGAGCGTCCCCTCAACCCTCAACTATCAATCACCAACCCGCCTGAATGTGCGGCATCGCTGCCATCTTCAACTACCGCACCGGCGAGCCGGTTAACCGCCCCGAGATGGGACGGGTGCTGGCCCACATGCAGCGCCGCGGTCCCGACGGCTCCGGCGAGTGGTATGGGCTTCACGACACCGTCGGGCTGGGGCACCGGCGCCTCTCGATCATTGACCTTTCTGACGCCGGCGCGCAGCCCATGACCAGCGCGGACGGCAAGGTCAGGGTCACCTTCAACGGAGAGATCTACAACTACCGCGAGCTGCGGACGGAACTGGAATCGAAAGGCCGCCGCTTCCGCTCGCAGAGCGACACAGAGGTGCTGCTCCATCTTTACGAGCTTGAGGGCCAGGCCATGATGCACAGGCTGCGCGGGATGTATGCGTTCGCGATCTGGGACGACCAGCGGCGCGGCCTATTCCTGGCGCGTGATCCCTTTGGTATCAAGCCGCTGTATTACTCGGATGACGGCGCCACCTTCCGCACCGCGTCGCAGGTCAAGGCGCTGCTGGCAGGGGGTCAGATCAACACCTCGCCTGAAGCGGCGGGTCACGTGGGTTTCTTCCTCTGGGGGTATATTCCGACGCCCTTTACGCTCTACCAGGGCATCCGCGCCCTGCCGGCCGGCTCTTCACTGTGGGTTGACCAGAAGGGTCCTGGTGAGATCAGGCAATTCTGCAGCATCCCGCGCCTCCTTGCAGATGCGGAAGAGCGGAGCTGGGAGAAGGGAAATGGAAACGGGAAGCAGGGTGAGGACAGGCCGCAGCCTGCGGCATGCTCCAGCTCCCAACTTTCCTCTGCGCAGAGCCTCCTGCGCGCGGCGCTCACCGACACCGTCCGCCACCACCTCATCGCCGACGTGCCGGTCGGCGTCTTCCTCTCGTCCGGATTGGATAGCACGTCGCTCACCGCCTTGGCCGCAGAGACCTCGGCTTCGCTGCGCACTGTCACACTCGGCTTCGAAGAGTTTCGCGGGACGCCAGATGATGAGACGCCGTTGGCGGAGGAGGTGGCGGCCCATTATGGCGTGCGGCACCAGACGATCTGGGTCAATCGCCAGGACTTCCGCGACGAGTTCCCCCGGCTGATGCGGGCCATGGACCAGCCGAGCTGTGATGGCGTGAACAGTTTTTTCATCAGCCGCGCTGCCGCAGAGGCGGGACTCAAAGTGGCCATTTCCGGACTGGGCGGCGACGAACTGTTCGGCGGCTACCCCAGCTTTCGCGAAATCCCTCGCGCCGTCCGCCTCCTGCAACCTTTCAGCGTCTCAGCGTTTCAGCCTTTCGGCCGCGGCTTCCGCATCTTCTCCGCTCCAGTCTTGAAGCGGATGACTTCACCCAAATACGCCGGCTTGCTGGAGTACGGGGGAACTTATGGCGGCGCCTATCTATTGCGGCGGGGGATGTTTATGCCCTGGGAGCTACCGGAGGTGCTCGACGCCGACCTGGTTCGCGACGGCTGGGCGCGGCTCCAAACCCTCCTGCGGCTGGAAGAAACCACCCAGGCCATCCGGTCCCCTCACTTGCGGATCGCCGCCCTGGAAACGACCTGGTACATGCGCAGCCAGCTTCTTCGGGACGCGGACTGGGCGAGCATGGATCACTCCCTGGAGGTGCGGACTCCGTTGGTGGATATAGAACTGTTGGAGCGACTCGCCCCGACGCTCGCGGACGGCGCCACGCTTACCAAGCAAGACATGGCCCGAACTCCCATCTCCCAGCTACCAGCCTCTGTCCTGAACCGCCCCAAGACCGGTTTTTCCATCCCCGTCCGCAACTGGCTGTTTAGCCAGAACCCGGGGGGTGGAAGACAGAAAGTGGGTGCGACACAACAGGAGCGCGGGCTTCGGGGATGGGCAAAGGTGGTTTATGCCCAGTTCGACGACGGTTCGGGGGCGGCGCCGGTGGTGCGGTCGAGTCGCCCAGGAGCGAGAGAGCGGGGAATAGAACGCCGAGAACCGAACACAGAGACCGTCTCCGCCGCGCCGGCCTCGGCAGGAAACCGCATCCTGATTTTGGCGGGTGATGCTTTTGGCGGGCACGGAGGCATTGCCAAATTCAACCGCGACCTGTTGACCGCGCTGGCCAACTCCCGGGCAGTATCAGAAGTTGTGGCCTTGCCCAGGATCATCAGCCAGCCAATGGAGCCAATCCCGCCCAAGGTGACGTTTGTTAAGCAGGCCACCAACAACCTGCTTCGCTACGCCTATCAGGTGTTGAAGACCGCGCTCTGTTCTTCTCCCCCTGACCTGATTATCTGCGGCCATATCAACCTTCTCCCCTTTGCCTTCCTGATCCGCCGGCTGGCGGAACTGCGCCGCCCGCGACCCTCCGCTCTCGACTCCAGACCCCCGCTGGCCCTGATCATTCACGGGGTCGAGGCCTGGACGCCGAGAAAACGATTCATCGTCAACCGGCTGGTGAAGCGCATCGACTATTTCGTAGCGGTAAGCCAGCTTACCAAGGATCGGTTTCTTTCCTGGACCGGCCTGCCACCCGCCTGCGGGTTCCTTTTGCCTAACTGCGTGGATGCCTCGCGCTTCGGGGCGGGCCCCAGGAACCCAACGTTGGTGAAGCGTTATGGTCTCCAGGACAAGACGGTTATTCTGACCTTCGGCCGGCTCGCGTCCGAAGAGCGTTACAAAGGCTTTGACGAGGTCCTGGAGATTCTGCCGGAGCTGGCCAGGCAAATCCCAAATCTTGCATATCTCATCGTGGGGGATGGTCCGGACCGCTCGCGCCTCGTTCAAAAAGCCCGTTCTCTTGGCCTTTCCGTTTCTGAACTTGGCCCGCTGACCGCTAACCTTTGTCCTCTGACCCTCGGCCGCCGACCTCGGCCCTCTGACCTCCGGCCCCCATCTTCCAGCTCCGATCTTCCAGCTCCGCTGGTTGTGTTCGCCGGCAGGATTTCGGAGGAAGAGAAGGCGGATCACTACCGGCTGGCGGATGCGTACGTGATGCCCAGTCATGGCGAAGGCTTCGGCATAGTGTATCTCGAGGCGATGGCCTGCGGCCTGCCTGTGGTTGGCAGCCAGAAAGACGGCAGCCGCGAGGCGCTCCGAAACGGCGAGCTTGGCATCCTGGTGGATCCGGACAACCCAGCCGAAATTCAAGCCGCCGCTTTGCAGGCGCTTTCTGGAAACCGATCCGGCTCACTGCGCACTCCGCCTCCGGGCTTGGATTACTTCTCCCAGGTCAACTTTGAAAAGCGCTGCCACTCGATCCTCGACAAGCTGTGTCCGGTATCCAAAGCAGACTCCTGACCTCTGGCCTTCGATTTCTGCTTTCTGCTTTTTAGTCCGTGCCCTCTCAACCCTCAACTAACGACTCGCCAAGCCCCGTGGTCGGTGGTCCCGTAGTCAGTGGTCCTGTAGTCCCTAGACGGTCCCACCGCCTGCGGTCCGTCGTCCTGTGGTCCTGTGTTTTCTGCTTTCTGCTTTCCGCTTTCTGCTTTGTTTTCCGGTCTCCCATTCTGGCCGGCATGGCCAACGCCTGGATCGTCAACGAGCCGCTGGCCAAGGCCGATGCCATTGTCGTGCTGGGCGGCGGATTGGAAACCCGGCCGTTTGAAGCCGCGCGGCTTTATCACGAGGGATTGGCTCCTAAAATCCTGCTGATGGACGTAAAGCTGAGTCCAACTACCCGGCTGGGCATCACCCCGCTGGAGAAGGACCTGACGCGCCAAGTGCTTCTGAAACAGAATGTACCCGACTCCGACTGTGTAACGATTGGCGACGGGGTTGCCAGCACCTATGACGAATCCCGCGCCGTGCGCGCCTGGCTGGAAAAAACCGGCGCCCGGAAGGTGATCATCCCCACCGACTTGTTTCACACCCGCCGTGTTCGCTGGCTGTTCCGAAAACAGCTCCGGGGCACTGGTGCGACCGTTACGGTCAGGGCCGTTGTGCCTGCGGACTACGGCGCAACCAACTGGTGGACCAATGTCGAAGGCCTGATCGGCTTCCAGAACGAAGTCGTCAAGTCGGTTTATTATCATGTCAAGTACTGACAGACCGACAACGCTGAAAAGCTGACATGCTGAAATATGGGGCTGAGCGAAGAGTTGCGCCTGCGAACCGAGCAATACGCGGCGGCGGTCATCCGGGACTACGTAAAGCTGCCGAAAGACCGGGAAGAGGTGCGGGTGTTGGGGAAACAACTGCTCCGTTCCGGAACTTCTGTGGCCGCACACGCCCGCGAAGCTTCTCGGGCTCGCTCTGATTCCGAGTTCTGCTCAAAGCTTGATGGCCTGCTCCAGGAGGCTGACGAATCACAATTGTGGCTGGAGTTGTTGCGGGTCGATTGCGGTATTGTCGGCGAACAGATTGTTAACCTGTTGCGCGAGGCCGATGAATTGATGGCAATCTTTACGACCATGATCTCGAAACTCCGCAAATCCTCCTCCTGATTTCAGCATGTCAGCTTTTCAGCCTTTCAGCTTTTGAATGGGTAACCTCTGTTTTCCCAATTTATAATGCCCAGCCCCATCTCCCGTCTCCTATCTTCGACCGGGAAGTGGCCCTGCCGCCTGCGGTCCGTCGTCCTGTGGTCCTGTGTTTTCTGCTTTCTACTTTCTGCTTTCTACTTTTTCCGCGCCCCCCTGCTCGCCGGGATAGGCAAATGGTGGGTGGTGGATGGCCCGGTGTCGAAGGCCGATGCCATTATGGTTCTCGGCGGCGGGTTCCCGCGCCGGCCAATTGAGGCCGCCCGCCTCTACCGGGTCGGCCTGGCTCCCAAAGTCCTCTATAGTGATGTCAACATCAACCAGTTTGCCGCGTCCGGCAGGGACAAGCCCGAGCCCGCGCTCACCCGTGAGGTGCTGATCGAACAGGGCGTGCCGGAATCGGCCGTGGAAAGCATCGGCCACGGTGTCAACAACACCTACGAGGAATCCCTGGCCGTCCGCGACTGGCTGCGGCAAACCGGCGCCAGGAGCGTGATCCTCACCACGGACGAATTCCACACCCGCCGCGCTCACTGGGTGTTCGGAAAGGTCCTCCGGTCGACCGGCGCGCAGCTCCAGGTCAAACCCATCGTTACGGAGCGATTCACAACCACTAACTGGTGGTGGGAAAAGAAGGGCGTCGTCAGTTTTCAGACCGAGATCGTTAAGTACCTGTATTACCGGATCAAGTATTAGGTGGAAGATGGCAGGTGGAAGATGGAAGATGGGAGATCGCAGATAGAACACTGCGACCGAACTCGTCAGTCCGGACTCCTAACTCCCAGATCCTATCTCCTAGCTGCTATCTCCTATGAACCCCATGACATTTGAAGATTTGGAAGGCTGGCAACAGGCCCGGCAACTGACGCGTGACGTTTACACCCTCACGCGGAAGGACCAAGTTGCCAGGGATTTCGGTCTCTGCGGCCAGATTCAACGCGCGGCGGTCTCCACCATGAGCAACGTGGCGGGGATATTCGCGGCATTTAGTGGCTGGGATGGGGCAGGCGGCGAAAGAGCTTTTAGAGTAAAGGCTGTGGGATTGGGCTGATTTCATGCTGTGGCGTTGTGGTCGGAACTGAGATCAAACCGCTGCGCGCCGGACTTCGCTC
>CAIWJG010000549.1 GCA_903912925.1 uncultured Verrucomicrobia subdivision 3 bacterium | reverse complement strand
TCGGGTTTCGGATTTGGGCTAACATGGCCATAATGAGCTGCCTGTGAGTTGGCCGGGCGTCCCGTGCTCTGGCTTGGAACAAGACAAAAGCAACTACTTTCAAGACCCGCAAACAACCGGTTGCAAGGAGCGTTTCAAGGGCTAGATTCCAGGCGATGACGCACACTCTGTTTGACAATAATGTGGTTGAGGAGCGCACCTCAGCTCGTGATACGTACGTAAAGGCGTACCGATTCATGCTGCAGGCGCGCATCCTGGACGACAAGTTCGCCAGTCTCTACCGGATGGGTAAGATCCACGGCGGCGTCTTCCTCGGTCGCGGCCAGGAAGCGCTCAGCGTTTCGGTGGGGTTGGCCTTGCGCAAAGGCGATGTGTTCGCGCCGCTCATCCGGGACGGAGCTGGCCGGCTGGCCTTTGGCGAGCCAATGCTGGATGCGGTGCGGACTTATTTGGGATCGCCGCTTGGGCCAATGCGCGCGCGTGACGGCAACGTCCATCGGGGCCGGCCTAAGGAAGGGCTGCTGCCGATGATCAGCCACCTGGGCGCAATGATTTCCGTCGTCAACGGGGCTTTGCTTGCCCATCGCTTCAAGGGCATTTCGGGCACGGTCGGCGCGGCGTGCGTCGGTGACGGTGCAACTTCCACCGGCGCCTTTCATGAAGCTGTGAACCAGGCCGCAGTGGAAAGACTGCCGCTGGTGCTGATCGTTGCCAACAACCATTACGCCTACTCCACGCCGACGGGGCGGCAGTTCGCCTGCCGCTCGCTCCTGGATAAGGCGGTCGGCTACGGGATTGAAGGGCACTCGGTGGACGGCACCGACTTGTCCGCTTGCCTCCAAGTGGTGGGCGACGCGGTCAGCCAGGCGAGGGCCGGCCGCGGGCCGCAGATGGTCGTCGCCAGCCTGCTGCGGCTTTGTGGTCATGGCGAACATGACGATGCCGGCTATATTGATCCGAAGCTAAAACAGTCCTCCCTCGGGCGCGACTGTTTGAAGGTAGCCGAGGGATCTTTGCTCCAGCAGGGCTGGGCGGATGCGTCCACCCTCGCGGGCTGGCGGAATGAGCTGGTTCACTCAGTGGAAGAAAGCGTGGCCAAGGTGCAGCGGGAACCGGGCCCGGATCCTTACAAAGAGGACTGGTGCGCGCTGGCTTCGAAGCATCTGAGCGAAGGGCCGGACCAGCTTTGGAGCGAATGAGCATTACCTACCTCGACGCGATCCGTGAGGCGCAGGCGCGGGCACTGGCTGAGGATCCCCGCGTCTTCATTTACGGGCAGGACGTTGGCGCGTTCGGCGGTGCCTTCAAGGCGACCAGGAATCTGGCGCGGCAATTTCCTGGGCGAGTGATCGACTCTCCGATCAGTGAAGATGCCATGTTGGGGCTGGCCGTCGGCGCGGCCATTCAGGGGATGCGCCCCATTATCGAAGTGCAGTTTGCTGACTTCTCGACGCCGGCGTTTAATCAGATTGTCAACCAGGCGGCCACGCTCCATTGGCGTACCCGGGTGCCGTGTCCGATTACGGTGCGCTTGCCTTGCGGCGGCACCTCGGGCAGCGGCCCCTTTCACAGCCAGAGCATGGAGGCGATCTATGCGCATTATCCCGGCCTGATTGTCATGACGCCGGCCACGGTGGAGGATGCCTACAGCATGCTGCTGGAAGCGGTGGCTATTGACGACCCGGTCATCTTCTGTGAGCACAAATACCTCTACTACCACCTTAAGGCCGAACGACTGCCGGTCGAAGCCATGCCGATCGGCAAAGCGCGCGTCGCGCGTCCAGGGCGCGACTTGACCCTGGTGGCCTACAGCGCGATGGTGCACGAGGCGCTCGCCGTTGCCGACGAACTGGCCTTGGAAGGGGCGGAGCTTGAAGTCGTTGACCTCCGCTCGGTAAAGCCGTTGGACACGGACACTGTGATGGCCTCGGTCGCGCGCACCGGCCGTTTGCTTTGTGTGGGGGAAGCCTTCCCGTGGGGCGGAGTCACGGCGGAAGTCCTCGCGCGTGTCGCCAGCGAAGGCTTTGGCCTGCTCGACGCTCCTCCGCAGCGGCTCAACGCGAAGGATACGCCCGTCCCGTACCATCCCAACCTGTGGGCGGCGCATCGCCCGACCGCCCGCAGCATCGCCGCCGCCGCGCGCCGGACCTTGCGGTCATGAGAACGAGCCCGGAGCACTGGAGTAACAGAGTGATAGGGTCCTGGCATGCCAAGCCCCGCAGGCAGCGGCACGCACCAGGCACCAGGTATCACGTCTCACGCTTCACGTTTCACGTTTCACGTTTCACGCCTCCCGCCCGCCGTTAATCCCATGCCTTCCATTCCCATCATCATGCCGCAGCTCGGCGAGTCCATCGCCGAGGCCACCGTCGTTAACCTGCTCGTCGCGGCAGGCGCCCACATTGAGACGGACCAGGATATCATCGAAGTCGAAACCAGCAAAGCGACGATGAACGTGCCCTCGCCCTGCCCGGGTCAAGTGGAGCGGTTCCTGGTCAAACCTGGCGAGAGCTATGCCGTCGGCGCCGTGCTCGGATATCTGAAAGCCAGCCAGGAGGACGCCGCGCGCCTGGGGTTGGATGCGCTACCTCCGGACCGAGACACAGAGGAAGCCGCCAAAATCGTCGGTGCCGGCCAATCTCAAGCCGGGCGAGCCGCGCCGGGCGTGCAGCCGACGGTGAGTGGCCTCCCCGTCCCGGCAAATGCCGCCGGCGCGAGTTACATGTCCCCGCGCATGAAGGCGCGCATGGCTGAATTGGGCCTGCATGCGGCAGATCTGGCGGGCCTCCCCGGCAGCGGCTCCGGCGGGCGCGTCACCATCCAGGACTTCGAGAAGTTCATTGCCAACCTCGAAAAACACAAGCTCAGCCAGGCCTCATCCATGCGCGTGGCGGTCGCTGACGCGATGCGGCGCAGTTGGACGCGGCCCCTGGCGACCGTCGCGCTGCCGGTTTGTTTCGATCCGCTTCTGGACCACCGCCAGACGCGCAATCCCAAGCCCGGACCGGCTCTGTATGCGCTGCGTGCCCTGGCGCTGGCGCTGGCCGAGAACAGTGCCCCGGCCGGGCGGCTCATCGGGAACAAGATTGTCCACCCGACCTCGATTGATGTCGGCTTCGCCGTTGAAGCGGAGGACGGGGTGCTGGTTCCCGTGATTCGCAACGCCGACAAAGTGTTGCTCCAGGATTTGGTTCAGCGCTATGACGAGCTGGTTGAGTTGGCGCGCCAGCGCAAGCTCCCAGTCGATGCCACGGGTGGGTCCATCGCCACGGTTACCAACTTCGGCACCTTCGGCCTCACGTGGGCGACTCCCATCCCGCTGCCGGAGCAGACACTGGTGCTCGGGATGGGCGCGGCCCGGACTGTGCCGCATTGGGACGAGGCCCAGGGCCAGTTCGTGCCGGTCATGGAAGCCAACCTCACTATCAGCTTCGATCACCGCGTCCTCGACGGCGGCGCCGCTGGCCGCTTACTCGCCCACGTGGCTCGACTCCTGGCCAGCCCTGAGCAACTATAGCCCGCGATGAAATTCGGCGCACACATGTCCACCAGCGGCGGGGTTTGGAAAGCGCTCCAGCGTGGTCGCAGCATCCACTGCGAGGTCGTCCAGGTGTTTGTGAAGAGTTGACCCAATGACCTATGGCTGGCGTTCTGGCCAGCAGATGACTGCCTACTCCTATGTTCGCTTCTCATCAGGGAAGCAGGCGAAGGGTGACAACTGGATGTGAATCGGTCTGGCCATCGCCCGGGCAGATTATCCTGCCGCAATCCCGCCGCTCATGCCCAATATATCACCTTTCCGGGACTGTCCGCCTTGTGCGGAACCCCGCCGCCCGCCTGCCTCCCCGTAGCGGCGTCTCGATCAAGCGCCGTCCTTGGGAATTCTCCGGTTCGTAGCCGCCGACGTGACTCGGCGCTGGCTTGGCTTGGAAGAGAATGGCTTGGTCTCAAGCCCGCGGCTACGGCTGTAGTTGGGACTGGAACCGAAAAAGTGCGGCGGTCTGCCGACACGCTTGTGTGCCTCAGCGCCTTGGCCTTTGTTCCGTCGGGAGAAGGCGGAACCTCAAAATCAGGCCACGATTCTCACCGCGGAACGGTTCAGTTCCACGAGGGAGTTGGCTTCGAGAGCCTGGATGATCTCTGGCAAATGGGCTTCAAGGAGCGCCTTGAGTTCGCGGGTGCGGATGTTGCCGGTGCGGATGGGCAGCAGTTTGTGCGGTCGTTGCAGCAGCAGGTGGGAATAGTAGGAGTCGGTGTCCTTGGTGATGACCACGCGCGGGTCCCGAACCGACAAATCGTTGATCCCCTGGTCGGGAGTCTGATTCTGCGCCGGAAGCTGCCGGGTGTGGATGGCGTCGTGACCGGCGGATTGGAGCAAAGCGCAGATTCCCGGCGGAAGATGCGCGTCCACCAGGAATTTCATGCCAGCACAAGGTGCTGGCTTTTGACCCGAAGCGACTGCGCGACAACAGCGAGTTCATGCGAGGGAACGGTAGCTTCGCGCGGCAGCGGAGCAAAGAAGATTTTCCGGGCAGCGCAAGGGCGCAGCGCGGCCAAGCCGCAACCAAGACCAAATCGGGCTTAATGCCGAGACGCAGAGGAACGCGGAGGAACGCAGAGAAGAAGAACTCTCTGGGACTCTCTGCGGCTCTCTGCGCCTTTGCGTTTAAGTGCTCGCAGAAGCAGAATCGGCCCGCGCCGGGAGCGGGAAATCGTTTGAACGCAGCTCAGCTTGACGCCGCCACGCTGGTCTTGGGAGGGAGTAGTTCCTGGCTTACGCTGGCCGCAAGCGGAGCAAACTCGGCGTCCCGGTGGACCAACACGGCGTCCTGGCGTAAGGCGGCAGCGGCGACAAAAGCGTCAGCCAGAGAGAGCCGGTGGAGGGCTTTGATTTCTGCGGCGTTGGCGCACAACGCGTCGTCTGAATGCACCCAAGCCACGGGCAGGGCCTGGAGTTCGGCGAGGGTTTCTGCTGCGGCTTGACCTCCGCGTTTGTACGTCACGATGTATTGCACTTCGGTCAGGCTGACAAAGCAGGCAAACAGGGCCACCCCTCCTCGAATTGCGGTCTCAATCAATTCGAGCACGCGGTCGTGCCCCGGCTCCTGCTCCAACAAGGCTAAGAAGGCAGAGGTGTCGAACAGAAACGTGTCAGGCTTGGCCATGACCGGGAGAACGACGATGGGCGAGGTGTTTCTCCAATTCCGCTTGTTCGCGGAGCCGGTCTTTGGCGCGCTCCTGCAAGAGCAGTCCACTGAGACCGGCCCCTGCGAATTTGCCGCTCAAGGCGGCCAGCGCCGCTGCGGCCTTGGGCGGGTCAAAAGGTGGAGGCAGCGTGCTGGCAGCAAGCGGCTCCGGTTTTCGGAGGAGACGTCCGGCCTGTTCCCACACCGTCCGGAGTTCTTTCTGCGGCAAGGTCTTGAGTTCTTCCAGCACATGTTCAGCGGTTGCTGTCATGCCCGGAACATAATCACGGTCGCCGCAGCGGCCAAGCGATTTTCCTGATTTTATGAAGACGCCATCCCCCTCAACGCCCCGAAACTCCTCCCTGCCGCCGCCGCCCGCTTGTCCAACCAGTGCTAAAACGCCAAGGGTGAAAGCCACAAGGACGCCAAAAGCTGCCTTTGCGCCTTTTGCGTCTTTGGCAAGAGCGCCGGGCGAAACTGGCAGCCGCGCGCGCCGAAATTGAAGCACGCGCCCGGGCGCGGGCGGCGGCGGAAATGGTGGTTTATGAGGCCCAGCTGGCCGAGCGCCAAGCCCAGGAAGCCAGCGGAGCCAAGCTGCGGGGTTCTGCGCCCCAAGCGCCCAGCGCCGAACCCAAGCCCACGGATCAAAATAATTTCACCGACGCGGAAAGTCGGATTATGAAGGCCGGCAACGGCCCCCATTTCGAGCAGAGTTACAACGCGCAAGCGGCGGTGGAGGTCGAGAGCCGGATGATTGTGGGGCCGCGCGTGAGCCAAGCGCCCAATGGCAAACAGGAGTTGGTGCCGACGGTGGCGGCGGTGCTGATTGATAGCGGCTTTTACAGCGCGGCCGCCGTCCAAGCGGTGGAACAAACTGAGCCTGGCCAACCCGGCGGGACGAGCGTCTATGCGGCCATGGAGAAGAAGGCGCACCATCGCACGGTGAGCGATTTGGAGCAAAAGTCTGAGCCGAGCGCCCTGGCCCCTGGCGCCAGCATCAGCGAGGTGATGCACTATCGCCTGAAGTTGATCTCCGTCGGCCTGACGGCTATCCTCGGCACGCTGACCAACGCCAACTGGCGTCGGAGCGGCGACCAACACTCTGACGGTGACGGGCCAACCGCCTGTCATTGTCAGTCAACCCCAAAGCGTCACCCCAAATCCTCGCCTTAGCGTTTAGCGACAAAAAAAGTCCCAGCTACCCCCCCAGGGGAGGTCTTCACGGATTCCGCCACAGCTCAAATTCCTCGCCCCAACCGCACAAAACCTTTG
>CAIWJG010000548.1 GCA_903912925.1 uncultured Verrucomicrobia subdivision 3 bacterium | reverse complement strand
GGTTTTGCGGGGGATGTAGGCCGGGTGCCCTCACCCGGCGGGGGGTGACAGGGCCATAATGAGAACTGCTGGTGAATGGCCAGGCACAGTTGCGGGTTAACGAATAAAGGTTTACCGTGAGCGTCGAAGTAGGTGACGAACTATGAAAAGGCTGATCTTGATCATTTTAGCGAGCAGCGGGTTGGCGGGCGCACCGGCCCAGCCGATCGTTTCTGACGCGCTGGGCGGCGCCCTGATGGGCACAGTGATCGGCGGGATTGCCGGCGGCAATTGCCATAACCAACCTCTAAACTGACACCTGTATGAAATCCCTTCTAACTAAACTCACTATTCCCATTTGCAGCGCGGCCGTGCTCGCACTGGCCTCCGGTTGCGCCTCCAGCGGCGTCAGGAATCCTTCGGGCGTGCCCGTGACGCACATGAACGCCGACGAGCAGGGCTTCGTGGCCGGCACCGGCGTGGAGTCGCAGGACCTGGTAATGGTCACCGACAAGATGGCGCGGAGCATCCTGGGCATCCCGCAGGTCGCCAACGCGCCGACGCCGCCGACCATCGTGCTGGATCCCGTGGATAACCAGACCCGCTTCCCGATCAACAAGGAGATCTTCCTGACGCGGATCCGGGCGCAGTTGAACATAAAGGCGAGCGGCAAGTTGATCTTCCTGGCGCGCGCCCAGATGGACACGCTGGAGAAGGAGCGCAACCGGAAGCGTGAGGGGCAAGTGACGGCGAGTTCGGACCCGACCGTCCAGGAGTTCAAGGGGGCGGATTACTTCCTGACGGGCACGCTGCAAGGGATGTCCACGCGGACCAAGGCAGGCACCAGCGATTACATCCTGTATAATTTCCATCTCATTGATGCCCGGACCAGCGCCATTGTGTGGGAGGATATGGCCGAGATAAAGAAGCAGGGGCTGGAAGACGCGGCCTATCGCTAAGCTTGATAGCGGGGCGATGTGATGAAATCACTCTGGCAGCCGACGCTGCTGGCGGTTTGCCTGACCTTTGCCGGCTGCGCCACGACCAAGCAGCCGACGGTTACGCTGACCGGCGACATCATGGTGGATGCGCCGAACGCCATCGCCAACGGGCCGCCGCGTGACCGGGTGCTGTGGGAGTACCGTTTAGCGCTGGCCGCCATGCGCCAGGGCAAGTTCGACGTGGCCAAGCAGAACCTGGACGACGCGCTCCTGACGCTGGGCGGGATTTACGGCAAGGACGCGGACGCCAAGAAGGCGCGCAGCTACTTCCACGCGGAGGCCAAAAAGACTTTCATTGGCGAGCCCTACGAACGGTCAATGGCCTACATTTACCGGGGCATCATTTACTGGATGGACGGGGAGCCCGACAACGCCCGCGCTTGCTTTCGCAGCGCGGAGTTTGAGGATAGCGACGCCGAGCAGCACCAATACGCGGGCGACTGGGTGCTGCCGGAATACCTGGATGGGCTGATTACCAAGAAACTGGGCGGCGACGGCTCAGACGCTTTCAAGCGGGCGCAAGCCGATTCCCGGGGCGTGAGGCTGCCGCCCTACAACCTCAAGGCCAACGTGATCTTTTTCATCGAGTTCGGCCCCGGTCCTACCAAGTTTGCGACGGGCCAGTACAAGGAGGAACTGCGCTTCAGCACGACGCCTTCCCCGGTGACCTCGGCAGAACTGAAGGTTGGCTCCTTGCAGATTCCCATCGCACCGACGGATGATGTGGATTTCCAGGCGAACACCCGGGGCGGGCGAGTCATGGACCATATCCTTGGCAAGAAGGCGGTGTTCAAGTCCGCGACTGACACGGCGGGGAATGTGGCGTTGATCGGCGGGCTGACGACTGCCGCGGTCAGCAATAACCGCACGGCTCAGGAGGTGGGCCTGGGCATCGCACTCGCGGGCCTGATAAGCAAGGTGGTCTCGGCGGCGACGATACCTGCGGCTGACACGCGGTCCTGGGAGAGCCTCCCGCGCTACCTGAGCTTTGCCAGCATACCGCTCGCATTGGGCCAGCACGTTGTCACCGTTCAATTCCTTGATGCCTCGGGCAGGGTGGCGGCAAATCTGACCAAGACCATCACCCTCAACATCACAACGACCGACCGTGACAAGGTCGTGTTCGTCAGCGACACGTCAATAACACCGCAAACGTTATGAAGAAAACATTCGTATCCATGCTTGCTGCCGGCGGGGCGCTCCTGCTGGCAGCCGGTTGCAGCAGCACCCACGACAAAGGTCCTTACCTCCCGCAGACGCCGCCCCCTATGGGCTATGAAACCCGGGAGCCGGTGGTCCTGCTGGATCCCGGCGTCCAATACTCGGTGACGTGCAGCGGAATCCAGGAGCGAACCCTGCCGGATGGCCGCCTGGAGGTGGTCGCCCACTTGCGCAACCGCGAAAACCGTCGCATCGAGGTGCAGGCCAACTGCGTCTTCAAGGACCAGAACGGCTTTTCCACCAGCGACGAGACGCCCTTCGTGATGGTCATCCTGACCGAGAATGCCACGGAAGACGTGAAGTTCGCCTCGATGAATAACCTCGCGAAGAGGTACACCATCCGCGTCCGGCAGGCGCGGTGAGCGGGGCGCGGCTGCGGACGACCGCGGTTCAGCGACGCCAGTGAGATGCGCCGCGCACTCGAGCAAAGGGTGGCTGCGGATTGACGGTTGCGGATTGACGCCGGGGACGATCCTTGGTTGAATCCAATTCATCGGGCGCTGGCAAGCGTCGAGAATATTCTGGCGCCAGCGCCACTGCTGGCGCAACATCCGGCCGTCCTGGCAGTTGGGAATCCCTTGCAACCATGAAAGCAAAGATTGTTATTACGCCAAAGAAAGCGGTGCTTGATCCGCAAGGCAAGACCGTGCAGAACGCCCTGGCCCTCATGGGCTACACGGGCGTCGGCGCCGTTCACGTCGGCAAGTACCTGGAAATCGAACTCACCGGTGCGGACAAGGATATGGCATCCAGGCAAATTGCCGAAGCCTGCCACAAGATCCTCAGTAACCCGGTGATCGAAGACTACCGATTCGAGATAGAATGAGGGTAGGATCGCCAATGAACTTCGCCGTCCTCCAGTTTCCCGGTTCGAATTGCGACCAGGACGTGGTGCATGTCCTGCGGAACGTGCTCGGCCATTCGGCCCGGCTGCTCTGGCACAAAGACTCGTCTTTGGGGGAGGCCGATGCGGTCATCGTGCCCGGCGGATTCAGCTATGGGGACTATCTGCGCACGGGGGCCATCGCGCGGTTCAGTCCGGTGATGGATGCCGTCCAGCGGTTCGCGGCTGACGGCGGCCTGGTGCTCGGGATTTGCAATGGATTCCAGATTCTGTGCGAGGCCGGCCTGCTGCCCGGGGCGCTGATTCGCAATCGCTCTCTTCAGTTCCGGTGTGAGCATACTTTCTTGAAGACGGCGACCGCGGATTCGTCGTTCACCAGCCGGATTCCTCCGGACAAACTGCTGCGCGTGCCCATCGCCCACGGCGAAGGCTGCTACTTTGCCGACGAGGAAACCCTGGCGCGGCTGAAGGCGAACCACCAGATTCTTTGGCGGTATGTGACTGCGCAAGGTGAGCCGACGGAGGCCGCCAACCCGAATGGCTCGCTCGACAACATTGCCGGCATCTGCAATGAGCAACGGAATGTGGCGGGCCTCATGCCGCATCCCGAACGCGCCAGCGAACTGATCCTGGGTTGCGCGGATGGGCGCCTGGTATTTGAGAGCATGATTCACGCCCTGGTGGGCAAGCCTGTCGCACTGGCGACATGAGCGTCGCGGGATCACCGGCCGTTGATTTGCAACCTTTGCTTTTGAGATTCTGATGAGCGAGCCAGCAATTACACCCGAGCTAGTGCAGAAGCACAACCTCACGCCCGAGGAATACGAGAAGCTCAAAGCCACCCTGGGGCGCGAGCCGAGCTATACCGAGCTGGGCATCTTCTCGGTCATGTGGAGCGAGCATTGCTCCTACAAGAACACCCGCCCGTTGCTGAAGACCTTCCCCACGAAATCGCCGCGTATCCTCGTTGGCGCGGGCGAGGAGAACGCGGGCATCATTGACATCGGGGACGGTCTGGCCATCGCGTTCAAGATCGAGTCGCACAACCATCCGAGCGCGGTCGAGCCGTTTCAGGGCGCAGCGACGGGCGTCGGCGGCATCATCCGCGATATTTTCACGATGGGCGCGCGGCCGATTTGCTCCGTGAACTCGTTGAGATTCGGACCAATCACGGAAGATGCCAAACGCGCTAACTCAACTGGCGCCAATGAATTGTCGCCCATCGCCAATAACCGGCGGTTGTTTGGCGGCGTGGTGGCGGGTATCGCGCATTACGGCAATTGCTTCGGCATTCCGACGGTCGCGGGCGAGGTCTATTTCGACAAGTCCTACGAGGGCAATCCGCTGGTGAACGCCTTTTGCCTCGGGGTGCTGCGCCACGAGCAAATTGCGCGCGGGCAGGCCTGCGGCATTGGGAACCCAGTATTCTATGTCGGCCCGGCGACCGGGCGCGATGGCCTGGCGGGCGCGGCGTTTGCGTCGCAGGATTTGACCGAGGAATCGGCGGAGAAGCAGCGCGGCGCAGTCCAGGTGGGCGATCCGTTCATGGAGAAGCTCGTATGCGAGGCCTGCCTCGAACTGCTCGCCACGGGGGCGGTCGCCGGCATCCAGGACATGGGGGCGGCGGGCCTGACGTGCTCGACCTGTGAGACCGCCGCGCGCGCAGGAACCGGCATCGAGATCGAACTGGATAAAGTTCCCCAGCGCGCTCCGGACATGAGCAGCTACGAGATCATGCTCAGCGAATCGCAGGAGCGGATGCTGATCATTGTCCACAAGGGCCGCGAAGAGGAAGTGAAGCGCATCTTCGACAAATGGGACCTGCCCTGGTCGGAGATCGGCGTGGTCACTGATACGGGCCACATGGTGGTCAAGCACCACGGCAAGATCGTAGCCGATATCCCCGCCCGGAAGATTGCCGACGAATCGCCTGTCTATCAGCGCGAGGCGAAGGAACCAGCCTATCTGAAGGAGGTTCGCGCCTTCAACCTCAGCGGCGTGCCGGACACGCAGGACCCGATGGCGGACCTGAAGGCCCTGCTAGGCTGGCCGACCATTGCCTCCAAGAACTGGGTCTATCGCCAATACGACCACATGGTGCGCGACAACACCGTGGTCTGCCCCGGTAGCGACGCCGCCGTGCTGCGGATCAAGGAAGACTGCCTGCCGGCGGTTTCGGCCACGCAACACGCAACACACACCACGCCCGAGAAACTCATCGCGCTTTCGGTGGATGGCAACGGCGCTTACGTCTATCTCGACCCTTACGAAGGCGGCAAGATCGTCGTAGCCGAGGCTGCGCGCAATCTCGCCTGTTCCGGGGCCGCTCCGCTGGGAGTGACCGACAACCTGAACTACGCCAACCCGCACAATCCCGAACTGTTCTGGCAGCTCAAAGAGAGCGTGCGCGGCCTGGCCGATGCCTGCCGCGCCTTCAATGCCCCCGTCACCGGCGGCAACTGCTCCCTCTACAACCAGCACCCGGCGGGCCCGATTGACCCCACCCCCACGGTGGCCATGGTCGGCATGATCGATAAACCGGAGCACATCACCACGCAATGGTTCAAGGATGAAGGCGACGCCATTATCCTGCTGGGCGAGGTTGTTGATGCGAGTGACCCGCTGTTCGGGCTGGGCGGCTCGGCCTACTTGCAGCGCATTCATGGCTTGAAGAACGGCACGCCGCCGCGGTGCGACCTGGAAAAGGAAAAGGAGCTGCACCTGGCGCTGCGGGCGCTGATCTACTCAGGCGTGGTCAAGAGCGCCCATGACTGCAGTGAAGGCGGCCTGGCCGTCACGCTCGCCGAGTCCTGCATCAGCCAGCAAATCGCGCGTGAGACGCCGCGCCTCATCGGAGCGCAGATTGATCTTACTGAGGAGGCTGTGCCTCCCTCTCCTCCTTTGGAGGAGAGGGCTGGGGAGAGGAGGCCCGTCCCCAATCTCGATGCTGCCGTTCATGGCGACAGCCCAACGGCTGATCGCGCCGCCGCACTGCGCCTCGACGCTTTGTTGTTCGGGGAGGCTCAGGGGCGGGTCATCATTTCCGTGGCAGCGGTTGACGCCGTCAAAGTCCTCGCCCAGGCAAAGATTCTAGGTATCAGCGCAACGCGCATCGGCACCGTCGGCGGCGAGGGGTTGCAAATCAAGACCCCCGGGGCCACTTTGAGTGGCGACGTGACCGAACTGCACGACCTCTGGTGGAATTCCATCGCCCGAGCCATGCGTTGACGGAAACAGGTTCTGGCTGATGAATTACTATCCAAAACATTACTGCGGTATCTTCGGCGTTTACGGCCATCCGAATGCTTCGGAACTGACCTATTACGGCCTCTACGCCCTCCAGCATCGCGGCCAGGAGAGCGCGGGCATCGTCACTTCCGACGGCAAGCAGTTCTACCCCCATAAAGGCATGGGGCTGGTCCCGCAGGTCTTCAAGGGAAGCGTCCTGCATGACATGCCCGGCTCCATTGCCATCGGCCACACGCGCTACTCGACCACGGGCTCGTCCCACTTGCGCAATGCCCAGCCGCTCACGGTAGATTGCGCCCGCGGCCAGATTGCCATCGCGCACAACGGTAACCTGACTAACGCTGCCCAACTCCGTGAGGAACTCGAGGCCAAGGGCTCGATTTTCCAGACGAGTGTCGATAGCGAGATCATTCTGCACCTGCTGGCGCAGCCGAACCGGCGCGACGAGACCAACAACCTCGTGCGAACCCTTCACCGCATCGAGGGCGCCTACTCGCTGGTCATCATGACCGAGAACGAGCTGATTGGCGTTCGCGATCCCCACGGATTCCGGCCCCTGTGCCTCGGCCGTATTGATGACGCCTGGGTGCTGGCGAGCGAGACCTGCGCGCTTGATCTGATCAACGCCCGGTTCGTGCGCGACGTCGAACCGGGGGAGATAGTGGTCATCAACCAGGACGGGCTCACCAGCATCCAGGCGTTCCCGGAGCACGAGCGCCGCGCGTTCTGCATCTTCGAATACGTCTATTTCGCCCGGCCCGACAGCACCATTGCCAATCGCAACGTCTATAAGGTGCGGGTCGAGATGGGCCGGCAGCTTGCGCGCGAATTCCCCAAACAGGCGGACGTAGTAGTGCCCGTGCCGGACAGCGGCAACTGCGCGGGGCTGGGTTACTCGCTCGAATCCAAGATTCCATACGAGATGGCCTTCGTGCGCAATCACTATGTGGGCCGCAGCTTTCTTCAGCCCTCGCAGCTTATCCGGGACTTCGATGTGCGCGTGAAACTCAACCTGATTGAGGAGTTGGTCAGGGGCAAACGGGTTGTCGTGGTGGACGATTCGATCGTGCGCGGCACCACCTGCAAGACCCGGGTGAACAATCTCAAGGAAGCCGGCGCCAAAGAAGTGCATGTGCTGGTGAGTTGTCCGCCGCACATGAACCCCTGCGTTTACGGCATCGACTTTCCCGACCGCAACAAGCTGATGGCAGCGAACCACTCACAGGAGGAGATTCGCAAGTACCTGAACGCCGACTCACTTTGCTACCTTTCCCAGGCCGGCATGGTGAAAGCCACCGGCCTGCCGGCCAGCAACTTCTGCATGGCCTGTTACGACGGCGCTTATCCGGTCCCCTTTGACCCTACGGTGAATAAGCACACCATTGAACGGCGCAACGGCCGGCGGCCCGGCCTGGCTGAGACCATCGCCGCCGAGAAGGCGCAGATCAAACTGCTGTAGCGGGGATCACGCCGGCTGCTGCTGGGTGAGGCAATGCACCGTGCCCCGGCCCAGCACCAGGTCCACGGCGTGGAGGCCGATCACCGGCCGGTCTTGGAATAATTCCCCCAGTATGCCCAGGGCGACCCGGTCATTAGGATCGTTGAACGTCGGCATGAGCACGGCCGCATTGGTGATATAGAAGTTCGCGTAGCTCGCCGGCAGTCGGTTGCCGGCGAAGTAAAGCGGCCCAGGCATCAGTAGCGGCACGACTTCAGGCCGGGTGCCATCTTCCAGCCGCAAATCCTGAATGCGCTCCCAGTTCTCGGCCAGCGGGCGGTAATTGATGTCCTTGCGGTTGGTCTCCTTGATCAGCACGACCGTCCTGGGATTCACAAAACGGCAAATGTCGTCAATGTGGCCATGTGTGTCATCTCCCGCCGGACCCGCGGCCAGCCACTGGACATTCGTTACGCCGAGATAGGTCTTGAGGGTCTCCTCAATCTCCTTCCGCCCAAGCCCGGGATTGCGCACCTGGACCTTGGGATCGAGATAGCATTGCTCGGTGGTCAGCAGTGTGCCGCGCCCGTTGACCTCAACGCCACCGCCCTCAATCACGAAGTCTTTACCGTTGCATTGTGCCTTAAACAGCCGCTTGCCTAGCAGCCTGGCCGCGGTCTCCGGCACCCGGCGGTCCTTCTGCCAATCCTCATGCTTCGCCCACGCATTGAAGTGGAAATGCACAATGGCAGTCTCCCCCTGCGCGGTGCGGCCACTCTCACTCTGCCTTCGGATTTCGGATTTCGGATTTCGGATTTCGCCTCGCGCCCGTCTCTTCACAAAGATCGGCCCGGTATCACGCGTCCAGCCGCGGTTGGTGGGATGATGGATGAATTCGACGCGGGCCAGTTCGGCACCGGCGCGCGCGAGAACGTGGCGAGCAACCTTCTCGTCGGCCTTGCCGTCCACCAGCAGGCGCACTCGCTCGCCCGGGGCAATCTTGCGGACGATCTCCCCATAGACCCAGCGGACCGTGTCGATCTTATCCGGCCAGTCGATGGGATTGTGCGGCCAGATCAGCCAGGTCGCTTCGTGGCGCTCCCATTCCGCCGGCATGGAGAAGCCGAGTGCGGCGGGCGTCAAGGCCGCCGGTTCGGAAGCGTGCCCCCCGAGCGCCGTGGCCTCGGCCACGCCGGGCAACGCGATGGGCTCCCTTCCGACGCGCCTGGGCGTTTCTGGATTGGAGCGGGCACCTTTCTTGATTTGGCCGGCAACGGTCATGGAATCGCGATTTTGTGTTACGCTAACACGCTCAGACTGCCCCGAAATGGGCGTCTTGGCAAAGCCAAACTGCCCGGCAGGTTCTGTTGAGTGCCTTATCAGCCGGTGCGGCCTAAGACCTACACGGGTTCGGAGGAACCGCCTCGATTGAGCTGAGAGCGGGGCAGGGTTGGTAGTGCCTCGACCTCGAGAAACCCCATATTCCCTTCGAAGCCCCTTCGAAACCCCTTCGAACACCCTTCGAGTCCTCTTCGAAGCAACCGGCGAGCACCTGGCTAGCATGTGGCTGACATGAGGCTCCGGGGTGGCTTCCAAAGCAAAAGCGGCACAGGCTTGGAAGCCTGTGCCGCGCGAAGCGGTCCGAGATAAAACTGGTTAGCTGCCTACTTGGCCGGCGGGCTGAGCACGATGAAGTCGTCCCGGCGATTGAGCTTCCAGGCGGCTTCATCGCGGCCCTGGGCTGCCGGCTTGTCTTTGCCGTAGCTGATGGTATCAACCTCCGTCGGGCCGATGCCCAGGCGGATGAGTTCCTCGCGCAGCGCCAGTGCGCGGCGCTCGCCGAGGGAGCGATTGTATTCTTCCGTCCCGCGCTCGTCGCAGTTGCCTTCGACCCTCACCGCCTTGCCCTTATTGGCCTTCAAATAATCCGCCACCGCCGCCGCCTTGGGCTTCTCGCTGGCCTTAATCACGGAGCTGTCGAAATCGAAATAGACGGTCTCGGCTTTGAGGGCCACCGCATCCTCGAGCCAGCCCTTGTGCAAGTCGGCCGGGTTGGACGGAGTGCCGCTGGTAGCATCGGGGTTAGGTATTGCCGCCGGGTTTTCGACGGGCTTTATCTGATTGCCGCCAGGCATATCCGGGCCCGCCACGACCTTGGTGCCGGTCCGCGATCCGGGAAGATCGGTTACGCCGACAGGCTTCTTCTTGCAGCCGGTGGCTGCGACACACGCGACTAATCCAATTACCAGCAGGCTGGTAAACTTATTCAGCTTCATATTTCTCTCTTTCATGGACGGGCTTATCGGGCCCAACTGGGTTGCGACTGCGAACTCATTCCCGGAATCCGGGAAACATCTTTGTATTGTTTCGTCGGCATGTCAAGCAGGGCGAGCACATAACGCCCCCCGGACCGGCGACCGTAAACCAGCGTCCGGGAGTTCGGTGCCCAGGAAGGGTCTTCGCCTTCCACCAACTGGGTGACCTTGCCGCCCTCGGCGGGCGCCACGCAGATCGAGAAGTAGCGCCCGCTTTGCGAGGTGAAGGCGATCCACTTGCCGTCTGGCGACCAATCCGGCTCCGAAGGACTGGGCATGCCGCTGGTCCCGATCGGTTGCAGCGCCCCGCCCGAGACCGGCACTTTACACAGCATCCGGCGCTCTTTCTCTTTTGCCGCGAAGCAAATCCATTTCCCATCCGGCGACCAGCAGGGCGACGACTCGTCCTGCTTCGACCGGGTCAGCCGCTTCAGCTCGCTGCCGTCGGCATTCGACACGTAGAGGTCCACCCAGCCGTCCTTGCTCAAGATCATCGCCACCTTGCTGCCATTGGGCGATGCCGCCGGGCTCATGTTCGACCCGCCGTACCGGGCGAAGGCCCGGCGCGCTCCGGTGGTGAGGTCGTGATAGAAGATATCCGGATGGCTGAGCTTGTAGGACACGTAGTACAGCGCCATGTGCCCCGGCACCCAGCACGGCGCGGCCACCAGGCTGTCATCCTTGGTCACCGCCTGCGCGTTATGTCCGTCAAAGTCGGCCACATAAATCTCGCTGTGCGAGCCGTTCTCCGCTTTGAACGCGATCTTGGTCTGCGCAATCGCCTTGCCGCCCAGCGCCTGGACAAAGTCATCCGCGAACGCATGCACCTGCCGCCGCAGCGCCACGCCGGAGTAGGCTTTGGATACCAGCGTGCTCTTGTTGTGCGGATCTACCGCCTTGGCCTGCAGGTTGGCGTCGTTGCTGCCGGAAATGAGATACTGCGCCGCTTCGGCATTCGTGAACCCGAAGCCCTGGACATAGAGATCGAACTGGAGCGTAGTGGCCGCCTCGCCGGTCAACCCGCTCATGGAGACCCAGATGGGCGGAGTGTTGCCGGGCTCCAAAGTCCGCCGGAGCGCTGGCAGCACCTCATCGGCAAGCGCCAAGCTCGCGGCCACCAAGGTAGAGGAAATAATAGTGGAGAAAATGCGTTTCATGCTGCTCCTCGCTTCGTCTTCATATTGAAAGGGATGATGTAGGTGTGCTCTTTTTCGTCCATGCCCTCAGGGAATGGGCGCCCAATCCTGTCCACCTTATCCAGAGCTCGCTGCACGGAAGCGTCCACCGCGGCATCTCCCGAGCGCTTGATGATTCGTTTGCCGACCACGGTGCCATCGCTCGCGATCGTAACCTTCACTTCCGCCGTGGCGTCCTCGCTGGTGGCGTCGTCAGGAGCCACCCAGGCCTTGTCAAAAATCGTCAGCACCCACGACGAGTAACCGGCATAAGATGGGCCGCCACCGCCGGGTCCACGACTGCCGTAAACCTTCGCGGCCGAGCCCGTGCCGGACTTGATGCTGCCCGCCGCGTGGTCAAATGCGCTCGCCAGCCGGTTTATCTTCGCTTCCTGTTCGCGGGCCTGGTTATCCTCGGCAGTAGTGTCCTTGGGGGGTGTTTTGCTCCTCGGCTTTATCACCACCGCGGTGGTACTGACTTCCGGCTTTCGCTTCGTGGGCTTGGAGTCTTTGGCCACCTCCAGCGACTCCTCGTTGGGCTTGGGCGGGGCGACTTCCTTGACCTCTGGCTTCGCTTGTGGCGGAGGAGTTGCCGGGGCAGGCGCCGGCGCCGGCGCGGGAGTCGTCGGGGTGGGGGCCACTGGCCGGTCGGCGTCGGGACGCCCGCCGCCTGAGAACGCCGATGAAATTAGTTTATCCGGAATGAACGTAATCGGCTGAACATCGCTTGGCTTGGGATTGGACGCCAGAAACGCCGGGCAGACGATCAGGATCAGAGCCAGCAGGACATGCCCCCCCCCCGAAGCGAAGAAACAATTCTTATAAAGACGGCTCATCGGCGTTCGGGCGGTTGGGTCCGCAGCGAGTAGCGCGTGATCCCGTTGTGCTGACAGCCACTGATCAACGCCGCCAGATCTTTGGTCCGGCTGTTCTCGTCCGCGCGGATATAAACCACTAAATTGGGATTCAAGCTGAAATCGGCGGTCAGTTCTTTAATTAGCTGGTCGAGCCGCAGGGGGTGGCCTTTCAAGACGTAGGCCCCTTGCGGGGTGATCTCCACCGTGCGCACATCTTCTTTTGAGACGCGATTCTCGGACTGGCCATCGACCTTCGGCAGCTTCAGCTCCAGCCCTTTGTCCAGGAGCGGGGTCGTGATGACGAAGATGATCAGCAGCACGAACGCCAGGTCCAGCAGCGGCGTGATGTTGATGTCGCTCAACGTCACCAGCGAACTGCGTTGTGAAAAGCGGCGCATGGTCTCAAGCCTTGGCGGTTACAAGGTTAAACCGTTGCATCGGTTACATGGGCGACCCGCGTGACAGGTCCTGGTAACGATGTAACTCATGTAACTCATGTAACTTGCCCGGATTCTACTCGTCCTCAAGGTACTCCGTCTCCATCTTTGACACCAGTTCCTGCGCGAAGTTGTCCAGCTCCACCGTCATGACGCGCAGGTTGTGTACTAGCCAGTTGTAAGCAAACATGGAGGGGATGGCCACCAGCAGGCCGGCCACCGTGGTGAGCAGCGCCGCCGACACGCCCGGCGCCATGGCCGCCATCGTGGCCGCTCCCTGCTGCGCGATGTGGCCGAACGTGCTCATCACGCCCCACACCGTCCCCAGCAAGCCCAGGAACGGCGCGCCGCTCACGGCGATCGCCAGCAGGATCAGTCCGGACTCCAGCTTGAGGGACTCCTGGGCCACGTTGTTCTCCAGGGTCCGCTTCACATGCTCCATCCCCTTGAGCGAGACGAACCGCTTCCGTCCGTTGCCGTCAGGGTTCTTGAGGCGCGCATCCAGCTCCAGGCTGCCGCTTTGGTACACCGTGAAGAGCGGACAGCCTTCCACCTGCACCCGGCGGTCAAAGAGGTCGAGGACGTTCTTCTGTGTCCGGTATTCCGTGTTGAAGAACAGGTTGAGCTTCTTGGCGCGGCGCATCTGCACCGCTTTGGCGATCATCACGGACCACGCTACGATCGAGAAGATGAGCAGACAAAAGACGACGGCCTTGCCCTCCGGGGTAGTCCGCCTCCAGATGAAAAGCAATTCCGCCTCACCAGTATTGGCTGCAGCAGCAGCTAAGAAAATGGGTACATTCATTCCGACACGTCCTGCCTATGACTCCGCGAACTTGGTCGTGAGGAATAGAAGCGCCCAAGCGGAACTCGTTCAAAAAACAACCAACCAGACCCGAAAAATAAGCCCAACCTCGATAGTTCTAACACTGTCTTCAAGAAGTGCAAATACAAAATCAAAAAATATTTAAGTGAAACGTGAAACGTGAAACGTGAAGGAAAGGCGAATGCCAGGGCACGCGGCGGTGCGGAGGGGCGGCGCGGAGGGGCGGAGGGGCGGAGGGGCGGAGATCCGAAAACCGAAATCCGAAATCCGAAAGAAGGCCGAAATCAGAAGACCGAAGAAGGGCGAAGAAGGAAACATCCAACATCCAATACCTGAAAGGCAGCCGCCACCGCCATTGGGTGTTCGATGTTGGATGTTGGATGTTCGATGTTGAGATCCTTCGGCCTTCGGATTTCGGCCCTCCTTCGGATTTCGGGTTTCGGTTTTCGGATTTACCCCATCCCCTACTCCCCAACGTATATCAACCACCCGCGCTTGGCCTCCACGGTAATCGGCTCGTCCAGCCGCCATTCCTTCGCCGGCTGGAAGTCCTTGATCTCCGGCGCCACCAGCCGCGCTTTGCCCGCGTCCAGCCCCAGCGCCTTCCAGTCAAATTGCAGACGCACGTCGGCCTTCTCCGGCGCCCAACTCGCCAGCGCGACCAGCGTCTTGCCCGGTTTCACGTAAGCGGTCGCCAGCACGTCATCGCGGCCGGTGCGAACGGGACACTCCTTCTCCCACCACCCCACCATGCGGGAGTCGCCGATGCCGAACTCATCCCATATCTTCCATACCGGCCGCGGTTCGGAAGCCGCCCAGGGCAGCCGGGCCGTCATGCCGAAGAGCATGCCGCGCCAGCGATTGCCGCCGCCTTCCAGCATGTCACCCATCAGCCCGAAAGGAATGCCACTGCACTCGACGAGCCATTGCACCGGCGACATGGCGTCGTAGTTGAATCCCTCGCCAAACCAGAGCCGGTTCACGTAGGGGAAGAACTCGGTGTATTGATTGGCCGGCCCGATCGAGAAGCCGGTGTTCGAGTGCAGGTCAATCAGGCACCCGGGCCGCGCGCGGTCCAGCACCTTGCGCACCCGCTTAAGAATCGTCCCATCGTAAGCGACGTCGTCCAGGTAGAGCCCGTCAATTGGCACATTACGAGCAAGCCAGTTGATGCCCTCGACATAGAAGTTATACAGGCGCGACGCCCCGCTGGTAAGGATGGCAGCGTCCACGACGCCGCCCTCAACCTCAGTGTACCACGCCGTCGTGTATCCTTTGCCCATGTGTTCCCGGAGCCACGGGTAACCCCCGCCCCGGCCGCCCGCCAACGCCTCGTCTCCGAGGCTGCGCAAGGCCCACAGCTCGGGCAGCCGCGAGGTCAGCTCGCGCACGGTGTAGTAGATCTTCACCTTCCGACCGGCGGCCTGGTTCGTGCGGCAGAACTCGCGCAGGTTGTCCACGGCCAGGAACGGGTAGTTGATGAACGGGTTCGGCGCCGAGGCATGATGGACGTTGATGACGTTGACGTCCGCGGGAATGTCGTGCGTGCTATGCCAATAGCGCTCGCGGAAATGCGTCGCCGGGTCGAGCGGCTTCACCGGTGTGACCAGCAGCGCAAAAGAGAAGGTGCGCTCCTCGCCCTTCTTCAGCTCGAATGGACCGGTAAACACCTGGAGCAACACTTCGCCCTTCGGCCCGTTAGTGATGGTGATGCCACCCTGACCGCCGTTGAACCAGCTCGGTGACGGCTTGGGGCGGTAGAGGTTTTGCATCGGGCCTTCATAGGTGCTGCCGAGCAGCTTCACGTGCAACCCGGCGTGCGTGTTGCCGATCCAGAAGCTGTTGTAGGGCCCCTTCCAGTGCCAGGTATAGTTCGTCGGCGTGCGGCAAGCGGGCAAGCCGATGCCCATGAAGTAGGTGGCCACCTCGGGGCGCAGGGGAATCTCCAGCCGCAGGTTGCTGGTCTGGAAGTCCCGGGTGCCGGAGAGACGGGCTACAAACGAGAGCGTTCCGTCAAACTCGACCGTGGCATCACTTCTTATGCCGAAGTCCCGGTACCGATACCCTGAGATAAGCCTGGCGCGGCCTGTGCCACTAGGGGGCGGTGGTCCGAGCAAACTGGACCGGGCCGACCGGTGCGAATCGTCATCGCAGTCAACAAAAAGCCCGACCTGGCCAGCAAGGATTTCTCGTCCTCCCCAACTCAGTTCCGAGGGCATCTGGCACACCCGGGACGGAGATTCGCCAAAGGTCACCCCGAACCCGCTGCCAGACACCGAATGCGCAGACACGGTTAGGGGCGAATAGGCGGCAGTGGGCTTATCATCTATCCCCAGTGTGGAATCGAGCCACCGCAGCCGTGCCAGCCGCCACGGCTCGCTGTCACCTCGGTCCGCCAGCTCATCCGCGAGCACTCTGATCACAACCTGTACGCTGGCGGGCGGCGCATTGGTCGGACGAATAGTCACCGTCGCACGATGCTCGCCCGGCTTGGCCCCGCGCGGCACATCAACACCAATCCACAGCGCCTGCACCTTCCCCTCTGGCACGTTGACGGTCTTGTGGAACGGCTTGCTGTCCCAGTTCGTGCCCCCGGTGTTGAAGCAGTTCAGCCACTCGGCGATCTCGCCCTTAAACTCCACGTCCAGCCCCGCGAGATTTGTCCGCGCGGCCCAGACCCCGATCTGGAATACATAGAACTCATTCCGCTGCGCCTCGCCCCGAAACTCGGCGGCTGGTCCGGACGTCACCCAGCGCAGCGGCAGTTCATCGGTCATGTGAATCGGGAAGCGGCGGTCTTCGGGGAAGACCAAGTAAGGTGCCGCACTCCGATCCAGCAGTGCCTTCGTCTCGTCCGGCGTCGCGACCACTTCCATCGGGTAAAAGCTATCAAAGTCAGTCCGTGCTTCCAAACGCACGACTGTGGCACGCGGTAGTGCATCGGTGTTCTGGGGCAACCGGTCCTTCCACTCGGACTTGGTCTCCTGGTGCCGGAGATAATCGCGGTCATAGCTGCCAAAGCCTGCCTGCGGCGTGAAGGGCAGGTAATAGACGAAGTAATCGCCCGGCGCCGTCTGCGGCTGGAACGCCAGCGTGCCTTCGAAGCGGTCAAGGTGTAGCCGCGCCACATTGGTAATGCCCTGACCGCTAGCCGCGTCCACAACCAGTATCTGTTTGCGCTCCGGATCGCGGTCACGCCGCCGCCAGGGAATATTAACCACCACCGCCTCTGCCTTCTGCTCGACATGCACCACCGCACGATGGTTGCCCAGCCCCGCCTCCCACGGCTCCTTTGCTACGCCATAAGTGGCTTCGTCCAGGGCCAAGGCCGTCCCTGCGCAGATCACGAGGAGCAGGATGGCAATGGCGAACAGGCCAAGGGCAGGGCGGGTTGTTCTAATTAAATACATCCCAGTCTCGGCTCAGGTCTTCTGCGGGATAATCCGATCAGGGTGCCGGGCGCGGCTCACAGCCGTGTCGTAGGTGATGAGGCACTTGCAATACAGGTCATACAAGCAGTTGTCCATAAGGGTCATGCCCTCTTTGCGGCCGGTCTGGATCGTGTTCTCCAACTGGTGGGTTTGGTTCTCCCGGATGAGGTTCCGCACGGCGCCATTGGCCACGATCAGCTCATACGCCAGCACCCGCCGGGTGCGGTCGGCGGCGGGCAGAAGTTCCTGCGCGATGATGCCCTGCAACGCGTTTGACAACTGGAGAACGATCTGCCGCTGCGCGCTGCCCTCGAACACGCCGACGATCCGTTCCATCGCATGGGAGACATTGGGCGAGTGCATGGTCGCCAGCACCAGGTGGCCGGTCTCGGCGGCGGTCAGCGCCGTGGAGATCGTCTCAAAGTCCCGCATCTCCCCCACCACGATCACGTCGGGGTCCTGCCGCAGCACGTGAATCAGCGCCCGGTTAAATGAGCGCACGTCGCTGAGCAGTTCCTGCTGCACGACGATAGCGCGCTTATTCTGATGCACAAATTCGATGGGGTCTTCGATGGTAACGATCTTGCAGCGGCGCTCGCTATTGATCAGGTCCACCATGTAATTCAGCGTGGTCGTCTTGCCCGCGCCGGTGGGGCCGGTGATCAGGACCAGCCCGTTCGGTTTGCGGGCCAGATCGTCAACCTTCTCTGGCAGACCCAGCTCTTCGCGCGTGGCGATGCGCTGGCCGCAGAAGCGGAAACTCATTTCCGGATGCCCGTTGCGCCGGTAGAACGTGGCGCGGACCCGCCCGGCGGCGGGGTGCAGCAGAGAAATACACAGCTCCCATTCCTGCTCGAATTTCTTCTTCTGCTGCTCATTGAGCAGATGGTCGGTAATTTGCGAGACCTCCGCTTCCGTCAGCGCGTCCTCGTCAGCGATGATGATTTCGCCGTTGACGCGGAAGGCGGGGGGCACCCCGACGACCAGGTGAAGGTCCGAGGCATCGAATTCGGCGGCGGCGGAGAGGAGACGGTCGAGGTTTTCGGAGTTCATCGGATTGGTGTTGGGTGATTAATGATTAAGGATTCGTGATCGGTAGCTGGTAGTAGCGCAAGCCTCCGGCTTGCGACTGTCTCGCCAAGCTTCCAGCTTGGCGCTGGAGTTTGGACATTCTGGAGGACCGCTAAGCTTCCAGCTTGGCGCTATTAACGTCCCCGCATAATTGCCCAGTTCTCGACCCTTATGAAAGTTGCCCCGCCCAAAGGCGTGAGTAGCGTAAGACTCCGGCTTGCGACTGGATGGGTAGCGGATCATCGCTCGAACAATCGCCGCCACCAGCCACGCAGGCGAGATCCCAGACCAGATTGAGCGAGTCTGGTCAGCGCGAAGCCAGCCTCGTGGCATTTGGGATTGAGTTGCTGAGCCTGGGCGAAGGATCTTTTGGCGGGACCGATCAAGCCGAGGGCTTGCTGGCATTGCCCAAACTGCAGCCACAGGAGGAAATGTGCGGGGTTCAAGTCGAGGGCCTGCTGTAGCAGCTTGAGGGCGAGCACAAATTGTTGGTAGTAGTAACGAATCCGCGCGGCCAGCCAGGCGATGAACCAGTCCCCGGGCGCCAGCAGCAGCGCCTTCTCAAAACAGTAAGCCGCTCTTACCTCATCCCGCGCCAGGAGCACGTCGCCCCGGGCGAGCCAGACGTAGGGCGTGTCGCCGCGTTCCTCGATGGCGGCGTCCGAAAAAGCCATCGCGCCCTGGAGATCGCCGCTACGTCCGAGGGCCACCGCTTTAGCGGCGAGCAATTCAGGCTCATGCGGAAACCGTTCCAGGGCTTTGTCGGCCCAGAGCTTTGCTTCACGGTACTCGCCGAGTTCGATGAGCATGCGCACCTGCCCAGCCCAAGCGGAAACGTTCTGGGGATTGAATTCGAGAACCTTGCAAAACGCCCGGAGGGCCAGTTCAAAGTCAGCCGCCTCGAAGGCGGCCCGCGCCTGAGCGAGATAATAGCCTTCATCCTTGACCACGGCCTTCTGCTGTTGCCATTGGTCCTCGGACTCGCTGCCCAACTCCAGATTGACGAAACGGCTCATGCTTACAGTTGTCTGCGCCCGAACCAGCGCTTAAAGGGTCTCCCCACGAACCGATCTTCTGTTATGGTGCCCATTTGCAAAAGAGTTGCCGAAATTGCGTTGGTCGGCGTGTTGCCGTGACCAGTTATAGCGACTTCCGGCCATACAAACCAGTGTTTTGGGGGCATGATCCACTCGCCAACCTGAGGCATATAGGGCAGGAGTGGCTCAGGAACGCCGTTTACCTCCAAAGCCGATTTAGTGATGCGCACCCGGTCTCCTGGCAGCGCCAGCACCGGCCCCAAGCCAAATCCGTCCTGCACATATAGCCCTCGTCCACCCGAATCGTAGATGGCATAGGCGATCCAGGCGCCACGTCGCAGCGAGGATGGGCTAGCCAGCCGATGCACGATCACGACCCGGCCGTTGACCCGCAACGGCATCAGCAAATGCTCCTGGATAAGGTTACGCACCGGCAGATAAACAAGGGCGCCCAACAGGACCAGCATGACGAATGAGAATAACAGCCTCACGCGAAACCTTTCGCCGGCCAACCAGGGCTCAAACAGATAGAGGACGCTGCTAACGTGGGTGGAAATGAGCAGGCCGAAAGCCAGATTTCCGACCGGATAACCCAGCCCGACGATGAAGACCAATGCCATCAGGGCGGAGAATCCCATCGCTGCCAGGCCCCAAATTCGAGACCCGCGAAGATAGAATCCCGACCCCGGCACCACGAGGCTCACCACGGCTCGGCAGAAAGGCACGCCCGTCGGCAACCGGATGCGATCCAGCGCCAGGTGTCGTCGCAGCTCACCGACCCAGTGGAGCAACGGGCTGTACCAGCGCGCGCGCGGCGGGTAATAGGATGACGACCCACGGTTCATGTTCAGTGCCGCTGCTCGAGGCGAAAGCGCACTTGCTCCTCCGGCTCATAAAACTCGCTGGTCTTCTGCGTCGAGGTGACTTCCCCGACTATTTGCTCGAACAGCTTCACGACCTCGAGGCAGTTCTTGCCTTTGAATCCTTTGACGTGCAGTTCCACCGTGCCGTCCGCGGCGATGGTGATATCAAATTCGCGTTGCGCCATAAATCATCCTTCCCAATGACGAACCTTGAGGCGGATGGACCGGTCCTCGTTGGTCTCCTGCTCCACAACCACAAACCCGCGCGAGCGCATTTCATCCATGAGCTTTTGATAAACGTATTGCTGGACAACTGCTCGGCTCAACTCCTCACCCAACGCGCGCAAAGTCGCATCATCCTGCCCGGACCCTGTAACGCACAAAGCGGCTTTGCCGCGGGCGTCGCGCGAAAAGGTGACCGTAACGCCTTCGCGCGTGACGGACATCCGCTGGTCCCGGCCAAGCTGGCTAGTGACCACTTCGCTGCGGGCGATTTCGAGGCTGACCGAGCCTGATTGTTCTTCCTCAGCCACGGCCCCCTTTGGCTTGGCCATCTCAGCCGCGGTCGCGATTGGCTTGGCCATCTCGGAGGCGACCTGGTAACCCAGGGACGTAGCGGCAGCCATCACTGCTGCGCTAAAGGCTGGCCACCCAGCGATCACCACCGGGGCCAAAATACAAACTGCACTCATAAATTCCTCAATCGAATTGTTCTTTCAAGGAATTAGACAGTACAGGCGGCGATGGCTCACGCAAAAAGAGTTTTTCCGTGCAACCTGCAAATTTGGGGCCTGGCGCTCCAACTCAGCGCCGGTGCTTCTGGAGCTTTAAGCGGGCGACGCGCAATTCGTCGTCGGATAAGGACGGACGGAGCAGTCTCTCACGGCGGCGCACACGCGCCCGGCGAATTGCCACGCAAATCCAAACCACCGCGAGCAGGCCGAGTCCTGACAGTATGGGCAAAACGAACCGGAGAAGCTCGCTTTGGCAGACGACTATGCACAGCGCCACAACGGCAAAGCAACCCGCCAGGGCAAACATGAAGAAGGTCGCATTGCGTCCGCAATCCCGCAAATGGCCGAACAGACTGCTCCAGAATGGGCTCATGCAGAGGCGGGAAGATCGGTTCCCGGTTCAATGCCGGAACAAAGGGCGCTGCGCCTCATAACTCCATACGCCTCACCTGAGCGTCGCCGGTAAGGGCGCGGGCCACGCTGGCATTGCGCGCGCGGCCCTCCGCCCAACTGCGCAGGCGGTTGATTTGCTCGTCCATCGTTCTGGCCAACGGGACGGTTTCGCGCAAGGCGATCAGCACATGTTCCGTCGTGATTTCCCCTTGCGCGTAAAAGGCGTCGTAGAGTGCGCTGTTGATGGATTCTTCGATTTCTGCGCCGCTAAAGTCCCGGCTGCCATCGGCCAGCGCTGCCAGGTCGAAACGGGCGGCATCGCGCCCGCGCTTGTTGATGTGAATGCGGAACACCTCCATCCGCTCGTCCCGGCTCGGTAAATCAACGAAGAAAATCTCGTCCAGACGCCCTTTGCGCAGCAGTTCCGGCGGCAGTTGGGAGATGTCGTTGGCCGTCGCCACGACGAACACCGGCGCGCTCTTTTCGGAAAGCCAGGTCAGGAACGTTCCAAAGACACGCGCCGTCGTGCCGCCGTCGGTCTGCCCGGAACCCTGCGAGCCAGCGAATGCCTTGTCAATCTCGTCCACCCACAGGATGGCGGGCGCGACGGATTCCGCCACCGCGATGGCCCGGCGCACGTTTTCTTCCGACGAGCCCACGAGGCTGCCGAACATGCGCCCCATGTC
Source organism: uncultured Verrucomicrobia subdivision 3 bacterium (assembly GCA_903912925.1). Lineage (GTDB taxonomy): Bacteria > Verrucomicrobiota > Verrucomicrobiia > Limisphaerales > UBA8199 > PALSA-1440. Next base: position 2,263 of record CAIWJG010000548.1, on the reverse strand, counting down.
GAAGCGGAGCAGCGGCAACTGCCATTGCGTGGAGACGGCCTTGGCGCACAGGCTCTTGCCGCAGCCTTGCACGCCGAGCATCAGGATGCCTTTCGGGGCCGGCAGACCAAAGGCGCGGGCCTCCTTCGAGAACGCCAGGGCGCGCTTGCTCAGCCACTCCTTGAGCACCGTGAGCCCGCCGACACTGGCAAAGCCCTCGCTCGTCGCGTAATACTCGAGCAGGCCGCTCTTCCGGATAATTTGCTGCTTCTCGGCAAATACCTCGTTCACGTCGTCGCCGCTCAGCCGCTCATCCTTGACGATAATCTTGGCAAAGACATTCTCCGCCTCGCCCAGCGTCAGGCCCAGGGCCGCCTGCAACAAGCGCTCGCGCCCGGTATCGTCCAGGTCAATGATCACCTGTTTGAACTGCTTCACGTCGGTGATGATTTTGTCCAGCAGTTCGCTCAGGTCTTCGCGCGACGGCAGCGGGTAGTTTAGCACCGTCATTTCCTTCTCCAGCTCGGTCGGTATTTCCATTACCGGAGAAATCAAGACAATGGTCTTGAAGCTGTTCTTAAGGTGCAGCGCGATTTCCTTGAGCTTGCGGACGATCGCAAAGTTGTTCTTGGTCAGAAACGGGTGGAAGTCTTTGAAGATAAAGATGGCGGGCTCCACTTGTTCGATGACCTGGTCCAGTGCGGCCAAGGGATCCTTGGTAGCGGCATTGCGGTGCTTCTGGGATTGGATGGAGGTGCCGACGGGGACAATGCCGGTGCTGTAGCTCCACTCGAAGGCTTTCTTCTGGCGCTTCCTGGCGATTTCCTCCACCACGTTCTGCACCCGCATCTCTTCGCTCGAAATGATGTAGAGAATCGGATAGCGCGCCCGGATGAGGGTTTCAAGTTCAGTCTGGAAGTTCACGGGTTATGAGTGACAGGGCGGGGTTGCGGTTGCGTGCGGCTCTTGCGCCCGCGGTTCGGCGTCACAATGGCGCGTCTTATCATGCGCCGGTCTTCCGGATCGAGTTGGTGCAACAGAGCCGCCATAGCCGGGGTGAGATTGTGGACCAGGATTCGGCCATCCGGCAAGAGCAACAGTTCTGAATGGTTCGTGCTCATTGCTGCTTTTTATAATGATCGAACTCACGTTCGATGCTACTCAAGAGCAACAGTTCTGAATGGTTCGCGCTCATTACTGCTTCGCTAATCTATCAATCTTAGGGACAGACCACGCGCGATCCGGCGCGCCTGTGCGCATTCCTCAGCAGACGGCGGCTGGCGCAGCTCCGGATGCCTCCGAGAGTGCCAGGCCGGCCAAAAGCCGAAGCGCAGGTTCACCTTGACCCCGGGCAATTCGGCGGCCAACCACTGCGCCACCGGCTTCCAGCAACACTCCACATGGCCGGGCATCAACAGGTGCCGCACGATCAACCGGCTGTCTTCGTTAGCCCAAAGCAGGTTTTCCTGGACCACGCGCACGTAATCAGGAACCCGCGCCAGACGTTCGGCGCAGGCGTCGTTGCCGAACTTGAAATCCGCTACCCAGGTATTGAACATGCCCGCCAGCAACGCCCGCGCATCCTCCGAGCCGTGCGCATTCGTCTTCCAAACCAGCTCCGCGGTCGCGGGCATCTCCGCCACAAACGCCAGCGCCGCCGGCAAATGAATCGTCGGCTCGCCGCCCAACAGCATGACGGTCCGGGCGCCAGCCTCCAAGGCCTGCTTGGCCCGGGCTGCCACCGCCCGCGCATCGAAGCTCGCGCCCACGGCCGCATTCCAGCTCGATACGCCGGTGATGCAGAAATCGCAACGCAGATCGCACCCGCCCAGGGCCACGGCGAAGCAGGGAATGATCTCCAACTCATCGGAAACCTCGACCTGCGCGGAAAAGCAGCGGGTCTCCGCACCGGCATGACAAGGGCCCCGCTCGCCGGCCAGCCGATTAACCCCGCAATGATGCGCGCAAAAATGGCAGCGCGTGAGCAGCCCGCGCGCAATTTGCGCCCGTTCGCGAGCAATCGCGGGACGATCCTCAACGCCCGGCTTCAACGCGAGTGGTTCAAGACAGGTCATAGCTCCAGCCGACTCATCCTTTCCTTTCCAACTGACCTCGGGACCAGGACCGCTCGATTAAAGGCCCCAAACAGGCAGCAATTCTCATTATGGCCTTGTCACCCCCCGCCGGGTGAGGGCACCCGGCCTACATCCCCCGCAAAACCGCCCGCTTGTAGGTCGGGTGCCCTCACCCGGCGTCCCCATCTCGTCCATAATGAGAATTGCTG
>CAIWJG010000547.1 GCA_903912925.1 uncultured Verrucomicrobia subdivision 3 bacterium | reverse complement strand
TGACCTGTGCGAGATGACACCATGCCGCCCCTACGGGGCTTGCGGAGATTTCGGTTGGGGCGGGCTATAAACATGTCGCCCCGCTGGGGCTGGTGAGCTTTGGCGGTCGCCCCCCAGCCTTGCGTCAAGCGCTCCGGGCACGTGGCCCAGGAAATCAGAGAAGGCGTAACCCGGCGTCGCTTGCACGCAGTTGTTAGGCTTTCTTATTTCTTCGTCCAGATAACTAGACTCGTGCCTCGAATATTGCGAAATCCAAAATGCTCGCGCTGCTCCAGCTCATCCAATGCGTTGGTAACTCCTTCCCATATCCCGTAGTCGTGCCAGACAATAATCCCCCCGGCTTCACCGATGGTCATGGCCGCTCGAGTGTCGGACAATGCGTAATCATAGGCATGAGAGCCGTCAACGAACACCAACGAGCATGAACCGTTATATCGCGAATAGTCGAACGTCGCAGAGTCCCCTAGCAGCTGATGAATTCGGGAAATCGCCGCCGGGAGCCTGCTGCGATACTGCTCGTAGCGGGAACCCGGAGCCGACTTCTCGACCATGTGACGTTCCCCGCCGGCCAACGGATACTTCGTCGCCTGGTCCGGAGGCAGGTCGAGAGTGCAAATACGGCATGTCGCTGGTGCGTTGAGGGCAAGATTCAGAGTTGTCCTCCCGTCGAAAGTGCCTATTTCGAAGAGGGTTGAACCCTCTCTGCAACTCGCAGCGAACGCCGAGAGAATGGCCAACTCGCTGATGCGCACGTTCCCGTTCTCTTTCTTGTGCTCCCAGATCCGAGGCACGGAGACTTCTACGCAATGCGTCCAACAAACTTCAGGAAGTCTTGTTGCTTGAAGGGAACCGGTCTGCTTGCCTCTGATGCGGCGGGAAACCCTTCGCCAGCGGCGAGAGAATGATGAAAACGGCAGGTAAACGCGCGTAGCGTAGAGTCCGAGGAATAGCTCTTTCATAGATAATTGTTTGTGGCCAACGACACATTAAACACTAACGATTGTGCTGAAAAACCCCCTTGTCAACCGACATTCGCGATTCTCGCCATCGGTTATGGTGACGCCCCGCAAACGAGCGGAATTGGCCCTGGGCTACACGTTCCCACACTCATTCGACACTTTCTTTGGTGAGGGTGTTTTTCTCATGAAAAGAGGGGGTTCTTCGGCAGAATCACTAACTCCAGTCGCTCTTTCACGGGGCCAGCTTAGAGCAGTTCTGCCGGAAGCGAGCGGAGGGCCGGGGCACCCCCAGCACACCCGCGGCGCCGGCGCGGGTGACGGTGGAGCTGGCCCGGGAGTATATGGAACTGCAGCGGCTGGAGCGGGCGCCCGGTCCCGCGCAGTTGCAGGAGTGGAAGGACGCGCTGAACTGGCTGTTCCGTTGCCGGCGCGACCAGCGGACGGCAGGGCTGACCGGCGTGCCCCCTCTGGGCCGGGCGGACCTGGGTCAGACCCCCTGGGAACGCCGCCTGGTGACCACTCTGCGCGTGCGCCACCTGGCGTGGCGGACCGAGCAGACCTACCGCGGCTGGGCCTGGCGGCTGGCCCGGTTCCTGGGGGAGCGGCCAGTAGAATCGGCCAACGAACAGGACGTGCGCGACTTCCTCAGCCACCTGGCCACCACCGAGCGGGTGGGCGCGGCAGCGCAGAAACAGGCCCTCAACGCCGTGGTCTTCCTGCTGCGCGAAGTCGAGGGCAAGCAACTGGGTGACTTCGGTGAGTTCACCCGGGCCCGGCCCCACCTCCGGGTGCCGGTGGTCTTGAGCGGGGAGGAGTGCGCACGGCTCTTCGACGCCATGGACGGGGTGCCCAAGCTCATGGCCGAGCTGGCCTACGGCAGCGGCCTGCGCCTGACCGAACTGCTGCGCCTGCGGGTCAAGGATGTGGACCTGGACCGGCACCAGGTCGTGGTGCGGGGCGGCAAAGGCGATAAGGACCGGGTGACGGTGCTGCCCGAGCAGTTGCTCGAGAAGCTGGCCGCGCACCGGGAACGGCTGCGCCGCCTGCACGCGCGTGACCGCGAGCGGGCTCTGCCCGGCGTCTGGCTGCCCGAAGGACTGGAGCGCAAATGGCCCAAGGCGGGTGAGGCCTGGGAGTGGCAGTGGTTCTGGCCCTCGCGCGAGCTGATGAATGACCCGCGCTCAGGCCTGCGGCGGCGGCATCATGTGCTGGACCAGACCTTCCAGCATTTCGTCCGGCAGGGGGCGCGCCAGGCCAAGCTCAACAAGAAGGTCACACCTCACGTGCTGCGGCATTCGTTTGCGACGCATCTGCTGGAGCACGGAACGGACATCCGGACCGTGCAAGAACTCCTCGGCCACGAGGAGGTCACTACGACCCAGATTTATACGCACGTCATGCGCAAGCCGGGTCTGGGCGTCAAAAGCCCGCTCGATCGCCTCTAGCCTTAATGCCTTTCGGATATTCCGTGCGAGGCCAGTGCCGTATGGAGCGACGGAGCGTCCGATGGTTCTGCAATCCCAAAGGGATTGTGTCCTCCAGCCCAGCAACCGAGTCCGCGAGGCTACCCTGCAGCAATTCTCATTATGCGATGGCGATGGCAGCCC
>CAIWJG010000546.1 GCA_903912925.1 uncultured Verrucomicrobia subdivision 3 bacterium | reverse complement strand
CTGTCCGCCTCGTGGGTGCTGGGGAACACCGGCGGACAGGAATGTCCGCGCTCCTTCCGGCGCTTCATGCATACGCCCTGGCGTGTTTAGCGGGCTGTATTGCTGGTGATCGCTTGCTTCAATACGAACGGCTCGAAGAGGCCGTAGGCTACCGTGCTGTACTGAGCGCCGGGCGGCGGGCCGGGGTTGGGGCCCTTCTGAAAACCGCCGGGCCAGGCTGAGCCGAGTGCGGGCTTGCCGTGGTGCGGCCCGAGCGTGTTCTTCAAGGTGCCAATCACGGTGACCTCCACTTCGTTCTGTCCGCGCTTGACCCACTTGGTCACGTCACATTCCCAGGGGGGTGCGTCAATGAAGCCGGCCGGTTTGCCATTGACGGCTACCTTGGCGACGCTACCGCACCAGTTGGGCAGCGAAACAACGAATCGCCCCGTGCGCTTCTCTACATCGAAACGCTCCCGGTAGGAAACGCCTGCGCTATAGAACGGGTGGCCTTGGAGGTTCCAGCCGGTGCGGCTCGAAGTCAGGCCGCTGCCGCTTGCGGGACACGGGATGACGACGAAACCCTTGTCGGCTGGTTTCAGCGCGAAGTCGCCCAGCAGGTAAGCCGGCTCCAGTTCGTGATACATCGTGAACGGGCTGGCTTTGATGGTGACGACGTTCTCGCCCGTCCGGGCGGCGGAGGCGATGTCAATTCGGCCGAATACCTTATCCAGCCACCATTTGTTGGGGGTGGCTTTCACCGGCTGGCCGTTGCAGGTGATGGTGTAGAGGTCGGGGCGCTCGATGACGATGCAGAGGTTCTTGGGCACGGCGCTCTCGATGGTGAACTTGTAGCTCGCCGAGAAGCCGCTGCCAGCAGGGAAGGTCTTCTTGATTAGCTCGTCTTTGAACTGCACCGCGCTGTCCCAGGGGTTGCGCTCCATGCCGTTTTTCTGCCAGGAGAACTGGTTGGCCTGGTAGAAGTAAATGTCCTGCTTGGTCTCGCCGCCGGCGGTCACATCCACGTAATCGAGCGTCAGCACATTGGGTTCGAGGCGGCTGACCTTCACCGGCACGGTGGTGGCGAGCGTGGTGACGGTCTCTTGTGGGAACTCGCCTTCGATCGCTTTCGGCGACAGGAACAGCAGCAGGCTCCCGGAGGGCGGCAGGTCGAACTTGGCGGAGATGCCGCCTTCGAGCTTCGCAGAGGGATATGGTTTAACCTTCCCGGTATAGAGGTCCCAACACTCGACGCCACGCAGGTTGGAAAGCACCACCCCGCGGGACGGATGCTCAATGCTCGAGTTGACGAGGAAGAGAATCTGGCCGTCAGCAAGCTGGCGGAGGTGATGGAACAGGATGCCCTGGTCGCCAGCGGCGCGCTCGATCGCGAAGCCGTCTTTCTTTTGGTCGGACTGGAGGTCGGCGATGATGGTGTTGGCCTTAAGCATCCAATCTGCGGGAAGGGCAGCCTGCGAGCTGGCGGAGGATTGGGGGGCGGCACCGTCCACCCGCTCCGGCTTAGTGCCGGTGACCGCCACGTTCACCTGATCCAGGAAAGCCTTGGTCTTGGTGTTAATGTTTTCAATCAAGGGCGGCAGAAGCACCTGCCGGTAGATCCGATTGCCGACTCGCAACTGCTTACCCTCCACCGAGCCGTGGCGGGCGATCACATCCTCGTCGCCAATGTCATATTCGATTTGCGCTGCTTCGAGGGCCATCAGTAGCTTGAAGAAGGAATCCCCCAACTCTTTGAGCTTTGCGCCGTCGCCTTGATACATCCAGGCGGTGGTGGTCGGTTCGAGCACGAGCACCCGGTTGATCTGCTCCCCTTGGGAGAGCGCCATCGAGACGCGGGCGAAGTATTCCGCCGAGATGTGATAGGCGTCCCACCACGGCTCATGGTAGGAGAAGGACTGGGGATGATCGCGCTTGCGGGCGCCGCGGATGGTCACATAGGACAGATGCTGATTGAGCGTGTTGATGCCCAGCACTTCCAGCCAGTCGCCGATGCGCTTCATGTCCTCGAACCGGAGGTCCCAGCCGCCCGCGCCGTAGAGCTCGACGAGCGTGCGCTTCATGCCAAGCTGGTTGGCGATGCTGGACACCTCCTTGGGCATGCGGGCGTTGCCGAACTGGGCGTGAGTGTTTTCCTGATATTGGTTCATCAGGCAATCAATCGAGGGCCGCTGGTGCCAGGCATTCATCGCCATGTTGTCCGGCACTCCGGTGCAGTTGGGCCATTCGTGGTCCCAGTAATGGCCGGTCCATTCCAGGTGGTTCGTCACGCAGTAATCGTAGTTTGGTTTGGCCCAATGCTCGATGAACTGCTCGTTCAAGACCTCGTAGTAGTTATGCCGGACCTTGCGCCAGTCGCCGATAGGCCGCTTCAAGCTCGGCAGGTGGTCGAGGAGGCTGTAGCCCCAGCGCTTCTGAAACTCCTGGGCCAGGATTTCACTCCACGGCAGATCGCCCGCAGGGTGAATGTTCGGCTCATCGGTGAAGACGCCGGGCACACGCTTGCCGAACTGCTTTCCGATCTCGCGTCGGTAGGGTTCCATGGTCACTTCCAGGAACTTCTCCGTCACGCCGGGCGAGAGCAGATTCACGTAACACCGGTTGCCATGCCAGGGCGAGTTCTTCGCGCGCACCTCCGTGGCCACCATGTAGCGCGCCTCCGGCAGCACCTCGCCGGCTTTGACCTTCGCTGTGAGGTTCTCGCAGGCGTCGCCGTCGAGGCGATAGACGGCTACCACGTCCTCGGACCATTTCGGCGCGGATTGGGTCTCGCGAAGAGTCAGGCCGCGGCCACGGGATTCTGGCATCAGCTCGGGCACCCAGCCGCCCGCGAAGCCGGAGGGATACGAGTTCTCGTCGTAGATCCAGACGTTCATATCCAAGCGTTCGGCTTCATTGAGCGCGACCTTCCAGAGCCGGAACCAGTCGTTCGAGAGGTAGGGCGTCATGAGTCCGGGGCGCGGGTGGACCCAGACCTGTTTCACCTTCTGGGCGGCCAGGTCGCGGAGCGTGTCGCGGATTTGCTGTTCGGTTAGCAGGTCATTCCAGACCCACAGCGGGCCGGTGCTGTATTCGCGCGGCGGGTTCTTGAACAGCGCCTTTACACGCGACGAGTCCTCCGCGTGGCCGGGCGCGGCCAAGACCGGCGCCCCGGAGGCAAAGATGAGCATGGACAATAACGCAGGAGAGAGTTTGAGAAGTGCATTCATAGCAATAAGCTGCGCCGAGTCTGCCATGCCGATCCGGTGCAAATCAAGCGCACAACGCGACCGACCTCGCGGGGGGACCACTCCCGCTGCTGCCGCCCACCATCAAGTTGGACATGCTGACCAGGGAACTGGCGCGCCAGGGCCTGCGTTTTGCTCGGCATGCAGGGGCGGTTACTGGCGGATGGCCGGAACCAGCATTGCCTAGCGAGCACTGGATAGTCGGCGGCTCGCGGCGTGCCCAGCATTCGGCGACGGTAGATCGAGATGCATTACGGCAGGCAGAATCCGAAGTCTAATCCTGCCGCCGCTAATCTAACCGGAACCGCCTGATGCGGACCCGCATGTCGAAGCGGGGCGGCTACTTGACGGAAATGGCCAGCCACCGAAGAAACACCCCTTCGACGAGAAGCATCTGCTCCGCCGTTAGTTTGCCCAGTCGGCGCAGGAAATACTTTGGAGGGACTGCCTGAATGCCCTGAACGAGGAACGCGCCCTCGGACAGCCAGCGAGTGGGGATGGAGATCTCGAACTGCGAACCACGTGTGGCAGTCGTGTGTGGGACGACACCGATCAGTGCGCGGTCGCAGTCGGCGTATGGCATGCTGATGACCAAGGCGGGGCGAACTTTCTGCGTGATGCCGAAATCCACCTGCCATACCTCTCCCCGCTCAGGCACCTGCTGTCTCCTCCTCGTCCAGTGCGCGGAAGGAGGCCGCAGCCAGCGCGGCAAAATCCTCGTCGGTCAGGTCGTCCAACATAGGCACGCGCTCGCAGATACGATGGCGCAACTCCGACTGCTCGGCGTGGGAGAGCCGCTCGACCTCGCTTAGAATCTGAGCAACCGCTTGAGTCATGGGTCTAGTATATCGGAGCTGTGCCACAGAGCAAGGCCATAAGGAAAGCGTGCCATAAGCGGCAGGGCGAAGGATTGAGCTGGCAATAGCAGGTTTGGAGGCCTGCGCCACAAGAGAATGCCGCCCAGATACTAAGTGAATGCGTAGTGGCGGGGGCCGCCTGGGGATAAGGGCAGAACATCGAGCGAATAGCCAGGGGCTAGCGCGATACTCTCTATTGTTCCTCTATTCTTCCGCTAGACACCTCTAATTCCCCAACAGGCAGGCTCGGCCATCGGACGCAGCAATTCACTGGCTGCACTTTTTGCTTTTGGCGAGGTGCCCCCGCTCTGATTCTCCCCCATGTTCAGGACAGAGGCCACGGGATCAAAACGCTTCCCAGGTCAACTGTGCGCGAAGTTTCGGGGCCGTTTCCGCCTTTGGCGGTCGTTTCGGCGCTTTGGGCCGCCCTTCGCCTGCGGAGTGCGATCAACGTGCGACTAGAGCGAAGCGGCGCACGCTGGCGAGCCTCAAAATCAGGCTTGGCACTCCCCCCGACAGAGGCGCATAGTCGCCGCGTTGGAGTCGCGCTGTGCTGTTCTACTTTCGAGGTAGCTATGGATGACAACTTAATGGTTTGGATATTTGTCTGGTTGGTGGTCGGTGGCCTTGTTGGCGCTGTCATCGGCTCAGCCAAAGGTAATGGGGGAAACGGGTTCGCGCTAGGGTGCCTGCTTGGCCCGATAGGCTGGATTATAGCAGTCCTTCTCGACTACCCGCGCAAGTGCCCGGACTGCCAGTGTGGGGTTCCTGAAGGCGCCGCCGTCTGCAAGGGCTGCGGTCGTGACCTGCAAAAGCGGGACAAACCGGAGGAGACTCCTCCCACGCCGCCCTCCGATTCAGAGAGAAAAAAGTGCCCCTTCTGCGCGGAATTTATTCTGCGAGAGGCGATTAAATGCCGATACTGTGGAAGTGACCTGCCCGCTGCAACAATCTACGCTGGTGGTTCCGATGGCAGTCCCACGCACAAGAACTTCGGTCACACGCCAGTCCCAAGGGGAAGCGCTCCTCAGCAGGCGGACCAGAGCCCTCGCCTGCGACCGCAGGCCCCCACGGCACCTGCTGTAAGCTCAAGTGACACACTTGCTGAAGCTCACGAGACCATCCCGATGGTTGAACAATCTCTGCCAACGGAGCAACGTCCCTCCGCTTCGCCGCCAGCCACGCCTGCGGAAGAGCCGGTCTATGTCAAGACTACCTGCCCCGGTTGCGGCGTGAAGATTGAACACGTCCCTTTCAAGGGGTGGGCCGATTGTCCTGGGTGCGGTCTGCGTGTGGACCTTTCCAAAACTGACATGAACGGCAATTGGTTCTACGCGCAGGGAGACAGCACAGGTGGCCCTGTTTCGGAAGATCAGTTGCGAGGGTTGCTGACCTCCGGCACGCTGCCTCCGGACGCGTTGGTCTGGCGCGAGGGACTGACAACCTGGCTGCCTGCAAGCGAATGCCCCCCCTTGCTTCAACCAAGCCCACCGCCCGGCCAACCCTCCACCCTGCTTACACCGCTAGCCACGGGCAAGCGGGGGAAAGGCCTGGCCCAGCTCTTTGTGCGCATCAAGACCCGGGAAGATGCCCTGAACTGGGTTCGTGGAACGGCAGGGCTTTACTTCCTAATCGCCGCGCTGGACATCGTTATTGGACTCGCTCTGGACAAGACCTTTCTTGCTTACGTTCCCGTGAGCCTCGTGCTGGCGTTTTTGCTGCGCCTGTTTAACAGCAGGGTTGCCGCCATCCTGGCGCTGGCGTGGTCGAGTCTAGGTCTGATCGCGGTGGCCTTCGCGCCAGGTCCAATCTTGGCCAACACGCCGCCGAGCCCCGACCGCAGGATTATGTGGGTGGTCTGGGCTGCCTTCCAAGTAGTTGTTACTATCCGGGCGGTTGAGGCAGCATTCAAACTTCACGGGCGATTCAGGATTGAGATGGCTACCGAATTCAGGGAAGGGATGCATAGTAAGGCGCAGCGGACAAAACTATCGGGCCGAGACTTGGTTAAAGATGCCCTTATGATGTATTACGATGGCCTTGGTTCCGCAACCAAGGAGGCGTGGTCGGGGTTGCGTCCCGGCTTCAAAGTTCCCGCGATCATCTGCCTCGTGGTCTTTGTTGCCGCCCTGCTCTTCCGCTTGCTCACTCGACAATGAAACGTTCAATGAGCAGGCAGACTTGCTACGGATTCGCGGGTGCAGAATCAGGCTTAGCACTCCCCCGGCAGAGGCGCATAGTCGCCGTGTTGGAGCCGCGCTGTGATGTTCTACTTTCGAGGTAACTATGGATGACAGCTTAATGGTCTGGATATTTCTCTGGGTGGTGGTCGGTGGTATTGTTGGCGCTATCATCGGCTCGGCCAAAGGCAACGGAGGCGCAGGGTTCGCGTGCGGCGCGCTACTCGGCCCTATCGGCTGGATTATCGCTGTCCTTCTCGATTACCCGCGCAAGTGCCCGGCCTGCCAGTGCGGGGTTCCTGAAGGTGCTATCGTCTGCAAAAGCTGTGGTCATGAATTGCCAAGGCAGAGCAAACAGGAGCAAAGCGTTGCTGGATCATCGTCTGACAGCGAGAGGAAGAAGTGCCCCTTTTGCGCGGAGCTTATTCAGCGAGAGGCGCTTGTATGCCGCTACTGTGGAAGGGAACTGCCCGCTCTAACAATGCTGACTGGTGCAGCGGTGCCGGAGGACATCCGACGCTTCGCAGAAATGGGTGATCCTGAAGCGGAGTACAGAACCGGCAACCGGTACTTTCAGGGGCAAGGCGTGCCGAGGGATTGTGCGGAGGCCGTGAAGTGGTATCGGAAGGCTGCCGAACAGAATCATGCGAAGGCTCAGCTTGAACTGGGTAACTGTTACTGCTTCAGCCTGGGCGTGGCGCAGGATTGTGTGGAGGCGCTGAAGTGGTATCGCAGGGCCGCTGAGCAGCATCACGCGAAGGCTCAAGTCAATCTGGCCAACTGCTACTACAACGGTCAAGGTGTTGCGAAAGATTATGCCGAAGCGGTGAATTGGTATCGCAAGGCTGCCGAACAGAATCACGCAGAGGCCCAATTCAATCTGGGCAGCTGCTACTACAGCGGACAAGGTGTCGCGCAGGATTATACAGCGGCGGTGAAGTTGTTTCGCAAGGCTGCCGAGCAAAATGACAGAGAAGCTCAATTCAGTCTCGGTGTCTGCTGTTTTGACGGCAAAGGTGCTACGCAGGATTATGCCGAGGCAGTGAAGTGGTATCGCAAAGCTGCGGAGCAGAATCACGCTTTGGCGCAATACAACCTGGGAGGCTGCTACTACAGGGGCATCGACGTACGGAAGGATTATGCCGAGGCGGTGAGGTGGTACCGCAAAGCAGCCGAACAGAACGACGCTGGAGCCCAATTGGACCTGGGCAATTGCTATTACAACGGCCAGGGCGTGCCAAACGATTATGCCGAGGCAACGAAATGGTACCTTAAAGCCGCTGAGCAGAACGATGCCCGCGCTCAATTCAAGCTGGGTGGCTGCTATTGGACCGGCCAAGGTGTGCCTAAGAATCATCCAGCGGCGGTCAAGTGGTACCGCAAGGCCGCCGAGCAAGATTACGCCGAGGCTCAGTTCAACTTAGCCAACTGCTGCTACAACGGTGAAGGTGTGCCAAACGAAGGTGGGCCAAACGATTATGCCGAGGCGGCGAAATGGTATCACAAGGCTGCCGAGCAGAACCACGCAGGGGCTCAATTCAGCCTCGGGGTTTGCTACCACAACGGCCAGGGTGTTGCGAAGGATTATAGAGAAGCGGTAAAGTACTACTGCAAAGCCGCTTTGCAAGATTACGCCGAGGCTCAGTATAGCCTGGGCCTCAGTTTTAGCTCCGGGGTAGGCGTGCCCCAAAACAGGGAGGCTGCTCTAATGTGGCTAGAGCTGGCTGAGGCCCAAGGACACAAGCTGGCTGCCGCACAACGCAAAGAGGAATTCGCTGCCGTCCAGCGAGAGCAAGTAGCTGCTGCTGAGCTCGCAGAGCTAGCTGCCGAGGCAGCACGGCAGGCACGGCAGACTCGGTACACATGCCCAAAGTGCCGAGGTGAGCTGGGGTATCCCCCTGAGCTGGCTGGTCAGCGGGCGCCGTGCCCATTGTGTGGTGAAACGATTAAGCTGCCTCATTGCTCCCGTGGCTTCATCGCGTTGCTATGCGCGATCATCGTTGTATTTCTTGCGCTGACCTTCTTAATACTGAGTTTTACCTGAATCGCGACCAGCATCACGGCGGGGATTTTGGTCGTGGGGCTGATCGTGACGCTGGTGGGGCTGAGGCATTACGAGAGGCTGGCCGCACGCCAAAGAGACCGCGCTGCTGGTGCGGTCGGGACGAACGATGTGGCGGTGCCGGCGGGCTTTGAAGTGTCGGCCATTACGCTGGAAAAGGGGGACGGTGGGAATGGGCTTTTCGCTGCGGGCACGGTGGTGAACAACTCGAATCGTCGCCGCTCGCAAGTCACCGTGGAATTCGATCTGCTCGACGCCGGGGGACAGCAGGTGGAGGTTGCCCGGGCTTTTCGGCCGGCACTTGAGCCGGGGGCGAAGTGGCAGGTCAAGGTGCCGGTCGCGAGCGATTCCAAGGCCGTGTCTGCGAAGTTGGCGTCTATTCGGGAAGGCTCTTAGCCCGGATATCTCATACTCCGATGGAAACGCCAACAGTGCGCCGCGTGAGGGCACGCGGCCTACAAGCGCGCACCCCTGCTGTAGGTCGCGTGCCCT
>CAIWJG010000545.1 GCA_903912925.1 uncultured Verrucomicrobia subdivision 3 bacterium | reverse complement strand
TTGATCTTGTTCGCGTCCCGCCGCGACTGGGCAATCGGCGCGAGGATGCCGGGAATCCAGCCCTCGTCGTCCTCCGGATTGCCGAGGGTGTTGGTGACGAACATCCGCGCGGGCGTCTTTGGTGCGGAGCCGGTGATGTCCACGATTTCGGCGAGGATGCGCAACTGCGCGACGGCGAACGGACCCAGTTGCATCTCGAAGGCAATGATCCGGCTCACGGCGGCGGTGATCGCCTGTTGCACGGCACCTGCGCCTTCATCCGCCTGGACGGTTTCGGCAATCCGCCGCAACACGGCCAGAACGTAGGTGCCAGTGCCCGTGGCGGGGTCAGCCACGGTCACCGCCGGCGAGGCCAGCCCGGCATGTTGCCCGAACCGCGAACTCCGCAACACTTCATCCACCAGCCGGACCATGGGGCCGACAACTTCCGGCGCGGTGAAATAGGAGCCGGTCAGTTTGCGCAGCGCGTTATCATAGACCTCCAGGAAGTCCTCGTAGAAATAGAGCCACGTTTCGGGCCGGCCCTTGCTGATGGTCGGCCAATGAACGGCGTCGAGCACGCGCGTGAGTGTTCCGAGCGAGGTCTTGAGCGTGGCTTGGTTCTCCGCGTTGTCGGTGAGGAGCCGGAGCGCCGCGCCGATCAGTGAACTGGTGTGGGCGAGTTCGCGGGAGACTTGTTCAAAACCGGTGGCGAGCTTGATATCTTTCGCGCGGGCCATCAGCAATCCGAACGTCACGGCCTGGGCGTAGCCGTCGGCGAAGGTCTTGTCGTTCGCCTCGGGGAAGAGAAGCTTGCGCCAATCCGTCGCCAGCGAAGTGAGCGCTGCACTTTTCAAAGCCAGTTGCTCGGTCACTTCATCCCGCAACAACCGGCAGAGGCGGGCGCTGACGCGAGCCAGTTCTTTGGCGTTGCGCGGCGGAATGGGTTCCCAACGGAAGAATCTCTCGAACAGGCTCAACAGGCCCGGCGGCGCTTGAAGTTTGTTGCCCGACGATTCGATGTCTCCGATCAGCGTGAGCACCGAATCCACCAACTCCCCGTCCTGCCAAAGGCTGAACGCATTCCCATCCGTGTAGATCAGATTGGGAAGCGAGTGGAGTTTCTCCCACTGCGCTTTGTCATGCGGGTCTTTGAACTTCCGTGGATCGGCGCCCTTGCCCGGCGCTTTCAATTCAATGAATCCCACCAGCGCCTTGTGAACGGTAACGGCGTAGTCGGGGCGCGTCTTCAAGTCGCTGACAGAGGATTCGCCCACGGCAGCGACAGCGGTCTTGGGGAAGCTGGAAAGCTCCGCCAAGTCCGTGAGCAACTGCTCGAATGGCGCGCGGAGTTGGTCCTCCGGTTCGCCCTGCGCGCCTGGATTGGCCAGCTTGGCTTTGGCTTTGGCTCCGAAGGCGGCGACGGCAGATTGAACAGTGAGTATCATTCGTCGAGTGTCACGATTGGAAGCGGTTTTTGATGTTAGCGTTCATTTCACTGAGCGGAATCTCCTGAGATGAGTTGTGGATTCCCTCCGCCGTGCCGCTCTCGTAATGACCTTTGCCCGTATGCTTGTAGAGCGGTTCAGGGCGGAATTTGTCCTGGATGCTCAGGCCATTGGCCACAAGGTCCGCAACCAGCTTCTCCTCTTCCGGGTTTAGTTTTGGTGGCATTCCTGGCGCCGGTTGTGATTCCGCTGAGGTCATAAACCACCTGCGCCCAGCGTTCGCATCGGCAGGCAATAGACAATAGACGAGGCGGCGGGGCCACTCTGGAGTTGCGATTTCCGATTTCGGATTCCCGATTTGAATGCGGTTCCAGAGCCAGGCGAGGACGACGGCGGCTGTCTTGCCGAGGCCGGTCGGGATGTTGATGAGTTGCGATTCGCAGAGGCAGCCCTCGTCGCCGCCCGCCAGCCGTCGCTGGTAGTCGTATGGCGCGTGCCCCGTCGCCGCCTCGAATAGTTGTTCAAACGTTATCATCGGCCTTCGGCTTGACCACAGGGGCGGGTTCCAGAAACCTTTCCACCCTCTGAACTGCTGCTAACGGAAGTAATTGTCCGTCAAAGCACTTGGCACTTACACAAGAAACCGGGGCGTGTGGCAAGCAAATTGAGAATACTCTTCTGCACGGTTCAGCGCGAGGAGACGATTGCGGCCCCTGGCTTCTCGTTTGCGGCCTCGCTTGTCCCGGCGTGCCCCCAAACCCTCCGTCGAGTTGGATTTGAGCCGAGATGGCCCGGTTAGAAAGCATCGAGGCGGGTCAAACCGGAGATGGGAACTGGAGCTGTGTTCGTCGTGGGCAGTTCACTTCCGGCCACGAAGCGGGTGGTGTGAATGACGGCATCTCGGGTTGTGCGGCGGCTTGGACCATCCGCTCGCGCGAAAGGCCTCCCGGTCTGGCTGGGCGAGGCCGGGAAGGAATGGCACCAGGCAGGGCCGGTCGATCCAGCGGATCACGTTCTCCACGCTTGACTTGGGCGTGCCCAACATAATAATAGACATTATGAAGATAGTGAAGAAGCCATCCAGCCGGGGAAGCATCTCGACGCATGAAATGCGTTTTCAGTTTGGCCGGGTCCTTCAGGCGGCAAAAGCCGGGCGCTCGCTCACCTTGACCTATCGGGGCAAGCCCCTGGCCAGAATCGTGCCCCTTAAACCTCACGCGGAAATATCGCCGGACGACCCGGTGTTCCGCCTTCACGAATTAGCTGAGCCGCTCGGTCCGCTGACCAACGCCGAAATGGACGCGGCGATTTATGGCCAGTGAAGTCCTGCTGGATACGAGTGGCTTCTTCGCTTTGATGGATGCGCGCGACCCGGCGCACTTGAAGGCGAGTCACTGGCTCGGGTCGCAACGAGGCCGCGCGTGGCCGGTGACGACCGAGTGGATCATCGGCGAGACCTGCACGTTGTTGGTAGCGCGGAAACGCCCGCACCTGGTCGCGCGCTTCTTGGACTATCTGGAGCAGAGCACCGCGTTGCTGGTGCTCAATCCCGACGAAGGCTTGCTGGTTTCCGCCAAGCAACTCATCCGCCGGCAGGCGGAGCAAGGTTATTCGTTTGTGGACTGCCTGAGCTTCTGCGTCATGAAAGAGCGGAGCATCTCGCAGGCGCTCACGGCCGACGAGCACTTTTGCAAGGCCGGCTTCTCGGCGCTGCTGGTGGATTGATTCTGGCCAACGGGAGGCGGGAAGCAATCCTCAGGCATTCGCGGACATGACAATACCCTCGCTGCTTATCCGAAAGGCATTGAGGTTAGGAGTGGCACGGAATGGCATTTGGCATCCCACAGGCCGCCAGCGGTGAGGCCGTCAGCGCGACGCCCTGCCGCTCCGCTGGAGCTTGGCGGACCCGGTGGCATCTGTGGCTATAAACAGGGCGCTCCAAAAGGAGCTTTTTGCCTGGTCGCCGTTACCTCGCTGCCGGGGGCGCGCTGCGTATAAGGAGCCACGCTGGCCGCGCTACGAGGTGCGCACGCTCGGCGAGCGTCGGGCTTGAGATGGTTCAGAGGGCGATGTTCGCCGTTCAGCGGTGGTTCGGGGGAATAATTAGAGATGCTAAGCTTTCCAGGTTGCAACCGGCAAGGTCGCCACGACGGGTGCCCTATTTCAGGACAGAGGCGCGGGGGTTCTATGGTACCATGGTGGTACCAGGGTGGTACCATGTTGTTACCAGGGTAGCACCAGTTTGGGGCCGGGTTAAAGTGGGTGCGCATGGTTGCGTCAGCCATCTCAAATGCTTATGCTGCGCGGGTGAGATTACGGTGCATGCGGCAGGGCTAAGCCGCTCCGCGGGCACGGCGGTATCGCCGCCAGCCGAGCATACCTAAGCCGAACCAGGCAAGCAGCGTGCTCGAGGTGGGCTCGGGAATCTGCAAGCCTATCCAGTCACGAAAGGCGGACACGCGGCCGAACCCGGTGAGATCCCCGTAGTCTGAGTTGGCGTTGCCGTCGGTGGCGGCGACGAAGGAGACGACGCCGGCGAGATAGGTCGTCGAATTGACGGTGAGAAACACCCCGCCACCGCTGTCGCCATAGGCCGTGCATCCTTCGAGCAGCAACGGAGTCGGGTCCCCGAAATAGTTGTCCGCTGGCGAGTGGGGATTGTCGAAATCCGCACCCAGCAAAACCGCCGGATTACCGAAATCCCCGTCCGCCATGTTTTGGAATGCCCGCAGGTTGAAATCCGCGCGCCGGGCACCGGTCAAACCGGTGCCCGTCATGCCAAAGCCGACGAAGGTCATGACCGACACCGGTTCCAGGGACGCACTGTAGAGGGTGGCGGGCGTGACGCCGGACACAGGTGTGGTCAGGTGAGCCAAGCCGATGTCGTAGCCTTGCAGCTCATGGCCACTTTGATAATCCGGGTACGTGATCAACTGGTCGGCGGTGTAGGTTGACCCGTTAATGGTGAAAGAGCCCGAGCTGGAGATGAACAGGTGGGCGGCGGTCAGCACCCAATCGGGCGCAATCAATGTGCCGCAGCCGGTGAGACCGCTGGAGAAGGTCCCCACGCTGCCGTAG
Organism: uncultured Verrucomicrobia subdivision 3 bacterium; assembly: GCA_903912925.1. Taxonomy (GTDB): domain Bacteria; phylum Verrucomicrobiota; class Verrucomicrobiia; order Limisphaerales; family UBA8199; genus PALSA-1440. The sequence continues at coordinate 1,060 of CAIWJG010000545.1, read as the reverse complement.
TCCGGGCTGGCGGCAAGGTCCCGATAGCTCTGGTCGGGCTGGTCATCCCGGATGGTGCCACCCCGGACGGAAGTTGCGCCCGGAAAGGCAGCGGCAGTGATCAGACAGAGCAAAGATGCGAGCTGCGGAGTGAACCGTGAACGCATCGTCCGCACAGTAGAACTTTGGGCAGGCTTGAGCCTGGCCAACTGCACCAGGGAGAATCGCTTTTGGGTTGCGCCAAGCATGGGGCGAGTTTCCCAGTGCTAGCGGGGGTGTCAATAGGCAACTTATTCCCCAGCAATGCGCATTATGGACGCGATGAGGGCGCCGGGTGAGGGCACCCATCGGTGTTTCGGTGTTTCGGTGGGGCGGTGTTTCGGTGGGGCGGTGCAGGCCGGGTGCCCTCACCAAATGCCACTAACATTTGGGGCTCGGTCTGAAGCGTGCCGGAGGTATTTGGGTCGGCAGCGATCGGTCGATGCCCTCGTTCCCCCTCACCCCAGCCCTCTCCCCCGGGGAGAGGGAGAATCTTCGGCAGCGTGTCCGCAAACCCAGCGTCTCAGGAAGGCTCGGGAGCCGGAGTGCGAGGCTCCCTCTCGCCCGCGCGATAGCCGGCTTTGGCTTTCTTAATGAGCGAGTCAAGCTTTCCGGCTTTGGCGTCTGCTTCAATCTGCTTGTCCCACAGCTCTTCGCGGTATTCCTGCAGCCAGTCGGCCACAGCGTGAATCTTCTTGGGCTCAAGCTGCGTAATGGCGGCTTCAATTTCCTTCACCGTGCTCATGTTGGGAACCTATCGATTTCGCGCGCGGCTGGCAAGGCTGGCTTCCTGATCGGCAGCAATTCTTCCAAGTAACTTCTATGGATCCTGTTCTGCTGCAACCAGATACGGGCAAGAGCCTGCACCAGAGAACAGCGGGCCTTAGCTTCCGTCTGCCCCAAAAAGTTACTCGGCCCTGCCACGTGCGATAGCACTTGGCCTGCTCATTATGGAGGAGCTGGGGACGCCGGGTGCCCTCACCAAATGCCACTAAGATTTGGGGCTCGGTCTGAAGCGTGCCGGAGGTATTTGGGGCGGCAG
>CAIWJG010000544.1 GCA_903912925.1 uncultured Verrucomicrobia subdivision 3 bacterium | reverse complement strand
GGAACAAACAGAGGGAAGGGGCGAAACACCCCGCAATTACAGCGGCAGCCAGGAGCGCAGGGGCGGGGCGGGACAGAAGAAACACCGGGGAATCCCGTCGCCAGCGTTAGGCGAATTGGTTAACGTGGAAATCCAGGCTAGGTTCTCCTACGCAGCCTGCTCAAAATCTTTAAGCGGGACCTGTGATTGCAGGTAAGTCACGAGGGCGGTGCGCTCTTCCGGCGCGAGCTGGGTAAGGGAACCGTAGAGACTGGCATCGCGGGCGCGGAGATCAGCGAACCTCCCTTCCTGCAATAGAAAGCGGCTGCGCTCGTCCAACAGGAACGCGACAAACACAACCTTCAACTGGCGAGTGTTCACGGCGTTGGCCGGCTGCGTGGTGAGGAATCTCTCGAAGGCTTCATCGGCGAGCTGGCCGCGAGTGGGGATCTGGGGGATCAGGCCGAATACGCGGGCAAGGATTTCGCGCAGGCTGGGAATTCGGTCGGTTTTGTAAACGTCCTGGAGCTTGGGCAGATTCCAGAAGTCCTGAGGCTTCTCAAAAAGCAGGCGGCGGACGCGTTCCTCGACCGCCGGCCAGTCCTCATCCTCGTATGCCTGCCGCAACAGGCCATCCGTGGCCACGGCCTGGCTGGCCTGCTGGGCGAAACGGTCGCGATACATTTCCCGGTCAATCCGCATGCCGAAGAGGCCGATTTCATCGCGGGCTACGCTGGCCATCGGGTCTGGCGAGGTGTTGGTGAAGTCGTCAATGCGGATCCCGCCCCCATCACCGTCGCCTTCCGGGCCTTCGGCCGGAGGGCCTTTGGGCAGGACAAGCCTCTGGTCGTAGTCAAAATCTTCCTCGAAGTACTCACAGTTGGCGAAGAAATCGAAGAGGGCAAAGCCGTCCTTCTTGGCGACCCGCTGGCCGGCACCCTCGCCGTGCTTGAAGGTGAAGAGCCGGGTGCCGCGACCTTTGATCTGGATGAAGTCCGTGGGCGAGAAAAACGGGCGCGCCAGGGCCACGTTGAGCACGTCTTCGCAATCGTAGCCGGTGGTCATCATGCCGACGGTGACGCAGACGCGGGTGCGGCTGGTATCATAGTCGCGAATTTTGGCCGCGCGCCACCTCGATTTGCCGTTGACTGCGATTCAGACAGTGGGGGAAGAAAACGGTGGCTGGCCGCGGCCTTCTGCGGGGAAGGCCGGTGGGCACAGGGGGATTGCGCAGGAAAAGCAGGGGTGGCGCAGAAATTGGGTTCAGGCCGTCCCCTGGCGGCAAATCGTTCCTCTTTAGGGGGCCTCAATGGCAAGAACGACCAAAGGCCCCCGCGAGGGGCTAATGCATTTGACTTCCATCCGACAGGATAACGTTCACGGAGGAGCGCGAATGTTATCCAGCGGCGTGAGCAAGCTTTCTTCCAGGCGTCGAAACTTTGCCAAGGCCTTAGCCTGGGCTGCGGGCTCCATTTCCAACAGTTCCCGCGAGAAACTTACTAAGGGCATTTGCGTATAGGCATGCTCATGGTAGATGACCACATATTGTTTATGGAGGTTGAGCCGGCGCTCTAGAAAACCGGGGGTTCGGCCCGCCAGTTCTTCCTGGTGAAGTTTCCAGAGCTGCCACTGTCGCAAGGTGTAGCTGAGCAGAATGAACACCACTTGAGCGGCAATCACGTTGAAGCAGCGCGAAGAGAAGTCGCTCAAGTCGTGGAAGCATTTTAGGATTCGGTGGCGCTCTTCAATTTTAACGCGCAGGTCGTAATGCTCTTTGGGCTGGTGGGGATCGGTAAAATCGGCGGTATCCATCAAGGCCCATTGGTTCTGGTGGCCATCGGCGTAAGTCTCGCGCAGCAGCAAGACGTGGATCGGCACGGTGCATTCCGTCCAACTGGTGAAGCCTTTGATCGGGCAAATCTCGGTGCCGACCAGCACCTTGGCTGGATCGGGCGGCGGTTCCTTGGCCTTCTTAGCCGCCAGGGTTTTCTGCCGCTTGAGTTCCCGTTGCACGATCACTTCCGGGCGATGACTCGGCGTGACTTTGCGCTCCGGGACCGCCTGACGCAGCGGTTGCCAGGGGCACTGCTGGCCCAAAGCCCAGGCATCCTCCCAGAGGTTCATCTTGCGCTTCATGGGCAGGAGAACGTCGATGCCCCATTCCTGTTTGCAACGGCTGATGTTTTTGCCGTCAATCAAACCCCGGTCCACGATGAGCCGTTTGATGACGCCTTTGCCCACCGCCTTGACCAATTGCGCTACCAGTTGGTAAAGCACCGGGCACTCATGGTCCTTGCCCGGCACGACCGCCAAAGCCGCATAGACGTAACTATCCCCGCGCAGGTGCAACAGGCTTACCAATTTGTAACAACGCTCCCGGTGGGCCTTTTTGCGCTGCTCGGCCGTCAGTCGGTCATACTCGACGGGGTGATTGTGCTCATCAAACCACAGCACCACCGAGCCTTCATACGCCGGGTTGTCCGGCACGAAAAGATAGCTGCCATCGCCCACAAAAATACCCGCCGGGTCGAAAAAGCCGTAGGATTGAAACACCCGCTGCACCGAACCGTTGAACCAGTCCATCCAGTCTTGCGCCGGGACATCTTTGGTAAATTTGCGCAGCGTGTCGTGGTCACAGGGCGTGGCACGCTGATAATGGTTCTTGTCATTGAAACCCTCACACTCCAGCCGGATCTCTTGGGTCTGCGGATCCAAGTGTTTGGAGGCGACTTCCGGCGGCAGCGCCCCCAACAAGCCGCCACAGCGGATCACCCGATCAAAAGCCAGGAAAGAGTTCTCCAGGTGCAATTTCAAACTAAGATTGGCGGCCAGAACAAACCACAGGGGCACCTCCTCCTTCTTTCTGGCCGTGGGCATATCCTTGGCCAAAGCCCCTAATATTTTCTCTTGGAAGCACAACTCAAAGAACTCCTTTTCGTCGGCCTGGCCGATGATCTCGATCTGATCAAACTCACCGCGACGGAAAGCCTCCAACACCCGTTGCGGATGATGCTCGATAATGTTGAGGTTAAACATCGGTCCCTGCTCTTTTGGGCGGCCAGACCAGCAATCGTTGGTCGGCCATTTGATCGACCAGAGCTAGCAGTCGGGCCTGTCGCTTGGCCAGAACCGCCCGCGCGCGCTGGTAGCGGCGATATTCGGCCGTCCGCTTGCGGACCTCAGTTCGTTGCTCTTTGGGAACGGTGTAAAGGCGATCCTTGCCTTGTTCGCTGCGGGTCACGACGTAAGTGGCGTGGAGTTGACCGGCGGCACAACGGCAGTTGGGTTTGCCGCACTTGCGGCGGAGCAGGTAGAAGGAGCCTTGCACCATCGGATGGGAGCGTTGGAGCCGACGCAGAGTGTGGGCCAAGGCGGCGTAGGCACGCCAGAGCTGCTGGCGCAAGCTGGCAAGTTCAAGGCTCAATCTGCATCCTTTATACTATACACGATACAGATTGCAAGTGTCAAAGTGAACAAAAGGCAAGAAATCCGCTCTGTGTCTATCGCCTTTGAAAAACCAGCCCCGTTTACGAGCTTTTACGCCCCCTTCCCCCACTGTCTGAATCGCAGTTGCCGTTGAGGTAATTACTGGCGAAATCAATCGTCATCTGCTGCGCGCCCGGGATGTCTGACGTGACCTGGACGGCGAAGGTCGAGCCGGCGCCATACTCCTTCGGCCAGCGGCGCGTCGCCTCCTCATTGAGCAACGTCACCAGCTTGGTCGCATGCTTGCGGCTTACGGCGAACATGATGGTCTTGCCGACCTCGCCCGTGATCGGGTCGCATTTGGCGTTATCGAGGAAGCAGCGGACGAAGCTCAGGTTGGTTTCATCCGAGAAGAACTTGCGCTCGTAATCCTTCTTGCCGAACACTAGCTCCTGTTCCTGACCGTCCTCATTGGCCGGCACGGTGACGGTGTAGCCCTCGTCGGAAAGCATTTGGGTGGTAATGTCCGTGCGGGCATCGAGCGTGACAGGATTGCAGAGGTAAGGCGGGACGTGCTGAACGGCGTCGAGCAGGGTGTAACGGAAGGTCGGCTTGCCGTCGTCGCTCCCGAACGTGCGGTAGGTGTCGAGCAACAGGCGCCGCTCGTATTCTCGTGGATCATTTTGGCGTGCCTGGTCGCTCACGCCCTTGAGGTAATCCTTCGGCGTGGCGGTAAGGCCCAGCTTTGCGCCGACGAAATACTCGAAGATGGCTCGGTTGTTGCCGCTGATGGTGCGGTGCGCTTCGTCGCTGATGATGAGCTGGAAATCCGTCGGGGCGAACTCGTGGAGGAAGCGGTTGCGGGCGGCGAGGCTTTGAATCGTCGTCACGACCACCTGCGCCTGCATCCAATCCCGCCGCTTCTGCTTGTAGATGACCGTGCTGATGCCGTCGTTGGCGAGGTAGGCGTTGAAATTCTTCCACGCCTGAGTTTCCAGCTCCAGGCGATCCACGAGGAACAGTACCCGCATGGCATTTTCAGTCCGGAGATAAAGCTTGGCGATGGCGGCGGCGAGCAGGGTCTTGCCCGTGCCGGTGGCCATCTCGAAGAGGAAACGGATGAGCGCGAGCGAGACGGCTTTTTGCAACTCGCGCATGCCGAGCACCTGGTAGTCGCGCAGGAGGCGGATCTTCTTGTTCACCATGACCAGGGCGCGGTCGGCGGGCGAATAGGAGAGCCACGCGGCATCCTGCGAAACGGCGATGTAATTCTCGTCCACCGTCACGGCGGCGAGCCGGGCGGGATCGGGCCGCCACTCGGCGGCCTTGCCGAGCTGATCCAACGGCAAGAAGCGCGAGACTTTCACCGGGTTGCCCTGGCGCAGGTTCCAGTAGTAATGCACCAGGCCGTTGCTGAGGAAGATGTGGCTGACGCCGAGGCTTTCCGCGTAACTGCGCGCCTGCTCTTTGCCCGTGAGCGGGTCAATGCTCTCGCGTTTGGCTTCCGTGACCGCCACGGGGCGCTGGTCGGTGTTCAGCAAGACATAATCCACGAAGCCACTGGGGGCGTGCTCGAAATCCTTGCCCAGGTCCTGGCTGGGGGCGAAGGCGCGCCCCGTGACGCGGTGCTCGCAGATGATGTTCTCGCGCCGCCCATCCGGGTCGGGGAGGAAGCGCCAGCCCGCTTCTTCGAGCATCCGGTTGATGGTAATGCGGGCCTGGGCTTCGGAGGGCATGGCTTATGCGGCGGCGAACGCTTCCAGCTTGTTCATCCAGCCGTTGAAATGCGGACACTCCTTGCGAATCTGTTCCAGCCCGATGCGCGCCGCAATCACCGGCCCATGCACAGTTTTCCGGTACGCGTTTCCACACACTGACGCGATTCGCTTTGATGGGGCGGTCACTGGCGAGTCGTCGATGTCTTCCGGTGAATCTGGAAACGCAAACCGAATCTCTTGCAGCTTGGTTTCGGTCTCGGGCAGTTGGACGACGCGGGCAATTTCGCCAGGGTTGACGAAGAGCAGGGCCTCGAATTCATAGAGCAGCAGAAAAGGAAGGTAGCGGCCATCGGAAATGTCCTACTGCATCGCCGACTCAACGTGCTTCACACGTTCCAGCGCGGTTGCGTCCTTCGGATCCTTGCGTCCGGGGAAGTCATCTCTCAGGCCATAGTAGTCCAGGAGCGTGCTCACGCAAACCGCACTGCTGTCCTGAAGCAGCAGGCGCGCTTGCCGCGCAAACCTGGCATAGCTCCCGACCCCTCCCTTATGCGGGGCCTCGCCAGGCACGACTTTCGTCCTGATGATCGTCGGGATGAGAGCGAGTCCGAGCCTGTTCGAATGCCGGCCCCAAAACGCCTTTGACGAATCAATCTTCGGTGGAGCCTTCGACCAGCAACAGGACTTTGCGCATCAGGGTCGCCCTCCGATTACATTCTTTTCCCACAACTCGCCCAGGGCGTAATCGGAGAGCCAATCCTGCAGCGTGCCGACCTCCGGGCGGTGGAAGACCGACTGCCCGCCTTCCCGTTCCACGACAATCAGGTCTTCAGCCTCCATCTGGTTGATGAGCGTAACCGACTGAGTGGACACGATCACCTGGGATCGCGTGGACGCCGCCTGCAACAAGCCCGTAAGGACCTGAATGGCCGCCGGATGCAGGCCGAGTTCCGGTTCGTCAATAATGAGGATGCCCGGCATGTCGCCCGCCGGCAGGTTCAGCAACGTCGCCAACGCCATGAACCGAAGACTCCCGTCGGAAAGCTGGTGCACGCCGAGTTCGTGCGGAGTTCCCTTCTCGCGCCAACGCAGCGCGATGAACCGCGGATTCAATTTGTCCGGCTCGAGCATGAACCCCTCTAAAAATGGCGCCACCTGCCGGACGATGTCCACGATGATTTCGTAGGTGGCAGGATGTCGCTCCTTCAAATAGAACAATACCGCCGGCAGATTGCCGCCGTGGTCGAAGAGTTGGTGATTCTGGTCAATCTCGCACTTGCTCCGCAGTGGGGCGGTGGCCGAGGTATCGTGGAACTGATAGACCCGCGCCCCCGCTAGTACCGCGCGCACCACCCTCACCTTGGGGTCGGCCTGCCGTTGCGGATCGTTTAGCAACGTCTTCTCAACTCCAAACCCCAGCACCGTGCGATCCGGGCGCGGATGGCCATCCTGGTGCCAAACCACTGCCTCTTCGGTGTAGATGAGGGAGTCCTCCGCCGCGTGCGACAGCTTGAGTTCATAGGTATTCGTGCCGCCGTCCATGCGGAAGGCGAGCGAGGCTGATATCTGCTTGGTTTGCTGAGAGCCGAAATGGAGCAGCGAGTTGGCGTAGCCCGCCCGCCCCACATACTCCTTGAGCGAATTGGTCATGCCGAAGTTCAGGAGCTTGAAGAACGATATCAGGTTCGACTTGCCTGCGCCATTCGCCCCGATGAGCACGTTCAAGGACCTGAACTCCAGTTCGTGCATCTCCCGGATGGATTTGAAGCCGGCCAGTGACATTCGCTGTAACGTATTCATAGCTTGTCTGTCTTGGACCCGAGATTACTCCTTTGACTTAGACAACTCAATCCCGTTGCCCCACACGCGGTCGAGGACGCGCTGGATTTTGGCCTCGAACCGGGGGAGCAGCGACCGCACCGCCTCCATCTGCTCCGCCTCCGCGTCCAACTCCGCCACGATCCGGCGTTGCTCCGCCAAGGGAGGCAGGGGGATTGGGATTGAGTTCAACTGTGCTTGATTGAGCTTGGGTTGCGCCGCGCCCGTCACGTAGTTAGCGATGGAAATGGAATTGAGGTAATGCTCGACGAAACGCTGCGTTGCCATGTCGGGAAATCGCACGACGTGCGCATGGTTGTTGACCCAGATCTTCCCAGAGACTGAAAAGGCAATCGGTGTGGAGCGCGCCAAGAGGTTCGCCCCATCTTCAGAAACGAGCAGCAGGGGTTCGTCGAAGATGTAGTCGGCCACGGAGTCAACGACGCCGGACGCGCCGTAGTAAGGATACGGGCCGACTTTCCGGTCGCTCTTCGTGATGGGCCTGCGCTTGCCGTCCAGATTCTCGCAAATCGTACCGAATGGGACGAGCTCCCAGTCCGGGTCAATTTCGAGGCTGTGGCTCAGTGCGTCGAGAATCTGGCGAGCGCCGTCGAGGACCTTCTGATAGCCCTCGATCTCCGCCACTATCCGCCGCTGTTCCTCCAGCGGCGGCAGCGGAATTTCGTAGGTCTTGAAGAAGCCGTTGTGAAAGCTCTGCACCGTCACGCCGGTCTTGATGCCATCGCGTAGAATCTCAGCACTGCGACCTTTCAGAGCGAATAACAGAAACTTTGGATCAAGCCGCGTCTTGTCGGGCGTAATTGCGAGAATGTCCTGATTGGTGCACATCGGACGTGCCGTAATGGCGACCGGTAACGTGTGCCGGAGAATCCCAGAGCGAACCACGCAGAGAACGGTTCCGGCGGGCAGCAGTTTGGTCGCGCTGCTCTCGATTGCCTCAGTGGAAATATGGTCTTCGGTATCAGTGAGGACGAGAGACTTCATGTCCTTGGGCGACACCCAGGGAATGTCACCACGCCAGAAGGCCACGTTCGCTTTGGACGGCGTGCCGCCGCTGCCGAGAGTGGCGACATCGCCGAGGGCAACCATCTTGACGGAACTGGCGACGGCTTTCTCGCCGAAGAATGTCTCGGCTTGAAGACTGCATGCGCGGTGTTCGAGCAATGCGTTCTTCTCAACGGCCTTCCATACCACGCCAGCGCCAACGGCGCTACTCATCGCAGCCTGGGGCAACGCCCCAGGTGCTTCATTCAAGAACATTTCGGAGGGCTGAAGGCCCGATTCATCTGCGGCGGCAATGGAACGGGCTTTCAGCCCTTTTCCCTTTTCGGGCGTTGGTTCATGGGGCGTTGCCCCATGCTGGTATGAGGTCGGGCCTTTGGCCCTACCAAGCCACGCCTTCACCACGCGCTCGGCTTCCGGCAGGTCATTCGCCTCGATGGGATTACGTTTGTCGCCGAGGTCAAAGCCATCGGCGGTGATTTTGAGGAAGAGGATTTCCTTCGTCTGCCGGGCGAGTTTTCTGTCGAGCAGGAGGATGCTGGTCTTGACGCCGGAGTAGGGCTTGAAGACGCCCGCCGGGAGCGAGACGACGGCGACGAGCGAGTCCTCGACCAGGAAGCGGCGGAGTTTGACGTAGGCGTTCTGGGTGGTGGCGACGATGCCGTTGGGCACGATGATCCCGGCGCAGCCGTCGGGCGTAGGGTGCTCGGCGATGTAGTCGGTGAAGAGGACCTCGGCTTTCTTGGCGGCGATGCGAAACCTGGTGTGCGGGGTGACGCCGCCCTTCGGGGTCATGAAGGGCGGGTTGGCGAAGATGATGTCGGCCTTCTCGTGCCAGCGGGCGTCGTTGCTGAGGGTGTCGTAGATGTGAATGGCGGGGTCGGGAAAACCGTGCAGGAAGAGGTTCACCTTGCTCAACTTCACCATGAGGTCGGTGATGTCGTAGCCGATGAGGTTGGCATAGAGCTGCTGGCGCTGGGCGTGGGTGAGTTGGTCGCCGGGAACCGTCGAGCCGGGCGAGGTGTAGCGGGCGAGGATGTGCCGGTAGGCGCAGACGAGGAAGCCGGCGGTGCCGCACGCGGGGTCAAGGATGCGGTCGCCAGGCTGGGGGTCGAGGCAGGCGACCATGAAACCAATAATGTGGCGCGGGCTGCGGAACTGGCCGTTCTCGCCCTGGGTGCCCATGCACTGGAGGAGGTATTCGAAGGCGTCGCCGAGTTCCAGGTGCTGGGAGTATTCGAAGCCGTTGATCTCGGTGAGGAAGAGGGTGAGGATGCGGCCATCCCGGAACTTGAGGAAGGCGTTGCGGAAAATGTCACGGAACAGGCCGGGCAGGTGCGCGGCTTTCTTCGGACTGCCGAGCGCCTCCATTCCTTCGGAGAAGAGGGTGACGCGTTGCTCGGCGGAGACGGTCTGCGGGAGGAGATTGCGCCAGCGGTATTTCGCCAGGTCGCCGGTGAAGAAGCTGCGTTTGCCGCCGAGCGTCAGGGACTCCTGGTCAAGGTCGTCCATGAACTTGTAAATGAGGGCCAGGGTGATGAGTTCGACCTGGTCGGTGGGCAGCGGGAGCTTGCCGACGAGGACATCGCGGCAGGCGTCAATGCGGCGCTTCGTTTCGGAGGTGAGCATTAAAAGAAGGCGGCTGCCGGACGCCCAGCTTGGGTGTGCAGCGGATTCTGTGACTTCGGTGCTGTAATCTCTGGCATGATAGTGCCCTGCCGCTGGGAAATACCCCACGCCGTGCGACTCGGCTGTTCATTAAATGCTTATGCTTGGTTGGTAGCAAGGCAGATGATCGTACGGTCGGCACAGCCCTTCCCGCCTGGGAGTCTCACCGGACACTCGCCGGCCACACACCGGACCCTCACCGCAGATAACTTTCGGTCACCCGAATGCGCCTCCTGCCTCCACGTGCAGGGTCAGGCGCAGAACTCCTGGCACCGTGGGAACGGCGTGAGCTCAGTTCCCCCTCACGCCGGCCCGATGGCAAATCCGAAATCCGAAACCCGAGATCCGAAGGAGGGCCGAAATCCGAAGGGCGAACGTTAGCCGCCGAGCGAGGGAAAAACCGAGCTGCGGAAGGGTGGGTAGTGGTCCACACAGAAGTTGCACGCGGTGCTTTCGGATTTCGGATTTCGGCTTTCGGATTTCCTTCGGATTTCGGCTTTCGGGTTTCGGGTTTCGGTTCTCCGCGCCGCCGCTCCGCCGCGCCGCTGCCACCCAAAACGTCTTTGGCACGCGGGAGAACGAGCCTCAAATCCTAGCGGCATTGGACAAGAATGTCCGCGCTCCAGAAAAATGTGAGCTGCGCACGCCCCGATCCCGGCGCTAATTCTTACATTGTCTGAGAAGCCACTTTCCGCAATATTCCCGGGCTTATGGCATCCGGACGCAGACAGTATCCTTTTCATCTGATCGAGCCCAAATGGCAAAGCCAATGGGAGCAGCAGGAGACTTTTCGCGCGTGGAACCCGGGCGAAGTCGTGCCCGTCAGTCATCCGTTCGCGGAGCGCCACCCGAAGGCGGTTCCGGAGCAATTGCCCAAGTTCTACATCCTCGACATGTTCCCCTACCCGTCCGGCGCGGGGCTGCATGTGGGCCACCCGGAAGGCTATACCGCCACCGACATTCTTTCCCGCTATCGCCGCGCGCTCGGCTACAACGTACTGCATCCGATCGGCTGGGACGCCTTCGGCCTGCCCGCCGAGCAATACGCCATCAAGACGGGCCAGCATCCGCGCAAGACCACCGAACAGAATATTGCCACCTTCAAGCGGCAGATTAAGTCGCTCGGCTTCAGCTATGACTGGAGCCGCGAGGTGGATACCACGGACCCCAAATACTTCAGGTGGACGCAGTGGATCTTCCTCCAGATCTATAACTCCTGGTTCAATCCCCAGACCAATAAAGCCGAGCCAATCGCAGCCCTCCCCTACCCTCCCGAATTGGAGGGTAGAGCCGGTGTGCCGGACGCAGGCCTGGAGCAGCAGCGCCGTGCCTATCGTGACTCCAAGCGCTTGGCCTATGTCGCCGAAGCTCCCGTCTGGTGGTGCGAGCAACTCGGCACTGTGCTCGCCAACGAGGAAGTCGTGGACGGTATGAGCGAGGTCGGCGGCTTCCCGGTCGTCCGCAAGCCGATGCGCCAGTGGATGCTCCGCATCACCGCCTACGCCGAGCGCTTGTTGCAGGACCTGGAAACCATCCAGTGGAGCAATTCCCTCAAGGAAATGCAGCGTAACTGGATTGGCCGCTCTGAGGGCGCCGAGGTGGATTTCCGCGTCGCCGACTCCACCGCGGTCATCCGCGTGTTCACCACCCGACCGGACACGCTGTTTGGCGCGACTTATATGGTGCTGGCGCCCGAGCACAAGCTGGTGGACGCGCTGACCACGCCCGCGCAACGCCATGCCATCGAGGCTTACAAGTCCGAAGTCGCCAAGAAGAGCGACCTCGAACGGACAGAGCTGGCCAAGGAGAAGACCGGCGTCTTCACCGGCGGCTACGCCATCAACCCGGTTAACGGGGAGAGGATTCCGGTCTGGATAGCCGATTACGTGCTCATCAGCTACGGCACCGGCGCGATCATGGCCGTGCCGGGCCACGACACGCGCGACTTCGAGTTCGCCACGAAGTTCAACCTGCCCATTGTGCAGGTCGTCGAACCGCCGGCCGGCATGGACTGGCACGGCTACGTTGACGACGGCGTTTCCGTCAACTCCACCGGCGCAGATATCTCGATCAGCGGCCTTTCCACTCCCGATGCTAAGCGCAAGATCTCCGGCTGGCTGGAAGCGAAGCAGCTCGGCAAGCGGACCGTGAATTACAAGCTCCGCGACTGGCTCTTCAGCCGCCAGCGGTATTGGGGTGAGCCGTTCCCGATCCTCTGGAAGACCGGCCCGGACGCCCAGGCGTATCACGAAGCCTTGCCCGAATCGGCCTTGCCGCTGTTGCCGCCGCGGCTGGACGACTACAAGCCCACCCCCGACGGCCAACCGCCGCTCGCGCGCGCGAAGGACTGGGTGGCCCTGCCCGACGGGTCCAGGCGTGAAACCAACACCATGCCCCAATGGGCCGGTAGTTGTTGGTATTACCTCCGCTACCTGGACGCTCGCAACGACGGGGCGTTCTGCAGCCCCGAAGCGGAGCGCTACTGGATGGGTAGCCGCGGACGTCAGTCCGCGCTGACCCGCCCCAAGGAAGAGAGTGCGCCGACTGACGTCGGCGGCTACAAACCGCAAGGTGTGGATTTGTACGTCGGCGGCACCGAGCACGCCGTGCTTCACCTGCTTTACGCGCGTTTCTGGCACAAGGTGATGTTCGACCTGGGCCACGTCTCGACTGCGGAACCCTTCTTCCGGCTCGTTAACCAGGGCCTCATCCAGGGCGAAGACGGCCAGAAGATGTCCAAGTCGCGGGGCAACGTGATTAACCCCGACGACATTCTCGTAGAGTACGGCGCGGATGCGTTCCGGCTATACGAGATGTTCATGGGCCCGCTGGAGATGGCGAAGCCGTGGAACACCAAGGGAGTCGAAGGGGTCTATCGCTTTCTCGGCCGCGTTTGGCGCCTGTTCGTGGACGAGCAGAGTGAGACCGAGTTCGAGCAGAACATGACCACCGATCCGCAGCGAGGAGTCGAGCTGCTGGAAGGCATCCGGCTCGCCGCAGGCATCAAGGACATCCAGCCGACCGCCGCCCAACTCAAGGCGCTCCATGGGTGCATCAAGAAGGTGACTGAAGACCTGGACGGCTTGCGCTTCAACACCGCCATCTCCGCGCTGATGGTCTTCATCAATGAAGCAATGACCTGGGAAGCCAAGCCAATCTCCGCCCTGCGCGACTTCCTCATTCTGCTCCAGCCCTTCGCGCCACATGTGTCCGAAGAACTCTGGTCTAAACTCCACGCAACACGCGACACGCAACACCCCCCCGCCCTCGCCTACGTCGCCTGGCCATCCTACGATCCGGCCCTGCTGGTCGAGGACATCCTGGAGATCCCCGTGCAGGTGAATGGCAAGCTCCGCGACGTAATCAAAGTGCCTGCCAATGCCCCGCAGTCTGAGTTGGAGGCCGCAGCCCTGGCCTCCGAGAAAGTGAAACCCTTCCTGGAGGGCAAGACGATTCGAAAGGTGATCGTTCTCCCGAAGAGGCTGGTGAATATCGTGGCGGCCTGAAAACGGCATTTCCGCGGACACCCAGGGCTGCTCTAAAGTCCGGCCTGTTGAGGGAAGATCATGTTCTGCAGCCCTGAAATCCGAAGACCGAAGGCCGAAACCCGAAAGAAGGCCGAAATCCGAATTCCGAGAATGGCCTAAGCCGACTGGCTGCTGCTCCGACGGGGTGGCTATCAATTCGGACCTCGGCCTTCGGATCTCGGGTTTGGATTGGCCCGGGCCGACTTTAGAGCAGCCCTGGCGGACACCCTCTCCCCATCCAAAGGCTGACTCTTACCCATATCTTCTATCGCTGGACACCGGGCCTTCCTTTGGTGCCGCGCGGAACACCAAATACGCCTCGGCAATGTCGTCCAGCCGCTGCAATCCCCGCCAGAGGGTTTCGGTGCCCGGCTCACCGTCGCCTTTGCGTCCCAGGAAGCCCCCCTAATCAGCGGGTTCCGAGCAAGCGCAGGTTTGGGCCGCAGCCCAAGAGATCAGAGACTCCTAACGTCGTCTCCTACAATGCCTTAAGAAGACTTTGTCACTGGCCCGGCCCTAGTGCGCGCGCGATTCGGCTGCCTTCTTGACGAGACACAATATCATTAACTGACGTGGACTTGCACGAAAGGACATTGCCCAGCTAACCTGTCTGCTAGCCAGGCGGTAGCCACCCCAAAGCCACCCCCATGCGTCCCCCATGCGTCCCTCATGCGTCCCTCATGCGACCTCAAAGCCACCTCGGAGCGAATGAAGAAGGCAGTCGCTTGCAGATACGGATTTCACGGATTGGCACGGATGGGCCAGTCCGGAAGCAGTCCGGTGTTGGTCCATTTTCCTGCTGGGCGACGGGGCGGAAGCACGGCAAACTGATCCTATGAACGCATTCTGCCTCCGGTCCCTGCTTAGAACCTGCATGATCGTCTGCCTGGGCGTCGCGGGCCTTCTGTGGGTCGCGGCGAGGGACGCCAGGGCACAGACCAATACACCCGGCGCGGCACAGGACTTGCGCCTGGTGCCGTTCCCCAAGAGCGTGGCGCTGGAAGCCGGGCGATTCTCGCTCAAGCAGCCGCTCACCTTCGAGATCTCCGACGGCCAGGGGGAGTTGCCGGCGCAGCTCCTGAATATCGAGTTGCAGCGGGCGGGCTTGCCCCCGGCCCAAGTGAGCGGGCTCAAATCCGCCGGCCCGGCTTTCCGACTGGCGGTCAAGCGACACGCCCTGATCCTGCCGGATCTGCCCCAGCAGGCTTCCACCGAGAGTTATGCCCTGGACGTCCGCCCGGACGAGATAGTCGGCGCAGCGAAGGACCCCGCGGGTTTGTTCTTTGGCTTGCAGACGCTTTGCCAGTTGATCCGGGCCAATCGCCAGGGGGACACCCTGCCCTGTTTGCAGATCCGCGACTGGCCGTCGCTGCGCTGGCGCTGCTTCCAGGACGACATGACCCGCGGCCCGAGCTCCACTCTGGACACCCTGAAGTTCGAGGCGTCCCTGGCCTCCTATCTCAAGCTGAACCTCATGACCTATTACATGGAATACCAGTTTGCGTTCAAGAAGCACCCGAACATCGGCCCGACCAACGGCTCATTCACCCCGCAGGATCTCTCGGCCTTGGTCGAGTATGTCAAGCCGCTGCATCTCGATGTGCTCGGCAATCAGCAGTCCTTCGGCCACTTCGGCCAGATCCTGAGCCATCCCGAATACAAGGACTTGCGCGAGACCCCGGACGTGCTCACCCCGGTGCGGGAGCAGACTTACCAGTTCCTAAACGACCTGTATTCCGAGGTCTGCCCGCTGCTGACGTTCCCGTGGTTTAATGTCTGCTGCGATGAGACCGACGGGCTGGGCACCGGCCCCTCGAAGGAACTGGCGGCCAGCATCGGTGTCGGGGGCGTGTATGTCCGCCATATCCGGCGCATTCATGACCTGCTGCGCGACCAGCACCACAAGCGCATGATGATGTGGGGGGACATCATCCTCCAGCACCCCGCCAATCTCGCGGAGATTCCCAAGGATACCATCATGCTGAGCTGGGGTTATGACGCCCGCGATAGCTTCGAAAGCCAGATCACCCCGTTCGCCAAGTCGGGCTACGAGTTCTTCGTCTGTCCCGGGGTGAGCGACTGGAGCCGCATCCTGCCGGACTTCGGCGTGGCCGTTACCAACATCCATAATTTCATCCGGGACGGCGTCAAACATGGCGCCAGCGGCATGATTAACACGGATTGGGAGGACGATGCCGAAGCGCTCAAAGCCGTCAAATGGCACGCCGATGCCTGGGCGGCCGAATGCGCCTGGAACGCCTCGGCCACGCCCCTTGAGACGTTCAACCGCCGCGTCGGCGCGGTGCTCTTCGGCGAACGCGGCGACGAATTCGGCCAGGCGGTCGAGTTGCTGACGCAGACCCATCGCCTGCCCGCCATGAAGAACATGATGAACTCCCGGTTCTGGGAGCAGGACTTTGTGCCGAAAGCCGGGCCGGCCGCGATCCAGGCAACGGCCACCAACCTGCTCGCCATTGTCCGTCCGGCGCTGGCGTACCTGCAAATCTGTCGCGAGGAAGCTAAGTGTAACCAGCAGGTGCTGGAGGTGTTCCTGTTCGGCGCCCGCCGCATGGAATTCATTGGCCAGCGCATGCTCGATGGCCTCGAAGCCGCGCAGTGCTATGAACAGGCGCGGCAGGTGTCCGGTGGGGAGTCGAAGCTGGGGCGGGTGGAACGGCTCATCACCAAGAACCGCGATACCTACGAACGCCTGGGCCGGGAGTTCGCGGCGCTATGGCTCTCCGAGAGCAAGCCTTACGCCTTGGATTGGACCCTGGGGCGCTATACGAATGCGGTCAACGAATGCAATGCCCTGCTGCGCAAAGTGGAGGCTGCCCGCGTGGCCGCCGCCGCCGGCCAACCCTTGCCGCCGGCAGACGAACTCGGGCTGGCAGCCCCCAAACCTCTCTTCCGCCGGGTGCGCCCCGCCGCCAATTCGCCGAAGGCGTTGGCTCCGGGCTCGCCCTGGGCCGACCCGACCGCCACGCACCGGATGGGCCTGGTCGTTCGAGCAGAGGCGCCAGACCGTTTCGACCTGCCGATCGAGGTGGAGTTGACGTTGCCTGCCGACTTGGCCAGCAAGCCGATTCGCGCCTTTCTCCTCGGGACCAATGAGGCGCCGCGCGCGCTCCTGGCCCAATTGGACCGGCTGGATTCACAGGGCAAAGCCCGGCTCATTCTGATACTGCCAGGTCCCCTGCCCCGTGGGGCTGAAGCTTCTGTGCAGGTTTACCTGGGGCTGAGCCAGGCGCCGACTCCTTTACCCACCGCAGTGAGCACTGCCGATGGAACCAACGGCATGCGCTGGATCGAGAACGATCAAGTCCGGCTGTTGCTCGGTCCTGAGGGTGCCCACGTGTATCGCTGGGAGGTCAAAGCGGCGGGAAACCGCGATCTGACCATGCCCGGCGAATCGGACTGGCACGGTTTCAGTGACCTCAATCCTCATCGCAGCTCGCCCTACCAACTGAGCTGCAGGGCACGCGGCCCGGCGATGGTGGAATATGAATCCACCGATCCGTGGGGCCACACCAAGATTCTTCGGCTCTATGGCGGAGCCAGTTGGACTGAGGAACTGCTCAACGAGCCGGCGACCGTCTTCTGGGATTTCGACAACCCGAAGAACTTCGCCAGCGACGGCCCGACTCCCGGCCAGTGGCTCTTCTCCAATGGTCAAACTGGCCCGGTCGGGCGCGAAGCCGACGGCGTGCCCGCGCAGGTCAAGGCCCCCAACACTTATTGGGGGATCAAACACAGCCCGGAGCGATTGGCGTTGGGGTTGGTGACTCCGGAAACCGCCGCCCAGTACGTCATCGCTCCCGGTGCCGGCGCGGGCGGAGTGGGAATTGAAGGCTCACCGCCCGCCCTGCATTTCGTGACCTTTGCGGGCCTGCTGACCGCTCCGCCGGTAGACACCATGAACCGCCTGCGAACCACCTTGGATCTGAAACACCCCGTGGGAGTGCGCCTGCACTCAATCCAAGCCCGGTGATCCGTCACTCTCGCCGTTCCTGAATCGACGGGGCAATCGCGACGGGGCGCAGATCCAACTTGCACAGAGGATGAGCGTGTGCTTGACCGCAAGGGTTTCTGCCAGCCGTGGGGGAATTGAACTTGCGCGAGTCGCCTGAGGTCTGAGGTTTATCGTTGAATCTGGAACGGAGTAGTCCGGGGTTCGTCGATCTCCGTTGGCAGAGCGCCCCCCGGAGAGTAATTCACGATTGAATACACGACGAACATCCTGGCCAGTCCGGCGACCCCACACCGCCACGGTGTCCACGACCAATGGTCATGGCTACTACCGGCTAAGATTCCAACCTGTTATGGTCGCGCAGCCGACGGAGCGGGGTCGTTCGCACGTCGGCCGGCTGCTTGGACCGCACCGGCAGGCTCAGCAGCAACAGCGGCAGTTGCGGACGCCGACGTGGCAGCAGTCGCCGCGACCTTCGTCGCAACGGCAAGACCGCTGGCAGCCACAATCACACCCGCATTCGTCCCCGCAGTCACAGCCACATTCGGATTGGCAGCAACCACCGTGCGGCTGGTTCATCGGCCCGGGGGAGTGGCCACCCAGGGGGCCGGCGAACCCTTGCACGACCTGGAGGCCGCTCGCGAACACTGCCGTGGCGAAGGCGACCCCTACCCGCAGCATCTGGCCCACGCCCTCCGCGAAAGGCGCCGCAGCGGTGCCGGGTCCGGGCATCGGTCCCGGTCCCCCACCAGTTGGCCAGCGGATGTCGGGCCAAGGGGCTACCGGTGCTGGGGACGGCGGCGCGCCCCATCCGGGCATCGGATAGCCAGGGAATGGCAGGCCGGGCGGGAACCCGTGCGGCGGCCCGTGGCGGTCGTCCTTGCCCGGGCGGGAAGGGGCGCCGGCGGTTTTCTTGCGATATTGATCGAAGGCCGCTTTGGCTTTGTTAAGAACGGCGCCAGCATCAGGCTTACCGGGAGCAGGCACCGGGGCAGCGGCAGCTTTGGTTTTCTTTGGCATGGAAGACTCCTTGTTGTTGGGAGGGGTTAACAGCTAAAGGTTTCGCACCAGCGCACCCGCGCGGTGACGTTGACAACGACCGCCGTCAACTTGGCGCCCGGGTGGGTGGTGATGATGTCCTCCTGGATTTGGTATCCGTCAGTGGCGTCCACGACCTTGGCCCACATCATCACGGTCTTGTCGCTATCGGCCACCATGACGGCGACGGCGCCCACGGCGGGCGCCATGGGGTTGTCGGGCATGTATTCGATCGAGAGATGTACGCAGCAACCGCCGCCGATGAAGGCCCCTTGGACGCCGGCGGTATTTATGGTGGCGGCGGTCAGGCTGGCGGATTCGAGTTTGGCAGCTCCGGTTACCCTCGCATTGGTATTCGCCGCTGTCCCCTGATCGCCGGCCAAGGCCGCGCCATTCATCAGGCGCACGGTGCCGAGGACATGCTGAGCGACGGCGAGGTCGGCGACGGCCAACTTTCCCGCCTGGTCCCCAGCGACGGCTTTGCCTTCGACCAGCAGTTCCTTGGCCTCCTTGCGGCAACGCCGGGGACTGCAACAGCAGGCGTGGGCCGGCTGGCAGCAGGACGGACAGGATTCGTGATAGTGCGGGCGCTCTTCGCAGCCGCACTCGTGCGGGGGATGGTGCCCGCCCGGGAAACAGCCAGCCGGCTGCGGGACGATGGGGCCGGCAAATAAGCCTGGCGATTGGAAGTAAGGCATGTTGATAGCAGTCCTTTCGGGTTGAGAGTTAGTATTCGATTCGCTCGCACCAGCGCAGCCGGGCGAAGCATCCGTTGGCCGTCAAGCGCAACCGCGTGCCCGGCGAGACCTCGGCCAGATCTTCCTTTACCGTATAGCCGGCAGGGATTGGCACGACGTGGAAGAGAGTGGTCACCGCGGTGTCCACGTCTTCGAGCGTGACCTCGGGGTTGACGGCTCCGGGAGCGGGCAACATCTCGAGCACGGGTTCGATGTCATCGGACCCGCCCACAACCGCCTCCGCCTTGGCGGCGGCGACGCTGCCGTCCACCGTCAATTCCTGGGGGACGTCGAAGGCCAGGTCTTCGTCGCAACAACAGGACGAGACGGGCTGGCCACAAGCCGAGCACCAGGGGATGTAGTAACAATAGGCAACCGGCATCGGGTAAGGTTGCCAGGGGGACATTTCGCCGGAACCGGCCGGCGCACAATAATGTTGATGATGCATGGGAACTCCTGGGTTATGTTTTGTTTTTCTTGGTTTTGGTCTTGGTTTTGGACTTAGGCGCCTCCTTAGTCAGGTCCTGCACCTGTTTGAGCAGGTCGTCCACCGCCCCAAAGCTGCTTGAGACGAGGGTCGTGAGGACTTGGGAGACCTTGCCGGGGAGGTCACTAGCGACGATTTGCGTCGCGGTATCGTTAATGATCTTGTTGAACGGACCGAGTAAACTTATTGCCATGTTGTTCTCCTTGCTACGGGGTTAAAGCGCGCCTCCGCTCCAGGAGCGAAGCTGGCCGTGGGCCAACCGAACTGCTGCGGCAGCGTGCCGATTGAATTCATGCTCTGCGCGGTCAAAGCCCAGCCGAGGTCGAGAGATTTCGCGCCCACTTCCAGCGCCCAGGCCAGGTTCCCGGCGGGATGGGCCAGGAGGCTTCGCAGGCCGGCGATCACGCCCCGGGCGGCGGCCACGGCGGAACGGGCCGCCCGGGTGCCGTCGTTGCCGGTCACCAGCGAAAGCCAGGCCTGGGGATTCCGGGGGAAGGCGGATAACAGCGCGAGAGGCGACAGGTACCAGCTTTGGGGCACCATGCCGGTGAAGATGCCGCTGGCAAAATCAGCAAACCGCGGGTCGTGCCGGGTCAGTTCGCCGAGGTGCTCGAGGAGCTGCAAGTAAAGGAGGCGGAAGTGGGGGTTCTTGGCGATGGTCAGCAGTAGTTCGGCGCTTTGCCAGTCCACGCCCCAATACTTTTCCAGCACTTGATCGTAGCGGGCCATTGAGCCGGCGGAAAAGTCGCCTTCCGTCAGGACCTGGCGCAGGAAACCCGCGGCCAGCGCCCCGCTCTCGAAGGCTTTGTGAATGCCGCCGCCGTTGAGCGGGTCGCCCGAGTTCGCGGCGTCGCCGACCAGGAGGACGCGTTCGGCGCAGCGGGCGGCCGGGCGGCAATAAGCGGCCCATCCGCCGGTGACGCCACCGGCCAGCTTCCCCTTCGCCAGCACATCGCCGAGGTCCTGCGCCACGAACGCCTGGAACGCCTCCTTGACATTGATGCGCAGCGGGAAGGTGCCGTCGCAGACGCAGCCGAGCCCGACGTTGGCGTGGCCGTGGTCGTCGAGGAAAATCCAGGCGTAACCGGGGAAGAACTCCTCATTGAAATAGACGCGCACGAGGGAGCGCTCGGCTTTTACCCCCTCATAATAGGCCCGGACCGAAACGGCCTTGGTAAGGCCCTGGAACGAATTGCCGAGGAAACGCGAGACGACCGAACCCGCGCCGTCGGCCCCGACAAGAAGCTTCGCGTGGAAATGTTGCGTGCTACCGGCGACGGTAGCCTCGACACTGATGCCATCCTCCTCCCGCACGACGTTGCGAACATGCACGCCTTCCAGGAGCGTGGCGCCGTGCGCGACCGCGTTTTGGACCAGCAGGTGGTCGAGCCGTTTGCGGTCCAGCAGAGTGCAGAAAGGCGGATAGGGGGTATGCTCCGGGAACCGGCCGGAAAAGACATACTTGCCGTTGATGTAGAGGTCGCACGCTTTGATGCAACAATCGGTGAGCTCGAGCACGGCGTCCGCGCAGCCTAGTTGCTCCAGCCAGTAAAGCGCTTGCGGGGTTAGGCCGTCGCCGCAGACCTTGTCCCGCGGGAAGTGATGCCGCTCGAGCAGCAGGCACGAAACCCCCGCCCGCGCCAGGAAAGTGGCGACGGAACTGCCGGCGGGCCCGGCGCCCACGATGATAACGTCCGGTTGTTTGGCAGCAGCGCGCACGCTCGTTCAACTCCTTCCGGTAATAACCAGCCGCAGCGGAATGCGCAATTGCTCCTCGCCCGAGACGACGATCCAGCCCTGGTAGGCATCGCTGCGGGTGCCCATAGGCACCAGGCCGCGGACAATGAACTTCTCGAAATCCATTTGTGCGATCGTGGCGGATGCGGGCTCGATCGACAGGACCGAACCATCAAGCGCGGTGCGTGAAAGCTCGCCTTCGAAGCCCTCGAGCTTCAGGGTCACCTGCTTCTCGGCGCTCGCCGAGTCGTTATTGATCGAAAAGGAAACCCGGACCGCGCTGCCCGGAAAGAGCGGCTGCTGGTTCATGACGCCAGCGAAGGCTCTGGCGGCCGCAGGCTTCGGCTGGGCGGGCGCGTCAGGCTCGCTCTCACGGGCCGGCGCCCGCTGACCCGGTTCGCCCGCCGGCTGGGTGAAGGACTGGCCAGCCTGTGCCAGGCGGTCGATGACCTGCTCCTGAACGGTCGAGCCCAGGCGCTGGACGAAGTTCAGCCCGAGGTTAAGACTCGCCTCCGCGAGGTCCAGGCTCTTCGACATTAAGGCCCCGAGCTGAGTCTCGTCAGCGGGCCGGTTTGCCGGCTTGCTCTGGGCCTTGGAGCGCGGCTTGGTCTTGGTCTTGGCCTTGGCCTTTTGCCTGGCGCGTGGCCGTGCGCCGGTAGAGGAGTCGGTTCGCTGCTTCGGCATAAGGTTTATCTTCCGGCTTAGGCGTGGTTTAACCACAACGGCCGCAGCGCGAATGGCAACCGCATCGCGGCCGGCATTCGACCCAGTAATAGTGGTGGTCGCCACCGCAATGGTGGCCGCCGCAATGGTGGCCGCCGCACCCGTCGCTTTCCCAAAGGGACCCTTCGACAACTCGTTTCACGACCCGCGCGCCGCCCCACAGGGTGGCACTGGCCAAGGCAATGGAACTGCCAAAGAGCGCGAGCAGCCCGGGGTAAGCCCTCGGCGCTGGTCGGCAACCGCGTTGAGATTGATGTGCCGGCATAAAACAGCCTCAGTGACCGGCGGGATTCCCCACCGAGCCGGCTTTCCCCAGCCGGTTCGCCAACGAAAAGTGCATAGCCGGCGCGCCCGGCTTCAGGCCGGAAGCGCCACAGCCGCAGCCATCCCGCTCGGTCACAGCCCTTTCGCGGCACTGGCTGGGAATGGCCGGGTTTCCCGCCACCGCGGTTTGCGGGAAGCTGCGTTGGTGGGTCCGCTCCTGCTCGCGCCGATACTTTTCCCCCGGGATCAGTTGCGACTGGCCGGTCAGCGCGACGCGGAGGACCTCAAAGCCAAGCAACTGCATGCGGACCAGGTAGTTGGATGGGATCTGTATGTCCTGGTGCAGGCCGACCGAGACCGGCGGCAGGCGCCGCACATTCACCTCGATGGCCGGCAATTGTTGCAGCGAGATGTTGACGTTCGGCAGGTTAGTGACGTTGAATTCGTGGACGCGAAAGGGTTCGACGTTCCGTATCTCAGTAACATTGAACGCATCAACGGAGACCGGGGCGATGTTGTTGATCTCCTTAATATGGGTGGCGACGGGTGAGATATGCCGCACGTGTTCGATCTCCACGTCCTTGACATGCTCGACCTCGACCCCTTTGACGTGCTCGACCTCGACGTCATAGACGTGGTTAATTGTCCCGCTCTTAATATCTACGTCCATAATCGATGGCTGCTTGAAGGTTTGGTTTACACGATGCCGGGCCAGTTATAATTCACCAATACAACCTTGGCCTCACTCTTGACGGTGGCATCGGTGGTGAGCTGCGCGCGAATAGGGATGCAGGTGTCGGGCCCGGAGTCCGCGGCCGGCTGGAAGTAGAACAAAAGCCCGTGTTCCGCTGCGGGGACCGCGCTGGCGCCGACGAACCAATTCAGGCTCGCGGGGCCGTTCCGCACCACCGCCCGAAAAACCTGCACCTTGTTGCTATCGTCAATCCAGGCGCTATCGCCTCCCTGCCGGTAATACAGGTTCACGCGCTGCGGCAGAATCAAAAGCGTGGCCACCGGCGGGGGCTCCGGGCCGCGGCCCACGAGCGTGACGTAAGCGAAGGCCTGGCGCGTCGGGTCGGCCGTCGCGGTGGCCACGACGATCTCAGTCAAGCCGGAGTTCAACCCAGCCTTGTCCGGCGCGGTGTAAAGGCCGGTCGCGTCCACCTGTCCCTGGCCCGGGCTGCCATCCAATGCCCGCACTTCCCATTTCACTTCGCAGTTTGGGGCGTTGTAAACCGCCGCCTCGAACCGCGCCTGGGTATTGACGGGGTTGGCGTAACGTTCGTCGCGGAAATAAACCTGCGCGGTGGCGGGCCAGACTTCGACCTCGACCTGGTGCTGGCAAACCATCCAATGATCGAACCGCCGGTGGCGGCACGGGGGACGGTGTGTTCGCAACAGGGTTGGATTCATTGTAACTATTCACCTGGCATCGGTGCGCGGCAGGGGCGGGGACGGCTCGTCCCCGGTTGCGTTCGCCAAG
>CAIWJG010000543.1 GCA_903912925.1 uncultured Verrucomicrobia subdivision 3 bacterium | reverse complement strand
TCGGACCCCTCACCCCGGCCCTCTCCCCTTCGGAAGGGGAGAGGGGGGACGGCGCATCAGAACATGGAACATCCAACATCGAACATCCAACATCCAACATCGAGAGGGGCGGGGTGAGGGGGGGCGGCGCATCAGAACTCGTCTCAATCCCCCCATCGCCTCTCAAATCAACCAGATCCGCCTCGGCTTCACTCACTTCCAGGCGGGTCATCCCGCGATCCGCGGCTTGCTCTTGAAAGGTCTCCCACGGGATAAAGAAAGGGTCCCCTTCGGGCACTTGCCGGGCATACTCGTCGGCTCGCTTTGCCAATAGCTCCGGCTCACACAGCAAGAATACTGTTCCAGGCGGCAGATAATCCAGCAACGTCCCGAGCGCACCTTGGCCCGTGAAATCTTCCCTCAATTTCACTGGGCCGGCTTCGGATTTCGGATTTCGGGTTTCGGGTTTCGGATTTCCTCCTCCTCCCTCCTCGGACTTCTTCAACAAGCCAAGCTCCCCGGCAGGCGGAATCGTGACGGTCGTAATCTCTTCCCGTGACATCTGGGTCAGGGGGTCAAACTGCCGCAGCGACTCCAGCTCGTCCCCGAAGAACTCCGCGCGCACCGGCCAGGGACTGGTGAGCGGATAGACATCGAGAATGCCGCCGCGCAGGGCGATCTCCCCTTTCTGGGTGACTTGCGCCTCGGGTTCATAACCCTGCGCTTCGAGCCACTCGACCAAATCCAGCGGATCGAAACGGTCGCCGCGCGTGAGCGTGCGCGTGCGCTCCCGCACGGCCCCAGCCGGGAATGTCCGCTGCAGCAGGGCGGCGACGCTGGTGACGATGAGGGGGGCGGGAGGTGTGTTGCGGGTTGCGTATTGCGTGAGGGCGACGAGCGTTTCCAGGCGTTCGCTGATTACGTCTGCGTGTGGGAGCCTGGCTTCGTGTGGCAAGACCTCCCAGGCGGGATAGAAGAGGGGTGGGGCGGTGGATGAAACGTGATGCGTGATGTCTTTCGGAGGATTCTGGCCTGCGGCTTCTGCTTCCTGGCTTCGGACATCGGGCTTCACGTCTCGCTTCTCGGCCTCGACTGCGAGCCAGGTCGCCAAATCCTGCTGTGCGCTCTCCTGCGTTCTCAGCCCTTCCGCGACCAGAACGATCGGGCGGTATGGGAACAGATGCCGAGACAAGGCAGCGACGAATGGTTGCGCTGCGGCGCTAATGCCAGGGCAGGACAAGACGCCCCCCTTCTCCAGGCGCCGTGCCAGAGACTGCACGGCGGGAGCTTCCAGGACTCTAGCGAACAATTCGCTTGTCGCTGCGATGGAGAAATCCTGCGCCAAGCAGGGGCAAGGTCGCAGGCGCACGAAGCCGAGTCAAGCGGAGCAACGCGCCGAGCGACGCGAGGATTGAACATAGCATCCCCAGCATGTATAACTTACCCGTGCCTGAACTGAGCCGCTTTCTTGGTATTAGATAGAATAGAATGCCGACCTCACATCAAATCTATCGCGTTAAAGCGTTTCAGATCGTCGCCCCTTATACACTGCGGATGGAGTTTGATGATCAAACGCAGCAGACAATAGACTTCAAGCCTGTTCTGGGCGGTGAGTTGTTTGGACCGCTGCGGGAACTGTCAACGTTCAACCAAGTCCAAATTGACCCCGAGGTGCGCACGCTGGTTTGGCCCAACGGGGCTGACTTCGATCCGGAGACCCTTCACGACTGGCCGCGTTACGCGCAAGCCCTGGCAGAACGCGCTCGGCGGTGGGAATCCCAGCCTGCATAGGCGCCCTCATCCACTCGCTCGGGCCGGGCTTCACTCCCACTCAATCGTCCCCGGTGGCTTGCTGGTGATGTCCAGGCAGACGCGGTTGACCCCTTTGACTTCGTTGATGATCCGGTTGGAAAGCTTCTCGAGCAGTTCGTAAGGCAGTTTCACCCAATCTGCCGTCATGCCGTCCTGGGATTCGACGGCGCGCACGGCGATGGTGTAGTCGTAAGTTCGCTCGTCGCCCATTACCCCCACGCTGCGGATCGGCAATAGCACGGCGAAGCTTTGCCAGATCTTGTAATACCAGTCGGTGGCTTTCATCTCCTGCACGACAATGGCGTCAGCGTTACGCAATATCTCCAGGCGCCGCGGGGTGACTTCGCCCAGGATACGCACGGCCAGGCCGGGACCGGGGAAGGGCTGGCGGAGCACGATCTCGCGCGGCAATCCCAGTTCGAGGCCGAGCTCCCGCACCTCGTCTTTGAACAGGCACTTGAGGGGCTCAACCAACTGGAACCTCATATTCTTGGGCAGCCCGCCGACGTTGTGGTGGCTCTTGATCATCGCGGCCGGATTGCCGCCGATGGGCACGGATTCGATGACATCGGGGTAAAGTGTGCCTTGGGCGAGGAACTTTGCTTTGCCGGCGCGCCGGGTCGCGGCCTCGAACACCTCGATGAAGGTCTTGCCGATAATCTTCCGTTTGCGCTCCGGATCGGTCACCCCCTTGAGCCGCTGCAGGAACAGCCGCGAGGCGTTCTCATACTGGAGCTTGATCTTGAAATGGCGGACGAAGACTTCCTGCACCACCTCTGCCTCATGTCCGCGGAGCACGCCGTTATTGACAAAGATGCAGGTGAGTTGGTTTCCGACCGCCCGGTGCAGCAGGGCTGCGGCGACGCTCGAATCCA
Source organism: uncultured Verrucomicrobia subdivision 3 bacterium (assembly GCA_903912925.1). GTDB lineage: Bacteria > Verrucomicrobiota > Verrucomicrobiia > Limisphaerales > UBA8199 > PALSA-1440. The sequence continues at coordinate 3,111 of CAIWJG010000543.1, read as the reverse complement.
CCCCGCCGCTCAGCCCAAGGATCACATGTTCATTGCCGACCTGGGCGCGGATGGCTTCGACGGCCTGGTCAACGTAGTTGCGCATCGTCCAGCTCTTGCCGCAGCCGCAGACACCGTGGACGAAGCTGGTCAGAATCTCGCGACCGCGGGGCGTGTGGACCACCTCGGGGTGGAATTGCAGACCGAACATCCTGGCAGCGCGATGCTCGATGGCGGCGTAAGCGGAGTTCTCGGTGACGGCGACGGCTTTGAAGCCGACCGGAAGCTTGGTCAGCTTGTCGCCGTGGGAATTCCACACCTGCAAGGAGTCCGGCAGGTTGGTGAACAGCCGGCAGCGGCGGTCCTTGAGATGCAACGTGCCTTTGCCGTATTCCCGCTTCTGGCCCGGCTCAACCTGGCCGCCAAGATACTGGGCCATGACTTGCAGACCATAACAAATCCCCAGCACCGGAGTGCCGAGCTTGAAGATGGCAGGGTCGGGCAGCGGGGCGTCCTTCGCATAGACGCTCGAAGGGCCGCCCGACAGAATGAGGCCCTGGGGCTTTAGACGGGCGATTTCCCGAGCCGGAGTGTCATAGCGCAGGATGACTGAATAGACGTTGCACTCGCGGACCCGGCGCGCGATGACCTGCGTGTACTGAGAACCGAAGTCCAGGATGACGATCTGTTCGATCACTGCTTAACCACCTTCACCTTTCCTTCCGCGGCATCGTATTCAAGCTTCATTCCATACGGCGCGGCAGGAATGCTCGGGATAAACTTCTTTTCCACCAATTCGTTCAGGTCTTTGGGATTGCGCCCGTTCTCCACGTTGAACATCTGGACCGCCTGGTTCAGGGAGGTCGTATCCACCGTCTTGACGGCGAGCTGCTGCGCTTTGCCCAGCGCGCCCACATAATCGGCTGGCGCGCTCAAAGGACTGCTGCCGCCCGCCGCCGCATTTGTCGGCTGGCCCGGCTTATCGTTGCTTTGGCCGCAGCCGATGAGCAGCAGGCTGGCGGCTAAGGGAAGACAGAATTGTCTCTTCATGAACCCAGTCTAACTGCCGGCTGAGCAAATCCAAGCCAAAGAATAAAAAAGGCCGGGCAAGCCCTTGCCCGGCGTGAAACCGACGTTCCCAAAGTCTGCTTTGGGAGCAACGAATTACTTGTTAGTGCTCGTCGCTGTCGCGGCAGCAGGAACTGCGTTCGTATCGGACGGCTTGGGGCCATTTTCCCCATTGCCGCAGCCCGTCAGAACGGTTCCCGCAACGATCCCCAACAACACAATAAGCGTGAATATCCTTTTCATAGTAGGCCTATTGTTCACCAGGAGTGCCCAAAGGGCAAGCAGAGTTTTATCGACAGCAGAATCTTACCGCCCGTGGAAGGCGGCATGATCCCAATGTCGCGGAAGCGGGAGGAAGCGAGGCCGGGGCCGCTTATTCCAAGTCGCTTTCAAGATGAGCCGAACTGCCCCTCACCCCGCCCTCTCCCCATCGGATGGGGAGAGGGTGTCCGCAGGACGGGTGAGGGGCAGGTTCGGGCTTTGCTGGCGCAGTTAATCTCAGGTTGAACGCGAACTGGAATTACAGCAGGTCAGCACCTACTGGCGTATCGCACCGAAGCCGTTTTAGGGTCGTTCAGATCTACGGTGGCTTCCAACGTGGCTGCGTGTTTAAGAATCGGTGCGGCTACTTCGTCGGTCCGGACTGCCTCGAGACACAATTGGTCTCCATTAGTTCCGCGCTGAGGAACGGAACCGTTGACCGGGCGCGTTCGCAGATCTTCCAACAAATCTCCAACAATCCGATGCCCAATATTGACAAGCCAAGCGAGGACTTCGTGGCGAGGGGATCGGAAAATCTCCTGATAGAGGAAGATCAGTTCCTGGGGCAGCACGGGCAGGATGAAGGCCTCCGCCGCGCGCCAGTCTTTGCGGATGGTCGGGTAATCTCGCACGCGCAACAGGCTGCGAACCTCTCCGTTCAGACAGGGTTGCAATGAGCGCAGGAACTTCAGCTCCACAAAATCAATCCGACCATGCTGATTGAAGCGATGCGAGATTTTCACCCGGCCAGACTTCAGGTCAAATACCCCTTCGTAGCAGGTGGAAAGGATCACGTGGTCGTAAGCCGACTGCAACTGCATCCAATGCCCGGCGGCCTGGCCGCCGTAATTGCGCTTGGCCGGCGGTGCCACCGACACGGGCGCCCTGGCTTCGAGCCGGTTTTGGATCTGCTCGAGCCGGTGGAAATAGTCGCTGGCAAGGGAAAAATCATTTTGGCGCAGAAAGTCTCGCGCCGAGAGGAGTTCCGCCTCGCGGACCGGCGGTCCAACGTGGATCCTCGATTCCAAGCCTTGGATGAGGCCTTGGGCGAGTCGTCTATGGTCTTTAGTCGCCACGATCTGCTGGCACTCTACGCAGGTTCAGCAGCCCGACAACTGTGCGTTTGAAGGCACACCCCCGGCGCTGCGGATCCGAGTTCACAGATCATGTCAGGCGCACGGCAAGAAACATGGGTAGGCGCGGGCAGGGCCAATTCATGAAGGACAAAAGGCAGGGGCGATCTAAAGTCGGTTAGGATCTGCCTAAAACCGAAATCCGAAACCCGAAAACCGAAGGAAATCCGAAAACCGAAAACCGAAAAGGTCCAGCCGCCCGCCCGCCCTTCGGATTTCTGATTTCGGATTTCCTTCGGATTTTCGGGTTTCGGGCTTCGGATTTGAGAGCTGCTCGCTGGAAACGGGAGAACCTTAGATCAGCCCTGATCCCCGCCCCTTTCATGAATTGGTCCTGAGGCGTGGGCGCAATGATTAGTTGCGCGGGGCTCGTTTGAGCTTATGTTGGCAGCATGGACTGGCAGCAATTGGTGTCGTTGGTGGTAGTTGCCTTCGCGGCGGTCTTGCTGCTGGGGAGCAAGTTCCGCCGTCGCAAATTCAGTTTTGAGCGGGACAGGCACTGTGGTTGCACTGCTAACCAGGGATCAGCACCGCAAAGTTCAATTGTCTTCCGCGCGCGTAAGGGAGAGCGGTCCCAAGTGTTGGTGAAAATGAGATGAAAGGGCGCTTGTGCCGCTGCGGAGACTGAGATAGAGTTTTTTCGCTAAACATGGCCATGTGCAAAGTCAGT
>CAIWJG010000542.1 GCA_903912925.1 uncultured Verrucomicrobia subdivision 3 bacterium | reverse complement strand
GCAAAGCCCCGCCATCTGCTTGAGTTCCTCAAGCACTTCGCTCGAAACCGGACGTCCCGCCACCAGTAGCATGGCCAAACGGTGAACCAAGGCGTGCCCAGTGTCCCGCACAAAAGATAGGGCACACGTTCAGCCGTCCGACGGGGAGAGGGAGAAGCCACGTCGCGCTCCCTGTCATTCCTTAATTCAACGGCAGTGGGGACGGGGTGAGGGGCAGTTCGGATCAGGTAGCGCGCGCTCAGATCAGTTCAAGTGACTCAGCGTCTATCTTTACCGCTGCCGCCTGGTTAATGAAGTCCATCCGCAGCAAAACAGTGGCCATGCCGTAACGCTCCTCCACCCAACCCTCGATCCCTTGCAGCGGCCCATTCTTGATGCGCACACGCATCCCCTTGCCGATCGTGGGCGCCAGACGCACGCCCACTTTCGCATCCAAGGCCAGAAGCACATCGTGCAACTGCTGTTGGAAGAGCTCCTGTTCAAACACCTCCAGCAGATTCGCCACGTGATCGGTCTGGCGCACAAACTCCTTTTGGCCGGGTTCGAGTTGAAGGAAGACGTAACCGGGAAAGAGCGGCTTCTGGAACACAACGGTCTTACCGCGATACTTGTGCGCAGAGCTGTAGCAGGGCAGCGTCGCGGCAACCGCATTCCGCTGGCACTGCTCCACAAGCTTCTTCTCGCGCCGCGGCCGGGTATGTGCGACGAACCAAAGCAGTTCTGACATACAGGGAAGCATTCCGCGGAATCGCCCCGAGGTCAATCAAAAGCTGAATGGCCGCTCATTATGGGACGAATGGGACGGATGGGACGAATGGCGGATGATCCCATGCGACCGGACACCCTAAAGGGTGGACACCCAACCTCCCAGACCAGCCAAAATGAACTGCTGGAATGGCATTGGCCGGCACACCGCAGGTGCATACACTGCCGCGGTGAAAACCAATACCTTCACCGCCTGATGCCAACGACGCTCGAAGTCCTGTTTGCGCCCGCTGAATATGCCCTGCTGCACGAGCGGGACTTGCGGCAGACCGTCTGCGTGGTCTTCGACGTTCTGCGCGCGACCAGCTCGATGGTCACGGCATTGGGAAACGGCGCAACCGCCATCGTGCCCGTCGCCGAGATTCCGGAGGCCCTGAGCATCAGAAATCGCCAGCCGGAGGTGCTCCTGGCGGGCGAGCGCGATGGCCTGCGCATTGCGGGCCATTTGACGGGCGGCGTAGAGTTCGACCTGGGCAACTCCCCGCGCGAATTCACAACGGCCAAAGTCGGCGGGAGGACCATCGCTATGACCACCACCAACGGCACGCGGGCGCTGCGGGCTTGCGCCCCGGCGGCGGCGGTGCTGCTGGGTTCGTTTCTGAACCTGCGCGCCACGGCGGAGGCCATCGAGCAGCAGAGCCCGCAGCATCTGCTTCTGGTGGGCAGCGGCACCCTCGACCAGGCGGCGTATGAAGACGTTCTCGGGGCCGGCGCCCTGTGCGATTTGCTCTGGCCCCAATACGGCAGCGGTGCAGTGGCGGACTCCGCGCACATTGCCCGTCGGTTGTTTCGCCTGGAACAGGGCAATTTGCTGGCTGCGGTAGCGCAGTCGCGCAACGGCCGCCGCCTAATGGCCAATCCGGATTTGCGTGAAGATGTTCCCTTCTGCCTCCAGCGCGACCTCTTCCGCCTGGTGGCGGCATTGGGCAAGGACGGGGCCGTTGGGGGCAAACGCTGAAACGCTGAAATGCTGAAATCCGAACCAGCGTTTGTCTTTTGACATCTCCCCTGCCCTGCGACACTCTAGGCGGATGGCAAAGCCAGCTTTGGGCCGGGGCTTGGGAGCGTTATTGGGCGGCAGCCCAATCGCTACACCGCAAGTCTCGGCACCAATCTCCAACACAGTCCCGAGCGCCTCAGTGGCGACCGATCTGCATGAGCGCGTGCAGCGCGTTGCGCTTGATCGCGTTCGTCCCTGTCCCTTGCAGCCCCGCAAGGACTTCTCGCCCGACGCACTGCGCGAGCTGGCTGACTCAATCAAGGAACAAGGCATTGTTCAGCCGCTGATCGTGCGGGAGCGGGAGGGCCACCTGGAACTTATCGCCGGCGAACGTCGCTGGCGCGCCGCCCAATTGCTCGGCCTGACCGAAGTCCCCGTCATCGTGCGGCAGGCCGACGACCGCGCCGTCCTCGAACTGGCCCTCATCGAGAACCTGCAACGCGAGAATCTTAACCCTTTGGAGGAGGCCCAAGGCTATTCCCAGCTCATCGGGCAGTTCCAGCTCAAGCAGGAGGAAGTGGCCATCAAGGTCGGCAAGAGCCGGGCCGCGGTCGCCAACGCCTTGCGGCTGCTCAAGCTGCCGGCCTCGATCCAGGCCAGCCTCCGCGAAGGCCGGCTCTCCGTGGGTCACGCCAAGGTCATTCTTGGCCTCGCCAGCGAGGTGAACCAGAGAGCCGCCGCCGAGCGGATCATTGCGGAAGGCCTCAGCGTGCGACAAACCGAGGCACTGGTCGCGCGCCTGCTGATACGCGAAGCCGGAACCGTGACGAAGCCGGGCCAGATTGCGCCGCTGCCTCGCGATGCCCACGTCGCGAGCCTGGAGAACCAGCTCCGCGAGCGCCTGGGGACCAAGGTGCATTTGCGCTATACCCACGGCCGAGGCGCCCTGGAGGTCGCCTTCTTTAGCGACGCCGAGCTTGAGCGCATCCTGCAAGTTCTCGGAGTAAGTCCGGATTGATCCCTGCTTATCCGGTTGCTTGTCTGAATTGAAAAGCCTTGAAATGAAGATGAACGCAGAGACGCAGAGGAACGCGGAGAAACGCAGAGAGAATGAAGCCTCTGCGATTCTCTGCGACTCTCTGCGTCTCTGCGTTTCACCCGTTTTGTCAAGCATCCGGATAAGCAGGGATTGATCCGGCAACTCGGCCTCCAATAGCAGCATTAACCACTATTGTCTCACGTTTCACGTTTCAATATGACCCTACCCGAACACAGCGAACACCGTAAGCACACCGCCGCCGAACTTCTCGCCGCCGCCGGGCGCGTCAGCCAGATGACCGCCTTTGTCGGCCTGGACGGCTTTGTCGATGACATTCTCCATGTCGTGGACAAGCGTGAGGATGCGGACAAATACTCACGCCTGCCGACGATCGCCCAGCTCGCCGAGCGCCTGGCTGGAGCGGCTGGCCGAAGCACCAATATCGAATTGGTCAGCCAGCTCAATAAGCTGGGCGGCAACGGCCCCATCATGGCCAACGCGCTCGCCAGCTTCGGCCTGAAGGTGACTTACCTCGGCATCCTCGGCTATCCGAACCTCCACCCGGTGTTTGCTGACTTCGCCAAGCGGGCGGAAGTTCATTCCATTGCAGAGCCCGGCTACACCGACGCGCTGGAGTTCGAGGACGGCAAGATCATGCTCGGCAAACACCAGTCGCTCAAGCAGATGAACTGGGAGAACATCAAGGCCCGGTTCGGCCAGGAGCAATTCGCCGCCAAGTTTGGCAGCGCCGACCTGATCGGCTTCGTCAACTGGACCATGATCACGCACATGAGCGACATTTGGGCCGCCGTCCTCAAGGAGATCTGCCCCGCCATGAAAGGCCCGCGCCGCAAGCTCTTCATTGACCTCGCCGACCCCGAGAAGCGGACCAGGGCGGACATCCTGCGCGCCCTGGAGCTGGTCGCCGCTTTCCAGGAGCACTTTGACGTGGTGCTCGGCTTGAACGAGAAGGAGAGCATGGAGATCGGCAACACCCTCGGATTGAGCACCGCCAACCATTCGCTGGAGGGGCTGCTGAAGCTCAGTCAGGAAATCCACCAGCGCGTCCGCGTGGACACCCTGGTCGTACACCCGACCGCCTACGCCATAGCTTCCGGGCCGGATGGAACTGCTGTGGTACAGGGTCCATTCACACCTAAGCCGAAGATCACCACCGGCGCCGGCGACCATTTCAACTCCGGCTTTTGCCTGGGCAAATTGCTTGGTTTCACAACCGAGCGATGCCTCCTCATCGGTGTAACCACCAGCGGCTTCTATGTGCGCACTGGCCAGAGCCCGGCTATTCCAGACCTGGCGAACCTGCTGCACAACTGGCCCGTTTGAACATGCCCCTCTCCGTCGTCAAATACGGCACTCCGGTCCTCCGCCAGAAAGGCGCGACCATCGACAGCATTACGCCCAAGCTCAAAAAGCTTGCGGCTGATATGCTGGAAACCACGTACTCCTATAAAGGCATCGGGCTGGCCGCACAGCAGGTGGGGGTCGCACTGCAATTGACGGTCATTGACGTGCGTGGCGTGACTGATCGCCCCTCCTCGCTCGAACTGGAAGGCAAACCGGCAGACGTGGACGGGTTCATGCCGCTGGTATTGCTTAATCCCGAGGTCAAGCCCGTGGGTGCGCCTGTGACCGGGCCGGAAGGCTGCTTGAGCTTCCCCGAGATCTATGCGGACATCACTCGCCCTGACGTGGTGGACGTGAAAGCGCTCAACCTGGAGGGCAAGCCGATCGAGTTCCGCTGCGGCGGCCTGCTGGCCCGCGTCGTCCAGCACGAGACCGATCACCTCCAAGGCATTCTGTTCATCGACCGCATGGATAAGAAGACCAAGCAGGAACTCCGGCCCGAGCTGGAAGACCTCATGGCGGAGACCAAGGCGGCCTTGAAAGGTTAGCCCCCGCCGCGTTTCTGGTTCCAAGACGTTCGTAGTGGTTAAGGCGGATGCGGAGTAAATCCGAAAACCGAAGGCCGAAATCCGAAATCCGCGGAAACCATGCCTTCGCGCAGGGAGCCGATCTATTCAG
>CAIWJG010000541.1 GCA_903912925.1 uncultured Verrucomicrobia subdivision 3 bacterium | reverse complement strand
TGACACCACCACCGGAACGCCGGATTTATCCGGCAGCCCCAGCGCCACTCGCCCGCCTGGACGGCCCCCTCTCCCTATCCCTCTCCCTCTCCCCCTCGGAGGGGGAGAGGGGGCCGGCGCCAGATCTTCACACCTGCCCACTCCGAACGCAGAGCCGGCGAGTTCTAAAGGTGACCTTTCTCGCCGTTGGATTTCTGGCCGCCTTTCTCGCTGTATCGCTAGCTCAATCGACCGCCCGCGCCGCCGAACCCGCTGCCGCCAAACCCAATGTCCTCTTCATCGCCATAGACGACTTGAATGACTGGGTCGGCTGCCTGGGCGGCCATCCACAGGCGCAGACGCCGAACATGGACCGCCTGGCGGCGCACGGCACTCTGTTCCGCAACGCGCATTGCCAGGCGCCGCTGTGCAACCCCTCGCGTGCGAGTTTGCTGACGGGGTTGCGGCCCTCCACCACCGGCATTTACGGCCTCGTGCCCGGCATTCGCGATGTGATGCGCACACGACAGTGCGTCACGCTCCCGCAGTATTTCGCGCAGCACGGCTATTTCACTGCCGGCTTTGGCAAGGTCTTCCACGACGGCTCCATCCCGGAGCGCCTGCGCACCAACGAGTTCAACGTCTGGGGCCCCGCTCCCGGCATGCCGCTGCCATCGGCGAAGTTTGTGAACACCCCCGACAAGATGCGAGCGATGGACTGGGGCGTGTATCCTCCGGACGACCATCAGCAGGCGGATTGGCGGATCGCCGACGCCGCGATTGCCCAGATCGAGTCGCTGCCGCCGCAAAAACCTTTCTTCCTCGCTGTCGGATTCCGTCTGCCGCACGTGCCTTGCTTTGCCTCGCAGCAATGGTTTGACCGGTTCCCATCGGAAGACCAAATCATCCTTCCCCCGGTGAAGGAGAACGACCGCGATGATGTGCCGGAGTTCTCATGGTATCTGCATTGGAAGCTGCCCGAGCCGCGCCTGTCCTGGTTGAAGAAAACCGGCCAGTGGCGTCCGCTCGTGCGCGCCTACCTGGCGAGCACGGCCTTTATGGACAGTCAGATTGGCCGCGTGCTCGACGCGCTCGACGCGACGGGCCGGCGGGGCAATACCATCATCGTGCTCTGGTCCGATAACGCGTGGCACCTGGGCGAGAAGGCCATGACGGGGAAGACCTCCCTGTGGGACCGCTCCACCCATGTGCCGCTCATCTTCGCCGGGCCGGGAGCGGGGCAGGGGACCCAGTGCTCCCAACCGGCTGAGCTGCTCGACATGTACCCCACGCTCGTCGAACTGTGCGGCCTGCCGGTCAGGAAGGATCTGGAAGGGCACAGCCTTGTGCCGCAGTTGAAAGACGCAGGCGCGCCGCGCCCGTGGCCGGCCATCACCAGCCACAATCAAGGCAACGACACGGTGCGCACCGAACATTGGCGCTACATCCGTTATGCCGACGGCTCGGAAGAGCTTTACGACTACCGCAACGATCCCCACGAGTGGACCAATCTGGTCGCGGACGCCAGGTTCGCTGCCAAGCGCGCGGAATTGGCGCGGTGGCTGCCGAAGAGCCCGGCACCGCTGGTGCCCGGGAGCGCAAGTCGCGTGCTGGTCAAGGAGAACGGTGTGTGGCTTTGGGAGGGAAAACCGATCGTGCCCTCAGAGAAGGAGGATTAGCGCCCTCAGTGACACAATCATGGCTGCTCGCATAACCAAATGAAGACTGTGCTCGAATCTCTCCAAACCAATACCACCACTCCTGTCGCATGCCGTCGAGGACCGTCCGCAAAACGCGAATCACAGCTCAGTCCGGCGCTCCGTTCCCCCTCACCCCGACCCGCCCCCGCAGGGAGAGAATCCCCCGACATCTTGACGCGCTTTGCGCCCGTGAACCCCAAGCCGGACCCCTCACCCCGGCCCTCTCCCCTTCGGAAGGGGAGAGGGGGAATCATCGGCAGATCTTTGGCGAGCCGAGGTTCAGGGGCAGGGAGAAGCATAGGCCGTCTGGTGACGCGTCACGCATGTTCGGCAAGTTCGAAGCGCGGTCCGAGTGATTCCCTCTCCTCAGGGGAGAGAGTCAGGGTGAGGGGGAACGGGGCTTCCGGACATGCATGGGGGGCGAATCGGCACCGGCTCACGCGGGCATTGCTTACTGTGTGCCTTGCCCTGGCTCTCGCGCCAATCACCGTCCGCGGCTCAGAGCGGGCGCTGTCGCTCTGGTATCGGACGCCCTCCACGCGCTGGCTGGAGGCGCTGCCCGTGGGCAACGGCCGCCTGGGGGCCATGGTGTTTGGCGGCGTCGAGCGGGAGCGGCTGGCGCTCAACGAGTCCACGGTTTGGTCCGGCGCGCCCAGCGACCGGCATGACAATCCCTCAGCGCGCGAGCACCTGTCCGATATTCGACGCCTCCTGTTCGAAGGCAATTATGTTCTGGCGAGCACGCTGTGCGCCCAGCACCTCTTCGGGCGTGAGGATACCTACGGGACGCACCTGCCAATGGCTGACTTGCTGCTCGATTTCGACCTCGGTGGCAAAGGTGTGCGCGACTACCGGCGCGAACTGGATCTGGACGCAGGCATCGTGCGCGTCGAGTTCTCCTGCGACGGCGCTCGCTACACGCGTGAGGTGCTGGCTTCGCACCCGGACGGTGTCATCGCCGTGCGGCTGACATGCGATAAGCCGGGGCGGCTCACATTCAAGGTGAAGTTGAACAGCGGCGACTTGCCGGGCAAGGTCAGCACTCCGGACAGCCGCACGCTGGCGCTGGTTGGCCAAGCCCGGGAGAAGAAGCATAGCGATGGCCGGACAGGCGTGAGCTTTGATTGCCGTGTGCGCGTGTTGACGACGAAGGGAATAGTCACCGCCCGCGAGGATTGCCTGGAGGTTCAAGGAGCCGACATGGTCACCTTGCTGGTGGCCGCTAACACGACTTTTTGCAGTCCCACGCCCGAATCGCTCTGCCGCAACCAACTGGAGGCTGCCGCGCGCCAGTCCTACAGCAAGCTGCGCGACGCGCACATTGCGGATCATCGGCGACTGTTCCGGCGGGTCGCGCTTGACCTGGGCGGGGCCGAGGCGGTGCAGCGACCCACCGATCAGCGGCTGGTCGCGGTGCGCGCGGGCGGCGATGACCCGCAGCTCGCGGCGTTGTTCTTCCAGTACGCCCGCTATCTCCTCATCGCCGGCTCACGCGAAGACTCGCCGCTCCCGACCAACCTGCAAGGCATCTGGAACGACAACCTCGCCTGCAATATGGGCTGGACGTGCGATTTCCATCTGGACATCAACACGCAGCAGAACTATTGGCCGACTGAGGTCTGTAATCTTCCCGAGTGTCACGAGCCGCTGTTTCGACTGGTCGAGTCGTTGCGCGTGCCGGGACGCCGCACTGCGCAGAGGGTGTATGGCGCGCGCGGTTGGGTCTGCCATGTCGTCACCAATCCCTGGGGCTTCACCGCGCCGGGCTGGGGCCACGGCTGGGGCATTCACCCGACGGGCGGCATCTGGATCGCATCCGACCTGTGGACGCATTACCAGTTCACCGGCGACAAGGAGTTCCTGGCGCAACGGGCGTATCCCGTGCTGAAGGAAGCGGCGGAGTTCTTCCTCGATTACATGGTGGAGCATCCGAAATACGGATGGCTGGTGACCGGGCCATCGGTGTCGCCCGAGAACTCCTTCCGCACGGCCGACGGGCAGACGAGCAGCGAGTCCATGGGACCGACGTGCGATCGTGTGCTCGTCTATGACCTGTTCACGTCGTGCATCGAGGGCTCGCGGATACTGGGTTGCGACGCGGAGTTCCGCGCCCGACTGGAAGCGGCGCGAGCGAAGCTGCCGCCGTTGAAAATTGGGAAACACGGGCAACTGCAGGAATGGCTGGAGGATTTCGACGAGGCTCAGCCAAATCATCGCCACACCACGCACCTGCTCGCGCTGTATCCCGGCGCGCAAATCACCCCGCGCGCGACGCCCGATCTGGCCAAGGCGGCGCGCGTCACCCTGCAAAGGCGGCTGAGTCAAAAGGATTGGGAGGACGTCGAGTGGAGCCGTGCGAACCTGATCAACTTCTACGCCCGCCTGGGTGACGCCGAGCAAGCCCACGCCCATCTGCTGGGGCTGTTGCGCGAAGACACTGATACTGATTTGCTGACGTTCTCCCGCGGAGGCATCGCCGGGGCGCCACAGAACATCTTCTGCATAGACGGCAACTACGCTGGCGCGGCAGGCATTAGCGAGATGCTGCTGCAGAGCCACGAAGGGCTGGATCTGTTGCCGGCGCTCCCGAAGGCGTGGGCCACTGGTTCGGTGAAGGGCCTGCGCGCGCGGGGGGGATTCGAAGTGGACCTTGCCTGGAGGGACAGCAAGCTCACGCGCGCTCGGGTCAAGTCTCTGCTGGGCAATCCTTGCAAGGTGCGCTTGGGGGAGAAGACCCTCGAATTGCAGACCAGGCGGGGCAAGTCCTACCGGTTCGACGGTATGCTCCAGCCGCTCTAGCGCGGCGGCGCGGAGATCCGAAACCCGAAATCCGAAACCCGAAAGCACCGCGCGCAACTTCTGTGTTGACCACTGCCCACCCCTCCGCAGCTCTTTTTCCCCTCGATCGGCGGCGGCGGCGCGACCCGTCGGCTACCGTTCGCCCTTCGGATTTCGGATTTCGGCCCTCCTTCGGATTTCGG
>CAIWJG010000540.1 GCA_903912925.1 uncultured Verrucomicrobia subdivision 3 bacterium | reverse complement strand
GGCGGACAAGAATGTCCGCGCTCCAGTCACCCGTGCCAACCACGTTGGAAAAATGTGGGATGCGCACAGCCAGCCCTCAACCCTTGCCTCGGGTTCCCACCATCTGGCGAACGAACCCGATGTGGCCGCGCAAGCCGTAGAATTGGTCGGCAAAGGAGGCGGGCACCTTCATCTGGTTGACCGCTTCCTCGATCTCATCGAACCGCTTGAGCAGTTGCTCCCGCTTCCCAGGATCCGATGCTGCGAACAGCTCCCTTTCCAAGGTCAGCAGCGCCCGATACGACCGGTAGAGGCGAGACCGAATACGCCAGCGATAGAGAGTGGGGATGCTGCGCAAGACGGGGATCAGCAGCACGATCGTCGGCACAAAAACGACTATGATCCGTCTGGTCAGACTGGCCAGCCAGAACGGGAGGTAACGGTAGAAGAAACCGGTGCCCGACTTGTAGAAACGGACGGCGTCGGCGCTGAGGGGGATGTCATGTTCGAGCGGGGCGGGGAATTCCCCTTTTTGCTGAAGCAAAGTGGCTTTGCCGTGCAGTTCACGCGCCGCCCCGAGCAGCAGATCGGATAGCGCCGGATGCAGGTTCTCGCGCGCGATCAGCTCTACCGTCGGCCCGACCAGATAGACATCCTCGGGCGGGATGTTCCGGCCGAAGTTGATCACCCCCCGCGGGAATTCGATCACGCCCAGATAGCTGAACCGCCGGGTGTAACCGACCGCCTGCCGGAAGCTCAACAGGTGGATGGCTGGCGCCAGCATCAGCTCGCGAATGACCGCCAGCGAGGCGTCCTCCCCCATCAGGAACGCGGCATCGATGGTCCCGTCGAGCAGGGCCTGGTGCTCCCGCTCTGGTTCCCAATCCAGCAGCGTGGTCGCTCCGCCTGGTTTAATGCCATTCGCTTCGAGCAGAGTCAGCGCCAGGGAGCGTGTGCCGCTGCCAACCGGTCCGGTGGCGATTCGCTTCCCGGCCAAGCCCGACAGCAACTCCACCGGTGCGCCGCGGTAGAAAACCAGCAGGGGCTGATGGGAAGTAGTCCCCAGCGAGATCAGCTTGCCGGTCCCGCCATTGGTCATGCCGCACTGGACGAAGCCCGCGTCCACTCGAAAGGAAGGATCACATAGCCGGTTGAGGTTCTCCAGTGAGCCCTCGGAGGTAAGGACGTTCACGTTTACGCCGTGGCGTGCCAGAATGCTGGCGTATCGGAGGGCGTTCGCGTGGAAGATGCTGCCTTCCGGACCGCTCGTGATTGTAATCGCGCCGGGCGGAGCTGACTGGACAAAGACGAACACCGCCCCGGCCAGCACGAGCACAGCGAAGAGCAGCACAGCGATGGTGACGGCCCGGCTGACGCCGAATATCTCCATAATCATCGTCAACAGGTTCGGCCTGGCCGCGGGAATGCCTTCGGCAGCGGTTTGGCCGGCTAAATCAGTTGCATCCTTATCCTCGCTCATCGGCTGACAACGTAGGCTTGCGTTCAGACATCCTGATGGTCGGCGAAGAAGTGGTGCATCGCCAGCTTGCGGCTGGATTCGATGGACTCCTCCAACTGCTGGCGCTGGCGAGTGGACATGGGCTTGAAGGCGCGGGCCAGGGCGGCGTTGCTCTCGATGTGCTCCAGGCGCGGCATTCCGACACTCGCCAGGCTGATGGGCAGGGAAAGAACGTAGGTCAGCAGCTTGTCCGCCGGGGCGGCCCCGAGCAACTGTTCCTGGCCGAACACCTTCATGGCGATCACGCCCATTTTCTTGCGCGTAGCCACCGGGAGGGCAAGCCGCTCGAAGCTGCCGGCCCCCATTAGCGTCGCCTTAAACCCGCCCGGCACATCGGCCATGCGCGCCAGCCCGGCGTTGAGCGCCATTTGCGTGCAGTCGAAGTCGTGCCGCTCCAGGGCGGTTTGCAGCGCCACCGGATCGGCGTGGCAGGTGATGCCGATGGCGTGCGCCACCTTTTGCTCGCGGGCCTGGTACAGCGCCTCCAGCACACCCCCCGGCGCCTCGATTGCCGCGAGGTCCTTGAGACTCTTCAACTCATGGATGTGCAGCACGTCCAGGTGATCCGTTTGGAGGCGCTTGAGGCTGAGCTCAATTTGACGCCGGGCCTGGTCAGCGGTGCGACCGGCGATCTTGGTGGAGAGCGTGACTTCCTTGCGCCGGGTCGCCATTACCCGCCCGACGCGTTTCTCACTCTGACCGTCACCGTAGGAGTGAGCAGTGTCAATGTATGTGATGCCCAGGTCAATGGCGTGGTTGAGCGCGGCAATGGCCTTATCCTCGTCCTTATACATCTGGAACCGGCTGCCGGAGCCAAATCCGAGGATCGGCACCTTGAGCCCCGTGCGGCCCAGCGGACGCTGCGGGAGTTTAGCGGTTGGTTGCGAAGCCAGGGCCGGGGCGGCGACCAGCCCCACCGCAACGGTTTCGAGGAATTGTCGGCGATTCATGCGTGACGGCCAGCCTGTCGCATCACCCCCGGCGGGCACAAGCAGAAAGGTCAGGGTGAGCCCGTCTGGCCACGGTTAGTGACAAATTCGGTGATAAGGGCACCAATCTGAAGCTGTAGGAGACGACGTAAGGAGTCTCTAATCAACATGTTCCGAGAAAGCGCAGGGTTATGCATTTGGCAGCTTCACCTGCGCGGCATGCTAAAGAAGCGCGGTGGGAGGGGCAACTGGATTCCGTTGCCACGTGGACCCTGGAATCGCGATTGCCCCCACGAGCCAGACGGCCTAAAGTTCCACAAGATGCAAGCAGCAGAGACGCTCCCGGCGCCCTTGCGGGGGGCGGAGATTTGGCCGCTATCCGTCGAGGCTTGAACCTTGAATGAATACTTTCGCCCTGATAGACTCGGTTCCGGTGTGATTAAGAGCCCGGAAATCAATTCTTCCGCACCCGCGCAGCGCTCAGCACGAGCGGGCGCGAAAAGCAAATGCCTATCACTTCACTATGCGCGACGAAAATCAGCAACCAAATCAACCGTCGCTACCGAATCTGAAGAGCGACCGCCGCGTCGGGCAGGGCGACATGCAGGCCCTCAAAGTTGCCGGTCAGAGCTACCGCTTGGAGCATATCTCCCTGAGCCTCGGGCACGACTACCGGATTGAGAATGCCCAGCGTGAGCAGATCTATTTCGTGGGTGGGAAGCTCCTGTCCCCCGTTCGCCGGCTTTCGTTTCAGAACACTCACGGCATAGAGTTGGCCCTGATTCGCGACAAGTTTCTGGCGGTCCGCAGCCGCTTCGAAGTCGTGCGCGATGGCCGTGTGGCGGCCAAGATCCGGCAGCGCTATTGGAACATCTCGTGGAGGCAGCACACCACCCAGTTGGCGGACGGAAGTGAACTCATCACCCGGCGCGACGATGGGCTTGGCGAATGCCTCTGCCGCGGGGAGGTTCCCGTCGTGCATTTCGCGCAGATCTCAGATATTAGCCGCGTTTTCCGCGTGATCATTCACTCCAATGAAGACCAACTCTTGATGTTGGCCATAGTCGTCGCCGTGATCGAATATGAACGCCTGACTGAAATTAACTCGGGTTACTGAGACCGCCTCACCCGTGCAGCGACTGGCAATCCAAGCCAGCGGCGTATAAGGGTCAGAGGTCGGAGGGCGGGGAAAGTGCTTGCGCGTCCCTGACCGTTGTGGGTTAGCTGTAATATGACGAGTGATTCTACAGTTACCGTGAGCCAGGCGCAGGCGAACCTGCCCAGGCTTATCCGGCAGGACAGCTTTGCCATCGCCCGGCACGGCAAGGTGGTGGGCGTGTTTCTATCCAAAGACCGGATCGAGGCGCTGGTGGAAAGCATGGAGCTGTTGAGCGACCCGCATTTTGTCCGGGCGCTGAAGGAACACAAGGCCGGGCGGGGCAAACAGTACGAGGTCGCGGAGCTTGACGCTGAAATGTCCGCATGAATACCCGGGTGATTGTCGGACAAAGGGTAAAGGACTTTCTGCAAACACTCGCGCCCGAACCGCGCCGGAAACTTTGGCGTGGGATTAAGGCTTTAGCCCAGGACAAGGGCGACCTCAAGCAGTTGGATGGGAATTACGCCTTGGCCAGCTCGGTGCGGTGGGCCCAGACTTTTTCGAAGGCCTGGACGTATTGGGCGATCAGCTCAGGCGCTTCGCCGTAGATCAACGGCAGGAAGAGGTGGTTGCCGTTGATATAGGCGTTGCCAGGCATGGATTGCGGAATGGTCGGCGGATGATTCCACCACTTGGCCTCGGAGTAGATCTTCAACTTATGCTGTTCCGGGTAGTCCCAGAAGCTCGCATTGACGCCTTCGGCCTTAAGCGCTTTGACGAGGGCATCGCGCGAGAACCCGACTTTCTTGAAGTCAATGAGGACCATGTTGCCGCAGTAATAGACCCGTTTCTGGTCGGGACGGCAGTGGGGCTCGGTGAGGCCGTCCAACTTGGTCAGCGGGTCATTCATGGCCCGGACGTTCTTCTCCACGAGCTGGTTCACGGCGTCAAGCCCCTTGAGCTGCTGGCGTCCCAGGGCGGCGGCGAGCGGGTGCATGCGGTATTTCTGGCCGAAGCCGGTGCCGTCGTAGGCGTATATCGGGCTGTCCTTCGGGAATTTCCCCGGCAGGTCGTAGTGGCCGAAGGCGGTGGCGCGCTCAAAATACTCGCGCGTATTGTACATGCCCATGCCGCCCTCAACGCACGGCATGACTTTGGAGGCTTGGAAGCTGTAGATGCCCATCGCGCCCCAGGTGCCCATCTTCTTGCCCTGCATGGACGCCCCGTGAGCGTGGGCAGCATCCTCCAGCACAATGAGGCCCTTCTCCTTGGCCCAGTCGCTGATTGCGTCCATCTGGCACGGGAGCCCCCACGAATGCATCGGCACCACCGCCTTAGTGCGGGGCGTGAGCTTGCGTTTGGCGTCCTCCAGGTCGAACGTCGCGGTCTTCGGGTCGATGTCAACGAATATGGGCACGCAGCCGAAGAAGCGCATCGCCAGGCAGGTGGCGAAGAACGTGTAGGAGGGCACCATGATTTCGCTGCCGGGCGGCAGGTCGAGCGCGAAGTACATGCTGGTCAGTGCGCTGGTGCCGTTGATGTGGTTCTTCACAAACGGCGCTTTGGTGTAATCCTTCCATTCCTGCTCGAATGCCGGCAGCTCGTCGTAGAACTTGTTGTTGTCGAGCAGGCCGCACAGGGCCTGCTTTTCGGCGTCGCCGTAGCGCGGCCACTTGGTAAGCGCCGCGAACTGATCCTTGGGGAAAGTGATGGTCTTCTCGCCGCCAGACATCGCCAGCGTTTCGGTTTTCGCCCGGGCAAAACCGTAGTCGGCGACGGTCAAGCCCGCCACGGCCACGGTGCCGGTTTTGAGGAAACTCCGCCGGTTGTATTGGCTGGCGTCTTTGCTTGTTGGATTTGACATAGTTCAATATACCTCCGATCCGCTCTGATGGTAAGTGTATTTTCAGAGCTTTACACTGATTCCGCTGCTGATTATTTGGAACTGCTCAGGTAGTGGGGCGGGCGTCTCGCCTGCTGTACCGGGCGTCTCGCCCGCGTGGGGACCGAGGGCGAGACGCCCGCCCCACTACCTGAGCAGTTACGATCTAAGGTTCTCCCG
>CAIWJG010000539.1 GCA_903912925.1 uncultured Verrucomicrobia subdivision 3 bacterium | reverse complement strand
CGCCATCTTCAGGCGGAATAGAATGCGCCGACTGACGTCGGCGGCTACATCTTCGTGGATCGTGTGTGACATGAAGTATCCCGAGCTACGCCGTCAACGCTGCATCCCAATCCTTCCAGACGGGTTCGTAGCCGAGCTGCCGGATGAAAGCGGCCACCTCGTGCGGCGGGCGACCATCGGCGATCTGGAATTGGCCGGTGGCGTGGGCAGGGCGGTGGTCGGCAGTGACCCTTTCGCTGGCGCCCAGCTCGACGATCTTGCCGTGCTCGGTGTGATGCAGCTTCTCCTGGCCGGCGCCGGTATAGCCGCCAGGCTCGGTGTGGCTGCCGGCGCTCATCAGCGTGATGCCGAGCGGGATCAGCCCGTTGCGCAGTTTGGGCGATTCGCGTGTCGAGAGGACCAGCCCGACATCCGGGAACATCAGGCGAAAGGCGCAGACTAATTGCACCATCTCCCGGTCGCTCAGATGGGTCAGGGGCTGGAACTCGCCGGCGCAGGGACGCAGCCGGGGCAGCGAAATCGTCAGTTGCGCCTTCCAGCAGTTGCGAAGCAGGTAAGCGGCATGGGCCGCAACGCTGAGGGCTTCCAGCCGCCAGTCGCCCAAGCCGTAAAGCGCGCCAATGCCAATGCGACGAAAGCCCGCCGCGTAGGCCCGCTCGGGGGTTTCCAGGCGCCAATCAAAGTTCCGCTTCGGCCCCGCCGTGTGCATGGCGGTATAAACGGACCGGTCGTAGGTCTCCTGATACACCACCAGCCCGTCGGCACCGGCCTGCACCATCGGCCGGTATTCCTCGGTTTCCATGGGCCCGATTTCAAGCGAGAGACTGGGCACTTCCTCGTGCAGGAGGCTGACGCAGCGGGCCATATAATCCCCGGAGACGAACTTGGGGTGCTCCCCCGACACGAGCAGGATGTTGCGGAAGCCCTGCGCCAGCAGCGCCTGTGCCTCGCGGCGGACCTCCTCGGGTGCCAGCGTCACGCGCAAGATGGGGTTGTCGCGCGAAAAGCCGCAGTACTGGCAGTTGTTGATGCACTCGTTCGAGAGATAAAGCGGCGCAAACAGGCGCATGACCTTGCCGAAGCGTTGCTGTGTCATCCGCTGCGAGCGCCGGGCGAGCGGCTCCAGCAGGTCAGCGCCGGCGGGGGAAATCAATTGCGCAAAGTCCTCCAGCGACAGGCTCGTTATGTCCAGGCTGGCGCGCGCTGCCCGGGTGGACGCCGTCCGCGAACGCTGCACCAGGGCGGCGAACGGCAGCGTGTTAAATTCCGTAACAAAACTCACAAGCTGAACTTAACAGAGGAAAGGGGGATGTCGATAGAAAGGGGGAGGGGGGGGCATGAGTTGAATGGGTTACAAGGTTACAAGGTTACAAGGTTACAAGGTTACAAGGTTACAGGGCTTGTATGGGCGACCTCAGCCACTGGACCGGGCGGGAGGCAGCCGGTCCTTGAGTTTGCGGCAGGCGGCGGCGAGGTCGTCCGCACAAAGGATGGCCGACACCACACAGATGCGCTGTGCGCCCGCGGCTACCACCTCGTCAACGTTGGCCAAAGTGATGCCGCCGATGGCGAACCAAGGGAGGTGGAGATTCGCCGCGGCCCAACGCACATATTCGAGTGTGACCGGTTTGGCGGCAGGCTTGGTGCCGGTGGGAAAGACCGGACCGACCCCCAGGTAATCCGCGCCCGCGGCGACCGCCCGTCGGGCCTGCTCGGGCGCGGCGCTGCTCAGGCCAATCCCGAGCTTGGGCGTCACCATACTCCTTCCGTTTGTTCGCGTCTCAGTGGGCTTGACGACCGCAGCAAGCTGGGAGACGTGGGTGTACCCGGCGCGGAAGAAATCATCCTGACCCAGATGACAGAACTCCGCGCCCACCTCTTGGGCGAGGGACAGGTGATCGTTAATCACTAAAGCAATGCCAGCCCGTTGCGTCACCGGCAGAATCGCTTCCGCCAGTCGGCGCAGCTCGTCCAGCGGCGATTCCTTGGCGCGCAGTTGAATCAGGTCCGCGCCGCCGTCACAAAGCTGCTGGGCGATAAGCTCGGGCGCGCGCCCGCGCAAGTAAGCGGTGTCCACGAAGGCGTAAAGCTGGCATTCCTGTAATAGTTTCATGATCTGGACTTCAGGAACATAGTAATGGCGGCGACCGCGCTGTGGGAATCCAAAAGGGGAGATGGTCGTTGCTTCACTTCGCTGCTGACGCCGCACCGCGGAACCGGCAAGCTTCGGCCAGATGAATTACTTCAGGACCTTCTCGGTGACGGCGTCGAAGCACTGCTGGATCTGGCCTGGCTTGGCCTTGTTGTTGGGGAGCCTCTGCCTGCCGGCTGCCCCGCCGATCAAGCCATTCATGCCACGCGCTGAGGATTTCACGCTGCTGTGGTGGGCCGACGGGCCGGAGAGGTTTCACAGCATGAAGACGCCGCCGACTGAAGCGGTAATCTGCATGCAGAGCGGCACCCTGGGTCTCGCCCTGGACGTGAGAACCTTTGCCCTCTTGCACGCAGGCCGATTCCCAAAGCCACTGAACCTCGAGGAGGCGTTGCGTCAGGGCAACAGCGGCGTCTTCGCGTTACCGCGCGCCGCGCTGGAGTTGAGCGTGCGACGCGGGGACCGGAAGTTCACCTGCGTTGGACGCGGCGCGTTGCCCAAGGACGATTTCTACTTTCCCGTGCGCTTCGTCGAGAGCGGGCGTTTCCTGCAGCGGGTGGCGCTGGAAGACCTGGAGTTCGCGGACGCCGCAGGCAATCGGCTTGAGGCAAAAGGCTGGCTGGAAATCGCCCTCTGGCCCGACCGCGCCGAGCTTGCATTCAACTTGGAATCGACCAATGCCTGGCCGGAGGGGACGCTGGAGATCGCGGTGGGGGAGCGCCATACGTCGGAGCCCTTGAACACACGGCAGCCCGCGGTGCTGGAGTTGTTCAGCCCGAAGAATCCCCGGCAGCCCACGGTTGAGAATTACGGTGCACTGCAGCTTAAGCGAGGCGAGGAAACGGGTTGTGCGGTGATCGAGATTCCGCACCCGCAGTGGAGAAACGCCAAAGGCACTTACTACCCAGAAGAGGAGCTTGACCGCCTCGACCGCTGGCGGTTCACCGTTCGCAACGATAGCGAGCGCGAGGCCACCCTGCCGATCATGTTCATGGATGAGCACCCGCCAGCCGTCACTGGCTTTACGCCGTTGCTTTGCGACGTGGATGGCACACCGACCGGCATCCCGGTCCAGATCTCGAAGAATTGGCATGTGCAGCCGAAGAAGGGGGTTTTGCGGCACCAAGGACCGTGGTTCCACGGCTGCACCTTTGTACGTTTGCCACCGCGCTCACAACGCGAGTTCAGCTTCAGCATCGCCTACGCGCGCTATGGAGGGGTGCCGGCGGCATCCCATGCACAGCTTTCGCTCATTGGCTGGGGGCACAACCAGTTTTGGGAACAGTGCGCGATTGGCAGCTTCGGCGAGAGCATCTGCTACGAGCCGGGACGTTTGCAGCGCCGCTGCTGCATTGATGACATTCGCCCGTTGCTGACGCTGCCGAGCCCGGACGCGAAACCCTACGGCTGGGCGGGCAATTGCGGCGGAGGTGACTTCCTCATGTGGATAGACAACACCGGCCGTTACCAGGGCTTTCGGACCACGCGGTGCGAGTACTCAGCCTACGGCCCGTGCCTGACGGACGTCAGCTACGTGGAAGAGACGAGCGGCGGCGAGATCGCTTCCCGGGTGAGCGTTTCCATCGCGCGCAGCGACGATTATGTGCGGGCGTTCCATCATCTGCGCTACGACGTGCGGCAGCCGGTCAAGTGGCAGCGGCTGGCTTTCTACCAGTTAGGCGCGGATCACTATAACGACACGCCCGCGCACAGCTTGGCCATCGGCAGCCTCACCGGCTTGACGGAGGAATGGCCAGCGATGCGTAGCCGCCGACGGCAGTCGGCGCATTCTTTCCGAAGCCTCACCGGCTTGACGGAGGAGTGGCCAGCGATGCGGGCAAAGGAGGTTTATGAACGGCGCGGAGTGGCGCTCGCGGGCGAACAGCCGTGGATTTCCATTCACGGGATTGACCGCGCCGCGGTGGGGCAGGGGGGCGCTCTGGCGAGTCGCGGCCTGATCGTGCGCTCATGGAAGGCGGTGTTGGGCGGCAAACCGTGCCCGCAGCCCCATGCATCGTTCTTCGCAACCGAGTATGGCAAAGGGAACTTCCGCACGGTTGTCGAACTATCGCCGCCGTCCGATCTGCCGGCCTTGCAGCGCGGGGACTTCGTAGAGGCGGACATCGAACTAGTCGTGTTCCCGGCTGACCCGAAGGCTTACTACGGTCCGAACACGAAGTTCCGGCAAGCCTTGGACGCAGATGCCGATACGTGGCGGCTGGTGCAGCGCGAGGCCGTCGGGAATGCCCTCCAGGTCACGCGGAGAACGGGAAAGGTGACGCGCAACTATCCACTCGCTCTGACGGCGGATGCAAAGGGACGGGCTGCATGTGAGGTAACCGGAGGGATCGGTTATGTGCCTGTGACATTCAGCGGCTTGAAGGATTACCGCGGCTTCGAACTGCTCGTGGATGGACACCCGCTCAACCAGGCGATGCACGGGAATGACTTCTGGCAGACCGACTACGATGCCGGCCAGGGCCACTGGCGGCTTACCTACAATCTCCTGCGCGATGGCCAAGGCCCGACCAGGCTGGAGCTGCGCCCAGGCAAGTGAGCTAAAATCAGTATTGAGTTCGGCGCCGGGGGAGGCTAATTGTCATCCATGCGACGGGCGCTCATTTGGTTGTCACTGGTAGGCTGGGTTGCTGTGGCTTTATCGGCCTCGGCGGCGACCGGGCGCGTGATCAAGGTGCTGCCCCAATTTCTCGACCTGAAAGGGCGCAACTCCACCACGCCCAGCCTTTACGAGCGAGACCTCTATCAGGCTACCTTGCGGCAGAATACGAATCTGTGCTCCGGGATGCGGTTCCATGTGCAATGGAAGGCTAAGGACCAGCCGACGGCCCCGCTCAAACTGTGGCTCGAACTGCGCGGCGTCGCCCACGGTGACTACCCCAAACACCTGACGCTCGAAAAGCCCGTGGAGTCTCACAGCCGCTACAGCCACTGGACTCGGTTCGACCTGGTGGGCGAGGCGTATAAGGAATTCGGCCAGGTAACCGCGTGGCGGGTGACTTTGAGGGAGGGCGACCGGCTGCTAGGGGAACAGAAATCGTTTCTTTGGTAAGCGGCTGCGGCGACACCATCGAGCACTAAGTAATGATCGAACTCACGTTCGATGCTACGATGGTTGGGCAGCAAACCCGCAGGTCACGGCACTTCGGCTCATCGCTGCCCAAAGCGGCAAGGCGGGGAGTGGTTTCGGCCTTCGGATTTGGCATCTGCCAGCCTGAGAACTAAGCAGTGCAGGACTTACGCCTTTCTGGCACCTTTCTTTTCGTTCATGTAGAGGCGAATGCGAGTATGCCGATCCTGTTGAAGAACCAGACCTCCGCACAGTTACACGCCACCCTGGCCCATGCCGGGGTGAGCCCGCACCTGGCGCGGCGGCTCTTGGCCGCTTCTGTGAAGCGCGGCGAACTGCCCGCTCTGGGCAGCGACCTTACAGCCCGATTGCGGGATGATCTGCGCGCCTTGACGGAGATTCCTCATTTGACGCAAGTCCAGAAAGTCGTCTCGCCGCAAGACGGCTTCACCAAGTATCTGTTTCAAGGCCAGGGAACGGGGCAGTTTGAGGCGGTCCGCATTCCTCTCCTCCACCGGCCGGACGACCTCAAGTACGTGGCCTGCGTCAGCTCCCAGGTCGGCTGCGCCATGGGTTGCGTCTTCTGCGCCACGGGTCGGATGGGTTTTGGCCGTAACCTTGCCGCGTGGGAAATAGTGGATCAGGTCGTCAAAATGCAGGCGGATTCGCCGCATCCCATTCGCGGAGTCGTCTTCATGGGCATGGGGGAACCGCTGCTTAATTACGACGCGGTGATGACCGCCATCCAGGTTCTCTCCGAACCATGCGGGATGGCCATTGCCGCCAAAGCAATCACGCTCTCCACGGTCGGCATCATCCCCGGCATCCGCCGCTTTACGGCGGAGCGGCATCCCGCCCGGCTGGTCGTCTCGCTAACTTCTGCGGACCCCCTCCAACGGCGCGAATTGTTGCCCGTTTAACAGGGGAATCCCACGCCGGACCTCATTCAGGCGCTCCGGGAGTATCACGCCGTCAGCGGGCAAAGGGTCACGCTGGCCTGGACCATGATATCCGGGGTGAATGTTGGCGAGGGCGACGCCCAAAAGCTGGCGGACTTGACCCGCGGCCTGCCAATCAAGCTCGACCTGATTGACGTCAACGATCCTTCAGGGCGTTTCCGCCCGCCCTCGCGTGCCGAGTTGGATGCCTTCCGCGATGCGCTCCGCGTGAAGCTGGGTATGCCCGTGGCCCGGCGTTACAGTGGTGGTCAGGATATAAGCGGTGCCTGCGGCATGTTGGCGGGCAGCGAGGTGTAAAAATCCGAAATCCGAAAACCGAAGGCCGAAAGAAGGCCGAAAACCGAAATCCGAAAGAAGGCAG
The DNA here is from genome assembly GCA_903912925.1 of uncultured Verrucomicrobia subdivision 3 bacterium. Taxonomy (GTDB): domain Bacteria; phylum Verrucomicrobiota; class Verrucomicrobiia; order Limisphaerales; family UBA8199; genus PALSA-1440. The sequence continues at coordinate 2,867 of CAIWJG010000539.1, read as the reverse complement.
ATGAACAGGATGCCCGCTAAACACGCGAAATGACGCTAAACCAAGCAGGGAAATGAACTCTCAATTCCTTTTAGCGTGTTTAGCGTGTTTAGCGGGCAACCTGTTCATCCGACTGCCTTCGGATTTCATGGGCAATTGACTCGGTTAGTTTGCAGAAAGTTGAATGTCCTCATTGATGGATGTGTTGAGCGTAAACCTATCCCCAGTAACTGTCTCCGCTCGCGTGCCATTGCGTATGACTCGCACTGTGCTGCCGGGCCAAGGATTGAGCATAGTGCAGGCGCGTCCTTTTTCGCTGAGGATGTTAACCCCGGAAACGACCCCGCTTCTAAGTTCCGCTGAGATGAGGAAGGCCCCGACGGCGCGGAGCGTGCCGAATCTGGCGTCCATCTCCTTGGGCCAGCAGGGGAAGAGCCGGATTATGCCGTCGTGGCTTTGGAGGAGCATCTCGTTAATGGCGAGGAATCCGCTGCAGTTCTCGATGCCGCCGCCGCCGTATTGGAGCAGCAGGTTCGGGGCGGAACGCGTGTCGCACTCATGCCGCAATCCGTCGAGTATTCGTTTCGGGTCGTAGCCAACTCGCGCACAAGCGGAATACCACGAGGAAAACCCGTTGGGGTCGCTCCAGCGATGCATGGCGTCTATCATGTTACGGCTGATCTCCAGCAGTTTCGGATCGCTATCCAATCCGATGGCACCGGACGGGAAGATGTGTTGTATGCCGAGCGTGTTGCCATCGCACCAATCCATGCCTTTCTCGGAGTAGCGGAACACCGTCCGACCGTCCCGCTCCTGCAAGGGAAAGGCGCTGAGCCGGTCGAGAATATCCTGCCACTTCGCGCGCTTTTCCGCATCCACGCCGAGCGCCTGGCTGGTAGAAAGCATATTCTTGAAAAGCGCGCGCACCAGGCCAAGCGAAAGTATCGGATTGAAGTCGGGCCCGGATCCTTCATGGATCGAATCGCTGTAGATCACGTAGCGCCCGTTCTCCAACTTCAGGTAGTCCTCCCAGAACGCTGCCACCTCGCTGAGGTAGGGATAGATCGTCTGGCGGAGGAACGCCTCATCCTGCGTGTATTGCCAGTACCAGATAAAGTTGAGCGCGGCGTACGCGGCGTCGGAACGTTGGCCCCAGTCGCCATCCGGGTTCTCCGGGGAAAGCCCCCACGGCCCGATGCAGACGGGGAAGTGAACGCCCTTCCAGCCATGCCGTTTCGCCATCGCGCGGCCGTTCTCCATGCTTTCCCGGAGGGCTTGGTAAAAGGGCAGTGACAGGTCCGCGTGGTTGGCACCATAAACCAGGTAATACGGTGCCTGGAAGTTGTAGTTCAGGTGAAAGTCACCGTGCCAGTTGGGATTGTCCGTCGTTAGCCAGTTGCCCCATAGCCCGGGCGCAACCTTGCCGACCCGGCTGCAGGACCCCATTGTGTACAAAGCTGCGTACCAGCGCCGTTCGATCTCCTTGTCGGGTATAACTATGAATGAGCGCGCCCAATATGCCGTCCACCAGGCGTGGTGCAGTGCCGGCAGCGCCTCAACCTTCTGCGGCGTCAATTCTGTCAGGTTCTTCTTTGCGGTAGCGAGGAAGGTCGGTTCATCCAGGTCGCTTAAGATCGCTGTGGCCACCGTGGCGGTCTCACCCGGTTTGATTGTCGCATCCAAGCCTTCTACACCAATCAAGCGGGTGGCTACCGCCACCTCTCGACATCGGCCGGGTAGGTCATCGGCTTTGCGCGTGAACCAGCCTGTCGCCGAAGCTTGGGGCTTGCCGAGGCTCGCGCGCAAAGCGCCATCCACGTAGAGGGCCATCTGCTTCCCGTCAAACACCCCAACGACGTAGAGCCACTTGTCCTTCTCCAACGCCTGCTCGGTCTGGAGGAACGTGCCGTTAATGGCCCAGCGCAGCCGCCCGGCCGACAGCCCGAGGCTATAGGCATGGTTCCATTCTCCTTTGCTGACGATATAGTTGGCTTCGGGACTGGTGCCCGCAATCCATATCCAGGCAGCCACGCTGACCGTTCGGTCAACCCGGGGAGCGACCAGCTCGCGCCATTTGGGCTTACCGTCGAAGCGCTCCGGGTTCGCGGGCTGGCTGGCCGGCTGGCCATTCAGCACGGCGTTGGTGACCAGCACATTCGCCAGCTCGCCGTCGAAATACCAACGCCCGCCGCTGTGTTGCTCGCGCCCCACGTTTAGTGTGCCGGTGTCCGCCACCTGTGACGGCACCGCGGAGGTCGAGTCGCCGGGCGACAGCCGCACAGAAAGGGTGATCGGCGCGCCTTCACATTGCACCTGAGTCAGCAGCAGGTTCGCGTTTGCGTCCACCCACGAACGCGTCCGCACCGTCAAGCCAGCCTTCGAGAAGGTGCCCCGCACCTCGGCTCGCGCCAGGTCCTGTTCCTGCCGGTAGCTGGCACCTTGCAGAGCAGGGATAGACAGCCTGACGGTGCCGACGGTGATGACCTTGGCGTCACCAGGGGTGCGAGTCCAAAAATCATTCTTGCCAATGTGGAATCGCTGCGCCTCTGGCGGGCCGGCCAGCACAACTCCCACGTCGCCGTTGCCCAGCAGCGGCCCATCCGGCATCGCTTGCGTTGGAACGCCGCGAGGTGGGGCATCAAACACCGCCTTGTAGTCCATGGGAGCCCTCGTGGTTGACGCGCCCTCGCGGGCGGCAGTCTGTGCCAATGTTGGGCGGGCGGTTGCCAGAAGGGCGACGATCGCCGTATGAATGAAAACTCCAGCTTTGGTCATCATGGGGCGACGGCGCGCGGACGCACGAACCTGGTTTTCCGTTGTTTGGGGTGGAATGGAGGGAAAAGTGTCCCCTGCCGCCCGCGAATACCCCCGTAGCCCCATGGGAGTCT
>CAIWJG010000538.1 GCA_903912925.1 uncultured Verrucomicrobia subdivision 3 bacterium | reverse complement strand
CTGACAAACCCGCTGGCAAACCCGAGGGCGAGGCGCCGCCGGCCAAGGCCTCGAAGAAGACTGCTGCTCCGGGAGCCGAAGGTGCCGCTCCTGCGGCCGATGCCGCCAAGCCCGCCGAGGGCACGGCAATCGTGGCAGCGACTGCGGCCGAGTTGCTCGCAGACGATCTTGCCGGCAAAAAGATTGTCAAGGCCAAGGGCTCAAAGAACATCGTCAGCGGTATTGCTAATATTCTGGCGACCTTCAACAATACGATCGTCAGCATCACGGACGCGCAGGGTCATGTCATTGGCTGGTCAAGCGCCGGGCGCGTTGGGTTCAAAGGCTCGCGCAAGAGCACCGCCTACGCCGCCCAGCAGGTCGCCCAGGATGCCGCCCGCCAGGCCATGTCTCACGGCATGCGCGAGGTCGAAGTGCGGGTCAAAGGCCCTGGTTCCGGCCGGGAATCCGCCATCCGCGCCTTTCAGGCGATTGGCATGGAAATCACCACGATCAAGGACGTGACTCCTGTGCCGCACAATGGCTGCCGCCCGCGCAAGAAACGCCGCGTCTAACCCTCAACCGATAACGTTTAACTACCTGATTTAGAAAATGGCTCGCTATACTGGTCCCCGCGTTCGCATCAGTCGCCGCTTTGGTGTTCCGATCTTTGGCCCGTCAAAGTATCTCGAACGCCGCAATTACGGCCCTGGCATGCATGGCCCGAAATCACGGCGCAAACACACCGATTATGGCTTGGGTCTGATCGAGAAACAGAAGCTCCGTTATTATTACGGTTTGATGGAGCGCCAGTTCCGTGGCGTTTACGAACGCGCTCTGCGCCGCCGTGGCGTTACCGGCGAGCAGATGTTGCAGATTCTGGAGACCCGACTGGACAACGTCGTTTACCACTTGGGTTTTGCCAATACCCGGGCGGCCGCCCGCCAGTTGGTGGCGCATGGCCACGTAAAGGTCAACGGCCGAAAAGTCAACATTCCTTCGTTCGCTCTCAAGGTGAACGAAAGCGTTGAGATCAAGAATTCCAATGCCGCGCGCCAGTTGGCCACTAAGAATCTCGAAAGTGCCGCCAGCCGCGTCGTGCCCGATTGGCTCTCGTTGGACAAAGAGGCCCTCAAAGGCGTCGTCATGCGCATCCCTACCCGTGACGAGATTCAGCCTATTGCCAACGAACAAGCTGTCGTCGAATTTTATTCCCGCTAAACCAATGAAACCAGGATTGGTGGACGGACGGATGGATGCCAAGGCGCTCGACGCCTGGAGCATCACTCCCCTGCCCCATTAATCCGTAGCAATTATATGGACTCCTTCGGCCACTGGGAATAATGGCCAGAGGGGTCAGATTGAAATTGTTGAAAGGAAACTATGCCAGTACGTCTAGGACGCTTTGAAATGCCCAAGCGGTTGACAAGAGAAGATGCAACCGCCTCTGGAATCTACGCCAAATTCATCGCCGAGCCGTTTGAGACCGGTTACGGCCATACCGTCGGAAACTCACTCCGCCGCGTGCTCCTCTCCTCCTTGGAAGGTGCCGCCATCACCTCCATCAAGATTGACGGCGCGATGCACGAGTTTGCCACCATTGACGGCGTGGTGGAAGATGTCACGGACATCGTCCTCAACCTGAAGAAAGTCCTGCTCAAGGCGCATTCGCGTGATACTCAGATGCTCTTGCTCTCCGTTAACAAAGAGGGCGCAGTCACCGCCGGCGACATCCAGCTCAATCAGAACGTGGAGTTGGTCAACCCCACCCAGCATATCTGCACCATCGATAAGAAGAAGAAGTTCGAGATGGAGCTGGAAGTCAAGACCGGCCGCGGCTTCCTGCCCGGCGACGAAAACAAGAAGCCCAATCAGGCGATCGGCGTCGTAGCCATCGACTCCCTGTTCTCGCCAGTGATACGCGTCCGCTATGCCGTGGAAAACGCCCGCGTGGGCCAGCGCACGGACTATGACCGCTTGGTTCTCGAGGTCTGGACTGACGGCCGCATTTCCCCTGACGACGCCCTCACCCAGGCCTCAGCCATCCTGCAGCACCATCTCGACGTATTTGTCGGCTACGACAAGAACGCGGTGGAATTCGAGGAAGTGGTGGACAAGCAGGACGAAGAGAAGACCAAGCTCAAGAAGCTGCTCAACATGAGCGTCAACGAGATCGAGCTTAGCGTCCGCGCCGCGAATTGCCTGAACAACGCGAACATCACCACGGTGGGCCAGCTAGCAATGAAGAGCGAACAGGAGATGCTCAAATACCGCAACTTCGGCAAGAAGTCGCTCAATGAGATCAAAGAAAAGCTCCTCGGCCTTGGCCTGACATTGGGCATGACTTTCGAGACGGAACTGCTGGAAGCTACTAAAGAACAAGCTCCGGCTGAGCCGCCTGCCCACTAACCGGGCATTTACACTCAGCAGCAGCCTCTGCGTTAATATTTATGCGACACCTTAAGCGAACCGCCAAGCTGGGCCGTACCGGCGAACACCGCAATGCGATGCTCGCCAACATGGTCTGCAGCTTGATCATTCACAAACGCATCATCACCTCCCTGGCCAAGGCCAAAGCCGCCCGGTCTGTGGCCGAGAAGATGGTGACGCTCGGCAAGAGCGGCACCCTTCACGACCGCCGCCTGGCCGCCGCCCGCCTGCACCAGGAAGACGCGGTAGGAATTCTCTTCGACGAGATCGCCCCTTCGCAAAAAGAGCGCCGGGGCGGATACACTCGTATCATCCGCATGAACCAGCGCCAGGGCGACGCATCTCAGAAAGCTATCCTTGAATGGGTGGACCTGGGCACTGTCCCCGAGGCTCCGACTCAAGAGAAGACCGCAGCGGAACCTAAGCCGACCGAGGAAAAGGAAGCCAAGGCTGCGGCTACCAAGTAGCCGGATCACGACCCTCTCTTTCAACGCCCGTCCTTCTCAGGGACGGGCGTTCTTGTTGGTCCGGATGATCGGCCCTCAATCTTCCGGCAGAGGCTGACCCTTCGTCTCCGGAGCCCAGATCAACGCCACGATACCGAGCAGGTAGATCGAGGACATAATGACACCGACGGTGCGGAAAGGCATCAGCGTGCTCAGCCAACCAAGCAGGAAGGGGAAAGGCGCTGCCAGATAGCGGACCGTGTTGTAGCAAAAGCCGACACCGGTGCCGCGCAGACGGGTGGGGAAGATCTCCGGGAAGTAGATCGAATAGCCCGCGAAACAGGAAAGCGTGGCGAACCCCATGATCGGCAGCATCCAGAGAACGTCCGTCGCGGTCTTCAGGGAGTAGAAGACATACGATACCGAGCAGAGACAGAGGACGAATGACCCGAGAAAGGCGCTGCGCCGGTTGAAATACGCCGCTGCGAAGGTAAACGAGAACATCCCCAGCAGCGAGCCCACGTCCTGGTAGAGCGTGCCCCGACTGCGGGTCTTGTCGATTGTCTTCTGCAGCTCGCGAATGTTACCCGGGAAGAGTTGTTCCACCAGTTGCCGGTTGAGCGAGATGATGTTCTGCCGCTCGCCGCTCTTCTGCACCAGTTGGAGCAAGTTCCTAGTGCCCTTCTTGAGTTCCACGGAACGAAAGGCCGCTTCGTCATAAAGATTATCCTGCTGGATAATACGGTTAAGGTCCTCAACGAGAGCCTGGACAGCCGCCGGCGGAACCGCCTGGCCGCTGCCCAACTGTCCCAACTGTTGGACGACGCCGGGCGAGAGCCTGGCCTTAAGGTGGGCGACACCCGGGTTGGCCGGGGGCTTCAAGGCCGCGCACAGTGCCGCCGGCTCGACGACCTCTTCGATTTGCAGTGGCCGATTCGTGAAAGCAGTGGTGATAAGTTCCGGCGAAAAGAAAGCGATCCCCCACAATCCTACCATGCCGGCCACTCCCAGGCAGATGCCGACAAAAGTGCTGCGGCGCCAGCGCGGATGACGGAACAGGTCGGCGAACGAGCCAACGGCCTTGCTGGCCCCGCCAGTAGCGGCCTCCGCCTTGGCATTTATCCACGCCTGGGGTTCCTTCAAGAACAGCAGCATCGGCACCGCGAGAATGCCGGGAAAGACGCTCACAAAGGACAGCACCTGCCAGCCGCTGTAATGGCCCCAGAAGTTCTCCATGCCGGGGATGATGCTCAGGCTAAGCACGGAGGCCAGCATATTGCCGCACGAGGACACGGCCTGCAAGGAGCCAAGCGCCACAGTGCGAAACCGGCGCGGCACGCTTTCGGCCACCAGCGTCGTCGCCGCGCCGAACATGCCGCCCACCCCCACGCCGAACAAGAAGCGGAAGACAAGAAACTCCACCCCGGTGCGCGCAAAGCCCGACATGCCAGAGAATACGGTATAGGCAAGCAGGGTGCTAACCATAGCCTTCACCCTGCCAAAGTGGTCGCTCATCATTCCAAAAAGGATTCCCCCGGTGGCCCAGCCGACCATCATCAGCAGGGTAGCGATGCCACCCCAATACTTCACCTGCCCGTCCGAAGCCGAGGCCCCTAGCAATTCCCTCAAGGCCGGCTCACGCGACAGCACGAAGATGCGCTGCCCCATGCAATCAAACAACCACCCGCAGGAAGCAAAGATGACGACGATCCAGTGATAGAAGGTGATGGGATCAGCCGCAGCGCCGGTCTGCGAAACAGTGGCAGCCGCCTGCTTGACCGGTGCCCTGGTATCCGACGTTGGTTGCATTACGCCCCATACTCCGAGATAGCTGTCGCAAGTGTCAAGTTGCGCCTCACCCAGCCTGCGATTAACTTCCTTCCGCTATGGACCCAATCAACCGGCCAAGCCCCCTGCCCCGCTGCGGCTGGGCCAAACGGCCGCTCGACATTCAATACCACGATCAGGAATGGGGCGTCCCACAGCACGACGACCGGGTTCTTTTCGAGTTCCTCATCTTGGAAGGTGCTCAGGCCGGACTAAGCTGGTCAACCATTCTGGACAAGCGTCAGAACTACCGCCGTGCCTTCGACAACTTCGACGCCCGGAAGGTCGCGCGCTACGACGCGCGCAAAGTCGCCAATCTGCTTGCCGACCCAGGCATTGTGCGCAATCGGCTCAAGATCGCGGCGGCCATTCGTAACGCCGAGGCATTCCTAGCGGTGCAGAAGGAATTCGGCAGCTTCAACGCCTACATCTGGCGCTTCGTGGGTGGCCAACCCATCCGCAATGCCCGGCAAACCCTGAAGGAGATCCCGGCCCGAACGCCTGAATCCGAGGCCATGAGCAAAGATTTACTCCGGCGCGGCTTCAAATTCGTCGGCCCGACAATCTGTTACGCCCTCATGCAGGCGGTGGGGTTGGTCAATGACCACTTGGTAAGCTGCTTCCGCCATTCAGAGATTGGTTAAGGGGAATGAGCGCAACCTGGGCGACCCTGCCAGCGTCAATCTAACAGCGAAGCACAGCAGAGGGCCGATGCGGAAATAGGTTCGCAGTCGGCAAGGGGTGAAGAAAACCCTCAATTCCTATGGAAGTCCTATGGAAGTCCTATGGAGATCCTATGGAACTCCTATGGAGCAACACCGGACCAACACCGGACCAACACGCTTGCTGGTCGTAGTCAGTTGGCTGGCCGGAGCCGACGGTCGACGCCGAACTCAGAGCCTTAGGAAGATCTTCCGCTTGTAGAGGAAGTGGACCAGCCAGAACGCCAGCAGCAGGCCCACGATCGAAATGACCATATCCCCCAAGCCCTTGGCCAAGTGGTCATCGAAGAAGAGCTTCACATCGCCGCCGACCAACCGAGCCGCCACCCTGCGAAAGCCG
>CAIWJG010000537.1 GCA_903912925.1 uncultured Verrucomicrobia subdivision 3 bacterium | reverse complement strand
GCAGTGGCCAGCGGCACGATTCGGCTCAACGGGCGGGACGTCACCCGGCTCAAACCCGCCGAGCGCGGCATCGGCTACGTGCCCCAGGATCGCGCGCTGTTTCAGACCATGACCGTGCGTGAGCACCTGGCGTTTGCGCTGACGATTCAGAAGGCGAGCGGGCAGGTGATCCAGCAGAGCGTGGCCGAGCTGTCCCGGCTACTGGGGATCGAGCACTTGCTAAATCGCAGGCCGCCGGGTCTGAGCGGCGGCGAGGCGCAACGCGTCGCATTGGGCCGCGCCCTCGCGGCTCGGCCCGGAGTTCTCTGCCTGGATGAACCTTTGAGCGCGCTGGACGACGAAACCCGGCAGGAGATGTACGAGCTGCTGAAGCAGGTGCGGGCGAGCACCAACGTCACCATCCTGCACGTAACCCACAACCGGGCCGAGGCGGAGCAACTGGCCGACAGAATCTTCCTCCTGCGAAATGGAAGGGTGGAGTGCCGTGAGTGAGCCGTTGCTCTTGTCCGCTTCGGGGTCTGCCGAGCCCCTTAGTCCCATTACTCGCATGACTACTATTCCCGGACCGAAACACCGAAACACCGAAACACCGAACGGATCGGCCCAGGCCCAACCGCTCACCGACTTCGAGCGCCAAGTCTATGAATGGCAGATGTGGGTCGCCGGCTTCGGCGAAGAAGGCCAGCGGCGGCTCAAGGGCGCGTCGGTGCTCATCTCGCGCTGTGGGGGCGTAGGCGGCGCGGTCGCCCTCGAGTTGGCCGCGGCGGGCGTCGGGCGGCTCATCCTGGCGCACGCCGGCCATCTCAAGCCGAGCGATCTCAACCGGCAAATTCTCATGACGCACGACTGGCTGGGCCGTCCGCGTGTGGAGTGCGCGGCCCAGCGGCTGCGCGCGCTGAATCCACGCCTGGACGTTGTGGCCCTGGGTGAAAATGTATCCGAGGCCAATGTCGCGGGATTGGTCAGGCAAGCCGACATCGTGGCGGATTGCGCGCCGCTCTTTGAGGAACGCTTCTTGATGAATCACGAGGCGGTCCGTCAGGGAAAGCCGATGGTGGAATGCGCGGTGTATGAGCTGGAGGCACAGGTTACGACCATTGTCCCCGGCCAGACGCCATGTCTCACGTGCCTGTGCCCCGATCCACCCGCCAACTGGCGGCGACAGTTCCCGGTGTTCGGAGCGGTCGCGGGCATGGTGGGATGTCTGGGCGCAATGGAGGTGATCAAACTGCTGACGCGGCTGGGCGAGCCGCTGCGGAACAGGATGCTGTCGTGTGACCTGCGCACGATGTCCTTTCGGCAAGTCAAGACCACGCGCCGGCTTGACTGCCCGGTATGCGGGACCGCCCGGTCCGCCTCATGATCACCAATGCCAGCGCGACGCATCCCCTCGTTGGCCATGACAACGTCAGGGGGCTCGCTATAAACATGCCATCCCTACGGGATTGGACATCTCGTTGGCCATGACAACGTCAGGAGGCTCGACTCCCCTCGAGGCCACCCCGCCGCTCCGACCCCAGGTTACTTAACCTTCTTCTTCGCTTTGTGGCGCGGAGCCGCCGGCGGCTTGGCTTTGCGGCGCGCCGGGTCGCGGCGGGCGGCGATCAATTCGGCGCGCGCCTTTTCCAACTCGCCCTTCAAACGCGCAGTTTCGTCACGGACGGCGCCTAATTCCCGCGAGCGGCGGCGCAACTCGAGCTGGGAGACGACGTGGTGGGCCAGAATCCTCAGTGCCTGCTTTTGCTCCAGGCGTAACTCGCGCGGGACTTTGTCAATCACACACAACGTCCCCAGGGCATAGCCGTCAGGCGTGACGAGCGGTGCCCCGGCGTAGAAACGGATCTTCGGTTCGGAAGTTACGAGGGGGTTATCGGCAAACCGCTCATCCAGGGTTGCGTCCGAAACAATGAACAAGCCGGGCTGCGCGATGGCGTAGGTGCAAAACGAGATGTCCCGCGAGGTCTCGGCGACATCAGTGCCGAACTTGGATTTGAACCACTGGCGCTTCTCGTCCACCAGTGAGATCAGCGCAATCGGCGCTTCACAGATGTGCGCCGCCAGCTCAGCCAGATCGTCGAAGACCTCCTCCGGGACCGTGTCGAGCACTTCGTATTGCCACAGGACTTTGAGCCGCTTCTTTTCGTTCTGCGGAATTGGGGTAGTCATAGCGTTGCTTTGTCGCTGAAGCGCAAGGATAGCAAAGCGCCAGTCTAAGGCAACATTTCATATGCTCACATTTCATATTCTCACTTGCTTCCAGATCAAGCTCCCGGTCAGGGCCAATTCATGAAGCACAAAAGGCAGGGGCGCTCTAAAGTCGGTTGGGCTCACCCTAAAACCGAAATCCGAAATCCGAAAACCGAAGGAAATCCGAAGCCCGAAATCCGAAAAGGTCCAGCCGCCCGCCCGCCCTTCGGATTTCTGATTTCGGATTTCCTTCGGATTTCGGGTTTCGGGCTTCGGATTTGAGCCCAAACGCCGCGTGGGGGCACTCGGCCTACAGGAGCGCTGCTCGCTGGCAACGGGAGAACCTTAGAACCG
>CAIWJG010000536.1 GCA_903912925.1 uncultured Verrucomicrobia subdivision 3 bacterium | reverse complement strand
TGGTCAACCCGCCTCCGTTGCCGGTGAAACTTCCGGCCAAGGCGACGCCGGTGGCGTTGTTCGTGACCACGACGGCCGGCAATTGACCCAACGGCACCGTGCCCGTCGTGAGTTGCGACGCGCTGAGGTTGGTTAAGCCCGCGCCGTTGCCGGCAAAAGTGTTGGCCACATTGGTCGCCGTCACCACGCCGGCAAAGCGATTGGAACCGGTGAAGGCTTGGTTGGTGTTGAGCAACGCGACGTTGGTCGAGAGCCGCGCGTCGGCTACCGTGCCGGTCAAGTCCGTGGCGTCCAGATTGGTCAGCCCCGCCGCGTTGCCCGCAAAGGCGGTGGCGGTCACGGTGCCGTTGACGTCCAGCGCCGTGGTGGGATTGACGTTGCGGATGCCGACGAAATTGTTGGAAAGGGTGATCGCCGCGCCCGCCCCGCCGTTTTGGAGCAGCAGTTTGTTGCCGGTGGAGGAGGAGCGCACCACGAAGTCGCCCCCCACCGCATCCGTGCTGTACTGGCCGGCGGCAACCGCCGCGCCCAGTTCGCCGACGGCGGTGCCGTTGGTCGTCAACTGCACTGCGGGGGCATAGCCGTTGCCTTCCACCCGCAACCCGTCCCCCGTGCTGCGCACCACCACCTCGAGCCGTTTCTGCGGATTGGCGGTGCCCAAGCCGACGTTGCCCGTGCCCTTGATGGTCACCACTTCATTGCTGCCGCCGGCATTGTCCAGGAACGAAAAACGGTCGCTGGCAGCATTCAGGTGCAGGAGGAACTGGCCGCCTTGCACGCCCAAGCCGTACGAGGCCGCGCCACTGCTCCAAAGCGCCAGCTTGGTGTTGGCCAACGCAGTGCCCAGTCCGATGCTCTGGGTGAAAACATTGGTGCCCGTGAAGGTTTGGTTGGCGTTCAACCAGGCCACGTTGGCGGAGAGCCGCGCGTCGGCCAACGTGCCACTGGTAATCTTCGCCGCGTCGAGGTCGGGAATCTGGCTGGCGGAGAGCGCGCCGCCGATCTTGGCGGAGGTCACCGCCCCGTCCGCCAGGCTGTCGGTGGTGATGGCCCTGCGGGTTACGCGCTCGGCGGCTACGCCCGGAACGTAGCGGACGGGGTCATCGAGCCGGAACAGATAGGCCGTTCCGACATTGGCGCTCCATGCGTCGGCGAGAGGTGCTCCAATTAGCAGCCAGTTGGTTCCCACCGCCGCCACGCACCAGCCGAAGCTGTCACCCATTGCGGGTGCGGGATTGAGGACGCTGGCGATCAACGTACCGTTGGTGCTGAACAGATACGCCGCGCCGGCATCGGCCGCGCCCGTGTCGTCCTGATATGCCCCAATCAGCACCCGGTCGGTCCCTACCGCCGCCACGGAAAAGCCGAACCGGTCACCGGCAGCCGGCGTGGGATTGGTGAAGGTCGTCAGCAGCGTGCCGTTGGTGCTGAAGAGATACGCCGTTCCGGCATCGGCCGCGCCCGTGTCGTCCAGAATCGCCCCAATCAACACCCGGTCGGTCCCCACCGCAGTCAGCGAGCGTCCGAAAGCGGCAAGGTAAGCCGGCGTGGGATTGGTGAAGGTGGTGAGCAACGTGCCGTTGGTGTTGAACAGATACGCCGTCCCGGCATCGGTCGCGCCCCTGTCGGCGTAAGGAGTGCCAATCAGCACCCGGTCGGTCCCCACCGCCGCTACGGAAGAGCCGAAGTAGTCATAGAGCGCTGGCGTGGGATTGGTGAAGGTCATCAGCAGCGTGCCGTCGGTGCCAAAGAGATAGGCCGCCCCGGCATCCGTCGCGCCCGTGTTGTCGCCATACGCGCCAATCAACACCCGGTCGGTGCCCACCGCCGCCACGGACCAGCCAAAGTAGTCGGCGACCGCCGGCGTGGGATTGGTGAACGTGGTGAGCAACGTGCTGTTGGTGCTGAAGAGATACGCCGTCCCGACATAGGGCGCGCCCCTGTCGGCGTAAGGAGTGCCAATCAGCACCCGGTCGGTCCCCACCGCCGCCACGGAAGAGGCGAAGCGGTCGCTGACGGTTGGCGCGGGATTGTTGAGCGTGATGTAGGAAAATTCCATGTCCGTTGCCAGCTTGCCCATCGTTACCGCGCCCTCCGCAAGCTGGGCGCCGCCCACCGTGCCGCTGGCGATGGCGGCGCCGTCCAGGTTGGTCAACGCGGCACCGCTGCCGGTGAAGGTGCCGGTGAGGCTCACGGCGGAGGCGCCGTTGGTCAGCACCGCCGACGGCAGTTGCCCTAGCGCCAGCGTGCCGAAGATGTTGGTCGCAGAAACGGAATTCGCGCTGGCCGCCGTGGTGGCGCTCGCAGCGGTGGCGGCATAAATGGCATACGGCGTGGGTGTGAGTGCCTGGCGCGGCGTCAGCGTGGTGAAATCGCCCGCGCTGCCATTGGTCCGCACCCCAATCTCCAGCCAGCGCGAGCTGCCGTCGAAGACGCCGCCAAAGTCCAGCGTCACGGTGAACAAACCGTTGCTGATGGAGGTGGCGGAATTGGTGAGCGTGGCGCCGAGCTGCGTGCTGCCCGACATCGAGTCGTAGAGGGCAAACCGTAAATCGTAAATGCCGTTCGCGGTGTTCGCACCGTCGCTGAGTTTGCCCTGGTACGTGAAGGCGGTGCCGGTTTGCGGCGGGGCGAACGATTGATAGGCGATGGTTGATAGAAGCGCTGTCGCGCCCAAGGTTAGGAGTTTTGATTTCATAGCCGATAAGTGTGGTGCCAAAGTTATTGATTGAAGGTTATGTTCAGAAATGGTTTCAGGGCTTGTGCAGCCGATAGAACCTTTTTCCGGAGGGCATCAGGTCCACATACATAAAGTTTGTGCCGCTCGCCGGATAGGGCGGCGCTATCTCGGTCCAGGAAACTGTGTCGGAAAGATTGGCCGTCCATTGCAGCTTCCAGGCGGAGTCGCTATTCGGCCACGAAACCGCCACCGTGTTCGTCGCCGTTCGTTGCACCGTCAGCCACGGCGCACCCGCCGTTTGAACTGCCGCGAAAATGCCCCAGAACCCCCCGCTCACCGTGTAGCTGCCGCCGTTCATCGTCCCGGCGTCGGGCTGGCCGATGGTGCCGATCACCGAATACACCCCGCCGGTGCTCGTGCCGCCGCCGCCGTCTATTGTGGACCAGTCGATGGAGTATTGCTGCGCCAAGCCGAGAGCGGGAAGCAACAGGCCGACAAAGATAACAAGCTTTCTCATAAGTGTTTTCTCAAAGGCTTCCGCCTATTGCAGCCGCATAATCGACTGGTCGAGTAGAGCGGAGGCGCGCTGGCTTAGACCAATGGCTTCCGCTGTGTCTGCCCTTGCGAGCATCGTGGCAAATGGCCATCAGATCGTGCCCACGGTTCCTCCACCCCCTCGGTTCATTCCGTACGGCGGGTTTTCCCCAGTACGGCTGGAGGCCAGCCTGGTCATCCTGCACCCTTCCGAAGCCGTCACCGGCTTCGTTTGACGCAGGACCTGCGTTCCTTTCCGTTTCCGGCTCAGAGTTCAGGCGTCTCGGTCCGCGGCTGTACCCACAGGCCCTTGGCTCAGCGCGGTTTATCATCCCCGCACCTGCAAACGCTACTACGGCCTGATCCGCCAGTCTGACGAACTCCGTCCAGCTTGGGCCTCCTCGGCTTGCTCTGGCCGGTCTTTGCCCTTGCGGGCCGTTCGCCTCACCTTCCCCTCTTTGCTTTGTCATACTATGTCATGGTCGCGCTGATTTTTCAGCCGATCTTCCCCAAGCCTTGCGAACCGGCTCGCGGGTGTCAACCGCAGAATTGAGCATAGCAGGGTCACCCATAGCTTGGGTCATTTTTGGTAGATCCGATGGACGTAAGCCCGCTTGCCTCTGCGTGCGCTGGCGATGCCGCCCCCGTGCTGGTCACCGGATTTGCACGCCCGAAGAGCGTGAACAATAAAGCTCAAGGCAACGCCCTGGGAATAGCGCCCATTACAACCCAAGCGCTGAAAGCGCGACCGAATCAAACATCGGCTCCGGGTTGCGCTCTTCAGCGTCGCTTACGACGACATGGGGCGGCTGCGCACGCGCCCCGGCGCGGGGGGGGCAATGACGCAGCAGTTTTGCCCACGCTCCGCAGGGCGCAAGACAGGATTCTTCTCGGAGTGATTTCACCCTGCAAATCCGGGCCTTCCGCATATCGCTTCCTGGATACAACGAGGCCGGCCTCTCATTAACACCCCACTTGAGTGGGGTGTGGGCGGTGGTCTCGGGGTCGGAACCGCTTCAGCGGTTTACCCGCCGCCGTAAACCGCTGAAGCGGTTGGGGAGCCTGTTCGCGTGCCACACCCACCTCGCTGAAGCGAGGTGTTAATGAGAGTCGGCCGCCCACCCCGAAGAAGTCATATTCCCACCCCGCCGCCGGCCCCCGTCTCCACAAATCGCAGCCAGCCTCCTGACAACAGCGGCAGATTTCACTTCCTCCCTCAAAACACCAGAAACGCCTGGCAGTCGCAAGGGCAAAAGGCTGTTTGAAAAGTTACCTCGCTGCGACTACGGTTACCGTAAGAAGATATGCTTGAGGACCGTTATTATATGCGTCAGCCGACTTTCAGACCGGTCTGGTCGGCGACGGTAGTGTTGTTGGTGGTGAATGTGGTTGCGTTCATCCTCCAAAACGTCCTCTACCGTTTTTCCACCTTTCCGGTGGATCGCTGGTTTGCCTTGAGTGTGTGGGGGCTGCGACACGGGTTCGTCTGGCAGTTGCTTACTTACCAGTTCATGCACGGCGGCTTGCTGCATTTGCTGCTGAACTGCTGGGCCATTTACGTCTTCGGCCGGGAAGTGGAAGAGACGCTGGGTTTGAAGCGCTTTCTAACCCTTTATTTTACCAGCGGCGTGATCGGCGGCCTGTTCCAGGCGCTGGCCGGGGTTCTGCTGGGGGGTGCGTTTGCTGCGCCGGTGGTCGGCGCATCAGCGGGCGCGTTCGGCTTGGTGGCCGCCTTCGCCACCTTGTACCCGGAGCGTCCGCTGATGCTGTTGCTGTTCTTCATCATCCCGGTGAGCATGCGGGCCAAATTCCTGCTCCTGTTCAGCGCGCTCCTGACGGTGTTCGGGCTTGTCTTCCCGATGGACAACATCGCCCACGCGGCCCATCTGGGCGGCATGCTGACCGGCCTTGTGTTCGTGCGGTATGCCATTCACTGGCATTGGCACTGG
Source organism: uncultured Verrucomicrobia subdivision 3 bacterium (assembly GCA_903912925.1). Taxonomy (GTDB): domain Bacteria; phylum Verrucomicrobiota; class Verrucomicrobiia; order Limisphaerales; family UBA8199; genus PALSA-1440. The sequence goes on along the minus strand of CAIWJG010000536.1, from coordinate 4,556 downwards.
CCACGCCTCCAGCGACCGCGAAGCCAACCGGTGCGCCCGCTGGTTCACGCCCAACGCCGGACCTCCGCGCCTTTGGGCCAAAAACAGGGAGGCGTGGATGAAGATTTGCCGCCCGACGAGTTCCTGAGCAAAGCCGTCGATCCTATTTTGGACAAGATATCCGCCCACGGTATCCAAAGCCTGACTGAGCGCGAGCGCCGCATACTCCAAACCGCTCGCGAGAAGATGGACAGGCGGTGACGCACTAACAGTTACCTGAGTTAAGTAAGTTACATCGTTACATCGTGCGCCTCCCGCTTTGGCAACTATGTAACTCATGTAACCCATGAACCCATGTAACTGCTCAACGCCTCTCGACATTCTCCGCCGGGCTTTTTAGAGTAAGGCCATGATTCAACGTTACTCGCGCCCGGTCATGCGGGAAATCTGGAGCGAACAGCGCAAGCTCGAAATCTGGCTGCAGATCGAACTGCTTGCCAGCGAAGCGCTTTGCGCCGAGGGGTTGGTGCCCCGCAAGGATTTCAACCAAATCAAGACCCGCTCCGCGTTCAGCATTGAGCGGTGCAAGGAGCTGGAGCGCACGCTCAATCATGACGTCATCGCTTTCACAACAAACGTCGCCGAGAACATCGGGGCGCCCGCCAGTCGGTGGCTGCACTATGGCCTGACCAGCAGCGACGTGGGGGACACCGCCTTCGCCGTTCAAATGGTGGAGTCCGCCGGCGTGCTCATCGAGGACGTCAAAGAGCTGCGCAAAGCGGTGGCCGTGCAGGCGAGGAAGCATAAGTTTACACCGATGATCGGCCGCAGCCACGGCATCCACGCTGAACCGACGACCTTCGGTCTGAAGCTGGCGTTGATGCATGACGAATTTGGCCGTGCGCTGCAGCGGCTCGAAGCCGTGCGCGAAGTGGTTTCTGTGGGCAAGCTCTCCGGCGCGGTCGGCACCAGTGCCCATCTGTCACCGCGCATCGAAGCGTTTGTGTGCCGGAAGCTCGGCCTGCGCCCCGCGCCGATTGCCACGCAGGTGGTGCAGCGCGACCTGCACGCGGAGTTTATGGGCGCGCTGGCCCTGATCGGCGCGAGCATCGAGCGCTGGGCCACCGAGTTCCGCCATCTCCAGCGCACCGAAGTGCTGGAGGCGGAGGAGTTCTTTGCCAAAGGCCAGAAGGGTTCGAGCGCCATGCCGCACAAGCGCAATCCCATCACCAGCGAGCGCCTTAGCGGCTTGGCGCGCGTGCTGCGCGGCAATGCCGTGGCCGCGCTGGAGAACGTTGCGCTCTGGCACGAGCGCGATATCAGCCACAGCTCCGTGGAGCGGATCATCTTCCCCGATTCCTGCACGCTGCTGGACTACATGTTAGCTACCCTGACGAAGCTCGTAGAGGGGCTGATTGTTTATCCTGAAAACATGAAGCGCAACCTCGGGCTCTCGCTCGGGATGTGGAACTCGCAAACCGTCCTGCTGGCGCTCATCAAGAAAGGGCTCACCCGCGAGCGGGCCTACGAACTGGTCCAAGGCAACGCAATGCGGACCTGGCAGGCCAAGCACGCCGGTCGCGAAGACGCCGACTTCCTCGCCCAGCTCAAGGCCGACCCCGAGGTGGCGGAGCACTTCAAGAAGGGTGAACTGGAAGCACTCTGCTCGTTGGAGTTCCATTTCAAGGAAGTGAAGAACCGCTTCAAGAAGCTGGGGCTGTGAACCGGCCCCGTTGATTATGACACGCCTTATTCTTTTTCTCGCGATTTGTCTCGTGCAGGTGGCGCTCAGCGCGGCGGAGACCTGGCAAGCCGCGCTGGCCCGGATGCCGCTAGGCGCGAATGTCACGGAACTCAACCGCACCAACTGTGCCGGCCTGCTGCTGCGCGCTTTCCAATCCAACGACGTCGTGAAGGCGCTGGTGTTCATGCCCGGCGCCACCGACGAGTTCTACTTCTTCCGCCGCGCCCGGGCCGATTTGACGAACAGTCCCGCGTCGCTGCTCGACGCGGTCAGCGCGTTGACCAACCAGACGCTGATCCGGGCGACATTCCGCCCGCCGCTGCTGCTGCTGCATACCGGGGAGGACCTGCTGGAGCCGGCGATCAAGATCGAGCACCAACCTACCGTGGACAAGCTCAGGCAGCGCCGGTTTGTGGTGCATGCCCTTTACAATGACCGCGACTGGGACTCCCTCTGGCCGGTGCTCAAGAAGTCCTTCCGGACCGGACTGGATCCGTGGCCGCGCCTGATGGAGACCAGGCATTTTTACCGCCACACCTTTGCGGCGTGGAATTTGACCGCCTGGGAGGGCTTGGAGGCCACGGCTTTGGCTGGGCAGGCATCGGTCATAGTGCGCCGGGGGAAGTTGGTGTTTGAATTGGACATGCGCCCCCGCGTGGCGCCGAAGTTGGACGCATTCCCGCGCTAAAACGGCATCCCGGACCGGGCAAACCCGGCAACCAGGCCCGGCCATACACGGCAGAAACGCCGCGGACATGCCGAGATGGCGTCAAAATGCCGCCGTTGTCAGAAGGGACCACCTCACATGTTACCTGACCACAATCCAGGCGTCAGACCCCGCTGAGCGGCTCATAATCCAGTTCGAGAAAATCGGCCACCTCGGGAAGCCAGCGGGTCTGGACGAAATGAACGTGGTCCGGGTGCTGATTGTAGCTCTGATAGTCTGCGGCGGACGCGAACTCCATCGAAAGACCGAAGTTGAAGTGGTTCTTCTGGCCCGTCTGTCGCAGCGCTTCAAAGTTCCGGACGGTTGGGATGGCGGCGAGTCTGCGGGCGGCCTCGAGAAAGTCCCGTTCGGCGGCGGAACCGGCGGGATGCTTGAGCTTAAATGCGACGGTGTGACGAATCATGGTTGGGGTGGGGATAGGGGCAGGTAACTTAGAAAGCTGAGCCGCCGCCGACTCGCGACGTGAACCGCGATAGCGGAACTGACCGCGCCAACGGCGGTTGGCTCCGGCGACTGTTAGCCGTTGCGGGTTTTGTCATTGGGCTTGGCGAAGCTTCTGCTCAATGCTGCGGAGTGTGCTCTGAAGCTCCTGCTCGCGCAGTTCGGGGTCAATATCTTGGATGTATTCGACAGCGGTGAAATCGTCGCCTCGGCGACGGTTCTGCGGCGGCTCTAATGTCTCAATCAGAATGGCCTCAAAAGCACTGACAATCGAGGCAAAGCTCGGAGCCAATGACTCCTCCATAAGCTTGCCAGCGTCGGAGACGCTGTAGAGACCGAACCAGGAGAATCGATTCCAGCGGCCAGACAGCCGGTCAAGTGTGTGCTCGTAGAGTCGCTGACCAAGATCGCGCTCCACGGCACGACCAACATAAATAACGGTATGATGGTCTGAAAGAACATAGACTCCACGCTGGCCGCTAAAATCAACGCTCTTCGCGGCAACTTGCTGGCGACCAAACAACCGGGGCTGCCGCCGCCAAACGACGTGCTCGCGCTGCCAGTGAATCCCGAAGGCACGAATAACGTCGTCGGAAATCTCGACTTCAGGCTCGGTCACGGGTTGTTGTGCTACCGCGCCGATGGTGCGGAGCGTGAACGTGCCTTTGGCGACACGGAGAAACGGGGAATCGGTGCCGTCGTGCTTAATGGAGGCGGAAATCTGTGCGTTGACGGTGGCATCTGGAGTCGCCCCGGAGGTGGTCTTGAGACCCCGCGTCATAATCCGCTCGGTAATCTCGCTGTAGTGGAGCGGCTCTTTCGATTCAGTGAGAACCGTGATGATTGCGTTTTTCCAAGATTGTTCAGACATAAGTAGCAACGCCAAACCAGTTATCTACACTGAGTTAATTCAATGCTACTGGATATTGGGGCCGAAAACATTGAATTGGCTCCGGGTTCTTTCCATATCGGGAGCGAGGGTGTGGACAAGAGCGGATGCCGTCAACTGAGAAACGCTGTCAATCGCGGGTCCAGGCGGGCGGCCGGCGGTTGGCCGGATAGGCTGCGCAACGGCCAGCCGTAAGTCGCCGGTTCGTCCTGCCATTCGCCGCTTTCCTGCCTGGAAGCCTGGTTTTCGAGCAGGGATTCCACGTTTGCCCTCAGGGAATCGCCATTTTCGTGCTGTCGGACGGGCGTTTCCTGCTGGAAACCGGGTCCCGCGAGCAGGGAATCTCAGCGCTCCTGTTCGCCAGCGACGATTCCTCTGTCGGCAAACCGCTTTGAGCGGGGTCAGGTTGCGCCGGTCAAAGATGTTTTCGCTTGCAGGCACAGCTTGATGCGGGAAGCGATTCTCAGCCTGCGCGTGTGCTGCCTGGCAATCCGAACTCACGGCGTTGCCGGAGAGCTTGACGCGGGAGAACAACCCGAAGCCGTAAGCAAAGTCTTGAACGGGTCAGTCAATGGTCTCGTGCTTTGTTTCTGCCTTTGCGCCGATGGGGTGTCTTGCCCCCGGGGGATAGACGTCACCGAACCCCGCCGGATACTGGAGGTTTTATCCCACGGGGCGGGCCGGTAGCTTGGGGGTTGTGACTGACTCCTGGCTGACTGATCCGCCGCGGCGGTTTTGCCAGCAATTCTCATTATGGAGGAGAAGGGGACGCCGGG
>CAIWJG010000535.1 GCA_903912925.1 uncultured Verrucomicrobia subdivision 3 bacterium | reverse complement strand
TGGCTTTCGCCTCCACCGCTTGCAGCAAGACCTCAGCGGCGACGTGAAGAAACTGCGCGGCAGTCAGAACGAATACCGGTTGCGCGTCGGCAACCACCGCGTCCTGTTTGAACTCGTTGGCCGGCACATCGTCGTCTATACCCTCGGCCCGCGAAAGGACATCTACCAATGAGCACCACCGCCACCGCCAAAAGCAAAAACCGCCCGGCGGGACTTCCCGACCTCGACCGTCAGATCTCCCAGGCCAAGACCGTCCTGCGCCAACTGCGCGACACCTTGGAAGACTTGGACGACCGCCGCGACCTGGCCCGGTCCAAGCAACGCAACGCGGGCAAACCGGGCACCGATTGGGAAACCGTGAAGAAAGAACTCGACCTCCAATTCTGACCCAGCTTTCAGACTCGCTCTGAGCGCCAGTTAGCCCGAACAAACAAGAACAAGTCACTATTGACACTTCCGGCGTGTGCGGATAAGGGTTTCCCATGTCGCGCAAGCTGCGCATCGAGTATCCTGGGGCAACGATGGGAATGAAAAAGGCAGATGAAGCGATAAAGACATGTTGTGAGAATGGCAATTTGACCGAGGAGAGAATATGAGGAAGTCGGGCATTTTCGTTTTGCTGTTCGTGTTAGGCATGGTGGTATTCTTCGTGGGCGGCTACTGGGCGGGTCTGCCCCACGGGTCCCGCACGGTCGTGAAGTGTATCCTGCCCTGTCTGCTGCTTGTGGCCAGCCTTGCCTGCAAGAGAAGGGAATCCTTGAGCCAATGGCGGTCCGTGTTGCTGGCGTTCTTCTCGGCCTCGTTGGCATTCCTGGTCGCCTGGTGGACCAGCAGCCCGCTGATGCATTGGCTTGGCCTCACTACGGATTCGGTTTCGGGTGTAGCCGTCGCGAAACTGCTCGATGCGCTACCAGTCGTGGCGACCGTACTCGTCGTCAGCCGGCTGAGCGGTTTCAAGCCTGCCGACCTTTACTTGCAGAAGGGCAAACTCAAACGGGGGTTGATGGTTGGCTTGATTTCCTTCGCCGCCTTCACGGTTCTATTCCTCCTTCAGGCAAAACTCCAGAAGGTAGGCGTTGACCAGCTCCTGGCATACGCTCCCTGGACCTTGTTGTTCGTGTTCTCAAACGCATTCATGGAAGAGCTTCATTTTCGCGGATTACTGCTCAAGCCATGCGAGCGGCTGCTCGGTCCCCATTCAGCGAATGCCTGTATCGCGCTCTTCTTCACCCTCACTCACGCCCCGGTGCAGTACACGCCCGACATCCTTGGGTTCCTGGCGATGCTTTTTGTCCTGGCCCTGGCGTGGGGCTACGTCATCCAAAAAACTGAAGCGTTGTGGGGAGCCGTGCTGTTTCACGCGGGGGCTGACCTCATGATCATTATCGGCATCTACAAGACATACGGAGCGCAATTTTTGTAACACCTGCCGGCAGCGGCAGTCGGGGGACGTGGAGGAGGTCGTAGGCCGTGCCGGCTGCGGCAAGCGCGCCCAAGCCCAGGCCCGTGGCGAGTGAGATGAGCTACTGCCAAGACCGTGGGATAGACGACACGGAGCAACCCCTCACCCCAGCCCTCTCCCCTTCGGAAGGGTAGAGGGAGAAGCCTCGGCAGCTTTGGGTGTAGTGTAAGCTGCGGACTCCTCAGTAACGCTTACGTCTCGACCAGTTGTGCCACAGGGCGGTCGCGGCAGCCGGGCAGTTCAGGGCTATTTCCCGCTCGCAGGAGTGCCTTGACCAGACGGGAGCGATTCAACGCGGTAGAGGTGGGTCCGAGTCCTCAGGTAGAATGACTTGCCCGAAACCGCCGGCGAGGCCATGAACCCGCCCGCGAGGGTGTTCGTCGCCAGGACCTCGCAGGTGCGGCCGGGTTTAATCACAGTGGTGGTGCCCTGCTGGTTGCAGAGATAGATCCGGCCATCGGCATAGACCGGTGAAGCCGCCGCCCTGCCGGGCACCCGCTCCGACCAGACGACCTGGCCCGTGGCGGGTTCGAAGCAGGTAAAGTAGTTCTCGTCCGCGGTCACATAGAGCAGCCCGTCGATGAGCATCGGCGAGGCGTATCTGCCGATGTGCGTCTTGGACTTCCAGGCGACGTGCGTATCGGTAACGTCCCCTTGCCCGCCTGGCTTTACCGCCCACAGTTCTCTGAGCGTCCCGCCGGTGATGAAGAACGCGAGGCTGCCGTCAAAGAGCGGGCGCGGGGCGGTGGAGTAATCGTCGTAGTGGACCTTCCAAAGCTCCTGGCCGGTGCGCGGGTCGTAGCAGTAGGACGCCTTGGCGCCGGCGCTGAGCATGAGCGGCTTGCCGGCCGCGATGGCGATGAACGGCGTGCTGTGGGCTTTGCGCAAGTCCCCTTCCCGCGTCGGGTGACCCGGAGTGGTCTCATCATTCCAGGGCGCGGTGCGCGGCGTCTTCCAGACGGTCTCGCCGGTGCGCTTGTCGAGGGCGACTGTATATTGGAGGTCAACACCGTCCATCGTCAGGATCAGGAGATTCTCGAAGATGATCAGGGAGGAAGACGGGCCCCGGAAATGACGGCACGGCAGATCGGTGCGCTGCCAAAGCGCTTTGCCCGTCCCACTGTCGAGGCAGGCCGTGCCGTAGCTGCCGAAGTGGACATAGACGCGCCCCGGTTCGATGACCGGCGAGGGTGTGGCGTAACAGTTCATCGAGACCGCGTCGCCGAGGGACTCCGGGTTATCGCTGTGAAACACCTTCTCGTTGAAGCGGATCGCGCCGGTGTCGGCATCCACGCAGATGGCGTAGAAGTCATGCCCATCCATCGGCGCGGTGGTCAGCCAGACCTGGCCGCCCATCACGACCGGCGTGGACCAGCCGGTATGGGGAATCTCGGTCTTCCACTTGACATTGTTCGTCTCGCTCCAGTTCAGCGGCAGCCCCACGGGTTTGGTGTCGCCGGGAGCCGACGCATAGCCATTCCCCCATGGCCCGCGGTACTCCGGCCAATCGGCGAGCGCCGGAAGGCCGCCCAGGACCAGAAGCAGCAGCGGGAGCAACGGCAGCAGTGCGCGCAGGCGGCGGCGGATGAGGGGGTTGCCAGGGGCAGACCGCAGGTACTTATCGCAATTCATGTCCTAAGCGTGAACAGACCCGCGCGGCGTGTCAACCATGCGGGGGAAAACAAGTCACGCTCCGCCGATTTGGGCCTTGTATTGCTCGGCGCTCAGCAGGGCATTCAACTCGGCCGGGTTGGAGAGCTTGATCTTGTAAAACCAACCTGCGGTATAGGGATCGCTGTTCACCAGCGCCGGGTCCGCGACGACCAACGTGTTCGCCGCGGTAACCACGCCGCTGACGGGCGAGTAGATGTCACTCGCCGTTTTCACGGACTCCACCACCGCACACACATCGCCGGCCTTGATCGTGCGCCCCACCTCGGGCACCTCAACGAACACCAAATCCGTCAACTCATGCTGCGCGTGGTCGGTGATGCCCACCGTCGCCACATCGCCTGCCACCCGCACCCATTCGTGCGACTTCGCGTATTTCAGATCCGTAGGAACATTAGCCATAGGTCAATTGAGTCAGGGACGAGGCGGATGGTCAATCCGGTTTTCGATAGATCGGCTTGGGCGCCACGACCGCCGGGGCGCGCTTGCCACGGATTTCGATCTCGATCGGAGTGCCGGTTCGCGCAAATCTCGGCGGCACATAGCCCATCCCGACACCTATTCCCAGCGACGGGCTCTGCGTGCCGCTAGCGACTTCACCGATCTTCGCCGCGCCCGGCCCCGTGCTCCAGATGGGATAATGCGGCCGCGGCGGGGCCGAACGGTCCGTCATCTTGAACGCCACGAGCTTCTTGCTCGGCCCTTTGGCCTTCTGTTCGGCCAGAACGGAGCGGCCGATAAACTCGCCCTTGTCCAACGCGACGAAGAAGCCCACCCCCGCCTCGATGGGCGTGGTGTCTTCATCCAGCTCGTGGCCGTAAAGCGGGTAGCACACTTCTGTGCGCAGCGTATCCCGCGCGCCCAGCCCGGCCGGTTTCAACCCGTGCGTCTGGCCGGCCGAAAACAGTTGGTTCCAAACCGTCTCGATGATCTGGCCCGGCGCTACGACCTCAAAGCCGTCCTCGCCCGTATAGCCGGTGCGCGAAACCCAAACCCGGTCGCCCGCAAAGCCGAAGCTGGCAACCTGGTTCTTCTTCAGATCCGTCACCCGCGCCACGCTGGTGCCGCCGTTGGAAGACCCGGGAAAACAGCCGTCAATGAATTCCACCACGCGCGGTCCTTGCACCGCCACGGCGCCGAGCGCGTCCGAAGCATTTTGGAGCCTCACCTCAGTGTGTCGGGGAAACGCAGCCAGTTGCTTCTCCAGCCACGCCACGTCAGCTTCGATGCGGGAAGCATTGATGATCAGCAGATACTCCTGGGCTGCCAGCCGATAGACGTAAAGGTCATCAATGACCCCGCCGCGCTCGTTGCACATGAGCGTGTATTGCCCCTGCCCGACCGCCAGCTTCCGCACGTCGTTCGTGAGCGTCTGGTTCAGAAAGGCCTCCGCGCCCGCGCCGCTGACCAGCGCCTCGCCCATGTGCGAGATATCGAACAGGCCCGCCGCCTTGCGCACGGCGAGGTGCTCATCGGTGATGCTGGTGTATTGCACTGGCATCTCCCACCCGCCGAATTCGATGAGCTTGCCCCCGAGCTTTTGGTGAACCGCGTAAAGCGGAGTGTGTTTCATTTTCCGAGCATTCGCGTATTCATAGGTGTCCAGCAAGCAAAAAAGCCTTGCAAAAGCCTGCCGGCCTGCTCTTGTGGCGCCCGTGCGGAACAATTCCTCATCCCTTGGTGGGTCTCAGATTTGGGCAACTGGAAGGCGCGTCGGGCTATTTCATCCTCGCGTAGCCGCCGACGTCAGTCGGCGCATTCTCTCCATGGTGATGTCAGCGCCGACTGACGTCGGCGGCTACGGCCAATTACCGAATTGCGCACAGACCCATTCACGCAGCCTCGTACCCTGACCTGCCCCATGCCACCCATCCGTCGCGCAGTCATTGATGTCGGCACCAACTCCGTGAAGCTGTTGGTGGCCGAGGTGGACGGCCGTGAGATTCTGCCAATCAGCGAGCAAAGCCAACAAACCCGTCTCGGGCACGCCTTCTACGAGACGCACCGCCTCCAGCCCGACGCCATCAGCGCCACCGCCAAGGCCGTCGCCGGCTTCGCAGCCACGGCCCGCGAATCACAGGCTGCCTCGATCCGCATCATCGCCACCAGTGCCGCCCGCGAGGCCGTGAACCGTGACGAACTCACCTCCGCAATCGAGCAAGCCTCCGGGCTGAAGGTCGAAGTCATCTCCGGCGAGCAGGAGGCGGCCTTGGGGTTTCAGGGCGTGACCACTGACCCGCGGCTCGCCCAAGGGCCCGTGCTGCTCATGGATGTCGGCGGCGGCAGCGCCCAATTCGTGTTCGGGCGCGACGGCCACGCGCAGTTCAGTCACAGCTTCCCGCTCGGCTCCGTGCGGCTGCTGGAGACCATGCCTTGCAGCGACCCGCCCAAGCCGGCCGAATTGGCCGCCTGCCGTGCCTGGCTAAAGGACTTCCTGAACAAGGAAGTCCGGCCGAAGTTCTCGGCCGAAACAGGAGTTGGAAGGTTGGACGAATCGGCAAGCAAGGGCCTCCTCACGGGCGCGTTGCCCAACACGGTAGGGCAGGCTTTCCAGCCTGCCGGTTGCGAAGCTTTCCAGCTTCGCCCGAAGGCTCCAACACCACCTTGCGCATTCCGGGGACTGGAAAGTCCCCGGAACCGGCAGGCTGGAAAGCCTGCCCTGCTAGGGCAACACGCCCTAACGTCGGCTCCTGCGGGAATACACGGTGCCGTGCAACTCGTAGGCGTGGGCGGCACCGCAAGCATACTCGGGTGCATGGAGGCCGGGCTCACAAAGTTCGACCGTGTGCGGCTCGAAGCAACCCGCCTGCCAGCCGCGCGGGTGTCCTGGCACCTCGAACGGCTCTGGAGTCTGCCGCTCGAACAGCGCAAGCAGATCGTTGGCCTGCCGAAAAACCGCGCCGACATCATCCTCATGGGCGTAGCCATCTACCAGGCCGTCATGGAGACCTTCGACTTCCCCGACCTGCGCATCAGCACTCGCGGCCTGCGCTTCGCTGCCCTCCTGCAAAGCGACCCCCAGCGGTAGTGCGTGCCCCACGGCCAGTGACAAAGTCGGTTATAAGGGCTCCCATCTGAAGCCGTAGGAGACGACGTAAGGAGTCTCTAATCAGCACGTTCCGAATAAGCCGAGGTGTGGGTAGCCGGCCAGGAGATCAGAGACTTCTTACGTCGTCTCCTACAATGACTTGAGAAGACTTTGTCCCTGGCCCGGGTATGCGCCCCACATGGTTCCGCCCGTACAAGAGGCTCATCCTTGCCCCGAAACACCCTCGCAACACGGGAGCAACACCCAAGCCCCACGAGAGTACCTTGATGGTACCTAGATAGTACCATAATAACCCCCTAATAGTCCCGTAATGCCAGCGCCAGTGCCTGTGGCTTGAGGGTGGCTAGTCCCGAGCTTGCAGATGCCCTTCGTGGCCTCTCGCCGCGCATCGCCACCATAAACCAACTCCTCTACCGCCTTCGGCACCTTTTCCCACCCTGGGCGGGAGAGAATTCCCCGAAAGGGACTTTCCGCGCCTTGGCCCCCTGAACCCAAAAGGGAAAACATCCAACATCCAACATCGAACATCGAACATCCAAGAACCCGTGTCTGCGCCATTATTGAATGTTGGGTGTTCGATGTTGGATGTTGGATGTTGGATGTTGGATGTTCGATGTTGGATGTTCGATGTTGGATGTTCGATGTTCGATGTTGGATGTTTTGGGCAGAGAAAGAAAAAGGGCGCCCCCCTTCTCCCGTCCCGGCTCATGGGCGCCTGAGCCCTCGTCCAGCCTACTTCTTCTCTATCCCGAGCTTTCTGAGGAAGGGCTCCAGCGAGCGCTTGCGGCCGAGGAACTTTTCAATGGACTCGTTCACATCGCGGGAATCGCCGGGCGCGTAGATCTCGTCACGTAGACGGCGGCCGGTGGCGGAGTCGAAGTAGCCGTTGGGGGATTGCTCGAAGATCGTCGCCATGTCCACGGCGATGGCGTCGGCCCACGCGTAGCCGTAATAGCCGGCGTCGTAGCCCATCAGGTGCCCGAAGTAGGCCACGAAGGCGGTGTCCGGCACCATCGGCAGAAACACTTCGCTGAGCACCTTGTTGGAGAGCGGCACCGCTTCCGCGGCGTTGCTGTCGTGGATTTGCGTATGCAGCGCCATATCCACCAGGGCGAACGAGATCTGGCGGCGATAACGCGTCCCCTCGGTGGCGAGCTTCGCTTCCCGGAGCTTGGCCAGGATGTCGGCCGGGATCTTCTTCGACGGATCGCGATAATCGGCCGCGAAGCTATCCAGCACCTTCTTGTCCCAGACCCAATTCTCGAGCATCTGCGAGGGGGCCTCGACGAAGTCGCGCGGGACACTGGTGCAGGAGAAACGGCCGTACTTGGCCCGCGTCAGGATCGAGTGCATGGCGTGGCCGAACTCGTGGAAGATCGTCTCGACGTCGCTATGCGAGAGCAGCGACGGCTTATCCTTACTGGGCGAGGGAAAATTACAGATCAGCGCCACGGTGGGACGCTGGTATTTGCCGCTCGCCAGCGCTTTGCCTTCGATGAGGCGGAACTGGGCGAAGTGATTGTATTTGCCGTCGCGCGGGAACATGTCGAGGTAGAAAAACCCGAGCGGCTCGCCGGTCTTGCTGTCAGAGACGGCATAAAGCTGCAGGTCGGCCACCCACTTGTAGGGCGCATCGACGCGCTCAAATTTGAGCCCGAAGATGTTCTGGTAGATGCTGAACATCCCGTCGAGGACCTTCTGATACGGGAAATAGACGCGCAGTTGCTCGGCATCCACGTTGTACTTCTCCTTCTTCAACTGGTTGCTCAGGTAACGCCAATCCCAGACCCGCACCTGCGCATTCGTATCGCCCGTTTCCTTGACCTTGATCTGGCGGAACGCGGCTAGCTCGGCGTCGAACTTCGGCTGCAAGCCCGTCTTGAGCTTCTCCAGGAAATCAATGACCGTCGCGGCGTTCTTGGCCATCTTCACTTCCGTCTGGTAATCGGCCCAGGTCTTGTAGCCGAGCTTCCTGGCCACGTCGTCACGCATGGGCAGGATCTTTTGGAGCAGCGGGATGTTGTTCGAGCGGGCGAGGTTGTCATGCTCGGTGATCAGCCGCTTGCGCGTCTCCTCGTGCTTGGCGTTGTCCATCACCATGATGTACTGCCAGGTGATGTTCGCCATCACGGTGTATTCGTCATTGGTGCCTTTGACCTGCGCCAGGAAATCCTCGGGCACCCCCTCCAGCTCGGCCTTCGTGAACTTGAGGGCCTTCTTCGCCTTCGTGATATTGGATTCGTAATCAGTCGTCAGCCGCGTCAACTCCTTGCGCATCCGCTCCACCTCGTCGCGCTGGGCCTTGGGCAGGTCCAAGCCCGCCCGCCGGTAATCACGCATCGTGTCGGCCAGCAGTCGGGCGTCCTCCCCCTTCAGCCTCGGCTTCGTGTCGGCGTAGGCCTTGACGGCTTTGTAAACATCCTCACGGTAGTCTATGCCGACCGCCCACTCCTCCAACTGCTTGAGAGCCTCCGTGGCCGTGTTACGCATCGCGGCGCTGGTCCATGTCTCCTTGATCAGCCCGAAGCGGTCATCCGCGAGGCTGATCTGATAGCCAATGTCGTCCAGGGCGCGGATGGTGTTCTCGAACGTAACCTCGCGGGGCTTGAGGGCACCGATACGGCCCAGGCCGGCATTTCCGACCGCGATAGTCTGGCGCAGGTCGAACATCAGCAGGTTCGTCGTCGTCTCGAAGTCCGGCAGGGTCACGACGGAGTTGAATTGGCCGGCGCGATGCCTGAACTCCCGCAACGGATTGATCTGGTTTGTCGGCTGGGCCAAACCACTGGAAGCCGCGACCAGGACGGCCAGCCAGACAAACCGCATGAGATTCCAATACATAGGGCCCCGAAGCTAACGCCAGAACGCTGGCAATCAAGCGGATTTCAGCAGCCGGCTCAGTCAAGGGCGCAGGTCACATCTTTCTGGAGCGCGGGCATTCCTGTCCGCCGGCGGCAGCAATTCTCACTATGGAGGAGGAGGGAACGCCGGGTGAGGGCACCCGGCCT
>CAIWJG010000534.1 GCA_903912925.1 uncultured Verrucomicrobia subdivision 3 bacterium | reverse complement strand
TTAGGCCATTCTCGGAATTCGGATTTCGGCCTTCTTTCGGGTTTCGGCCTTCGGTCTTCGGATTTCAGGGCTGCAGAACAGGATCTTCCCTCAACTGGCCGGACTTTAGATCAGCCCTGCCATGCCCGGCTCTCGACATTCCTGGACGCATCGGTTGAGCCGACAGACCGCCGAGGATTCCCCCTCTCCCCCGCCGAGGGGGAGAGGGTAGGGGTGAGGGGGTCGGCACTCGCGGACGCGCGCAGCACACAGCGGGAACGAAGCTCCCTGCAAGGCGCACAGTCCCGTGGCAGAAATAGCATTAAATCCTCCACTTCAATATGAAGAACCGATTCGACTTTGCATACCTTGTGCTGACACTGCTGATTGCAGGCATTTGCAGCGGCCCTGCCGAGACGGTGGATATTGCGGCGCTGGGCCGCCCCGCCTTGCTCGCCACCGGCGACACAGCACGGCTTCAAAAGGTGCTCGCCAGGGCACGCCACGGCGAGCCGCTGACCGTCGCAGTCATCGGCGGTTCCATCACAGGCGGGGCGGTGGCCAGCGCGCCGACCAATAGCTACGGCAGCCGGGTGGCTGCCTGGTGGCAGCAGGCATTCCCGAAGGCGGAGATCAAGTTCGTCAATGCTGGCATCGGCGCGACCGGGTCTGACTACGGCGCCTTCCGGGCCAAGCGCGACCTGCTGATTCATCGGCCAGACTTCGTCGTCGTCGAGTATGCCGTCAACGACCCTAACACGAAGCAGTCCGCCGAGACGCTCGAAGGGCTCCTGCGGCAGATTTTGAAGCAGCCGAATCAGCCGGCTGCGGTATTGTTGTTCATGATGTCCCAGGGCGGCAATAATGCGCAGGAGTGGCACAGCCAAGTAGGCGCACACTACGACCTGCCGATGGTCAGCTTCCGCGATGCGCTCTGGCCGGAGATCAAAGCCGAGCGGCTGAAATGGGACGCGGTCATGGCTGATGTAGTGCATCCCAACGACCTGGGCCATGAATGCGCCGCGGGCTTTATCACGAACCTGCTGAAGCACGGTAGCAGCGGAGGTAACGAGACTCGAATATCCCCGCCGACCGTAAGATCTCCCAAAGATCAGAGCCTCGTTACCTCGGCGGCTACGATTTCTGGATTGGGCTTTCGGAAACCCGGAGCTGTCAAGCCGCTGCCGGCACCCTTATTCACCGACGTGTATGAGCACGTCACGCTGCTGGAAGCCGCCGACCTGAAGCCGCTCAACAACGAGGGCTGGGCGTTTGATACGGCTACCCAGAGCTGGCGCAGTGACAAACCCGGCAGCGTGCTCGAATTTGAGATCAAAGGCCGTGCGATCCATTCGATGCATTTCATCGTCAAGGGGCCTATGGGCAAGGCAAAGATGCAGGTGGACGATGCTCCGCCCGTCATACGCGACGCGTGGTTCGACCAGACGTGGGGCGGCTACCGGTCCACGCAGGTGCTGGCCCGGGATCTTAAGCCCGGTCCGCACCGCGTGCGCATCGAACTGCTCGAAGAGAAGAACCCCGGCAGCGACGGCCACGAGTTCCGCCTTCTCGGCCTCGGCGCCGCCGGCGTGGACGGCGACTGAGGAAAACGTGACCGCAGACTTGCCTAAACCCAAACTCACCCGGGAGAACCTGCGTGAGGCTGCCACGCTCATCTCCTACCTCCGCCCTTATCGAGGCATCCTTGTCGCTGCGACCGCCGCCCTGGCGCTGTCCAGCCTCTTGAGCCTTTGCTTCCCCTTCCTGGCCGGCAGCCTGATGGATGCGGCCACACCGGGGGTGCCCACGCGCGGACCTGGGTGGCTGCCGCACCATGTTAATACAGTCGCTCTGCTCATGTTGGGCGTGCTCGTGGTCCAGGCCGCCAGCTCCTACTTTCACTCGACGTCAATGACCAGCATCGGCCAAAGCGCCCTGGCCGATTTGCGCCGCGACACTTACGCGCGCCTCATCTGCCTGCCGATGACTTTCTTCAGCCAGAGCCGTGTGGGGGAGTTGAACAGCCGCCTCTCCGCCGACTTAACGCAGATCGAGCAGACCCTGATCATGGCGATCCCTCAGATGTTCCGGCAAACCCTGTTACTCCTGGGCGGAATCGCCCTGATTGCCATGACCTCGGCCCGGCTGACTCTCATCATGCTCGGCGCTATCCCGCCGGTGATCGTCCTGGCCGTCGTGTTCGGACGGAAGATGCGCCGGAACTCGCGCCAGGCCCAGGACAAGCTCGCAGAGACCGGCATCATTGTTGAGGAAACGCTGCAGGGCATCTTCAATGTGAAGGCCTTCGTGAACGAGGCATTCGAGATCGGGCGTTATGGCCGGAGCATGGACTCTTACCTGCGGGTGGCGTTGCACGGGGCAAGGTTGCGCGGCGGGTTCATCGCCTTCATTGTCCTGGCGTTGTTTGGGTCCATCGTGGTGGTGCTGTGGTCCGGGGCCACGCTGCTGCAAAGCGGACGCATCACCATTGGCGAAATGACCCGCTTCGTCCTCTACACTGCCTTCGTCGCGGGGGCGATGGGACAGTTCGCCGATCTCTACAGCCAGCTTCAGAAGGCCGTGGGCGCTACACATCGCGTGCGGGAATTGTTGCGCGAGCAGCCAGAGTTTGCCGTGAAGATGCCGGGCACGACGCCGGCAGCAACCGTTCCCCGCCACGCGCTGCGCGGCGAGGTGGAATTCCGCGACGTTCATTTCCGGTATCCCTCGCGACCGGAGGCCGAAGTGCTCAAGGGTATTTCATTTGCCGTCAGGCCCGGCGAGAAGATCGCGCTGGTCGGGCCCAGCGGGGCCGGGAAGTCCACCATCATCTCGTTGTTGCTGCGCTTTTATGATCCGCAGCAGGGCGAGCTTCTGGTGGATGGCCGTCCTGCACCCAGCTATCCGCTCGACTGGCTGCGGAACCAGATGTCCATCGTGCCCCAGGAGGCCCTGCTCTTCGGCGGCACTATCTTCGAGAATATCGCTTACGGCCGCCCCGGAGCCGGCGAGGCCGAAATCATCGAGGCCGCGCGCCAGGCCCACGCGCACGAGTTCGTCTCGGCGTTCCCGGATGGATACCAGACTCTTGTAGGGGAGCGCGGAGTGAAACTCTCCGGCGGCCAGCGCCAGCGGGTGGCAATCGCGCGCGCCATCCTGAAGGATCCGGCCATTCTCATTCTGGACGAGGCCACCAGCTCGCTCGATTCGGAGAGCGAGGGACTGGTACAGCTCGCCCTCGACCGCCTGATGGAGAATCGCAGCACCTTCATGATCGCCCATCGTCTGGCCACCGTGCGGCGTGCCGATCGCATCCTGGTCATCCAGAACGGAATGCTGGTGGAATCCGGCACCCATTCTGAATTGAACCAACAGGAGAACGGCCTCTACCGCCGCCTGGCGGAGTTACAATTCAACCTAACCCTTTGATCCGAACCAAGCCTGAAGCCACATTTTGGTGATGGATATTCGAAAGCCGGCTGTAACCTTGAGAAATCTTCTGGCGTCTTAAACTATAGTCCGGCAGAGGAGGCACGGGCGCCAGGAGTGGGACGGAAATGGGGGGAACGGAAAGCTAGGAACAAGCAAGGAACATCCTAGGAACATGCTTGCAACATGCTTGCTACTATGGTGGTGCTAGCGTGGTGCTAGCGTGTTGCTACGGTCTTGCGGCTACTTCTCCGGCGGGGGCACATCGGCATGAGTCCATTTGGGGGCGTCTTTGCGGCCGTTGAGGACCTGCCGCGTGTAGATGAAGACCCGGTAACCGGGCGGGGGCTGGCCGAACTTGTTGACGTAAAGGTCCGTGATCTCGCTCCAGCCCTGCACCGCCTGGGGCAGCCGGCCCAGGAGGACGCCGTTGCTCCGGGGTACCGAGATGCCCCGGCTGCACCAGCACACCCCGAATACAAAGGTGAACTGGGCGGGCGGCTCGGGCACCCTCAGTCTCAGCGTAGTCACCCCGCGCTGGTTCCGGACTTCCAGCGCCTCGACCGGATTCGGGCGAAGTCTCTCCCGCTTGGGCGGGTCCAGCAGCCGCGGTTGTCCGTAGGCGGCGAGGGTGCCGTTGATTTGGCAGAAGAACCGGTAGGGGAGCATGCCCTCCTTTTTGGCCGCCACGGTCCAGGCGGCGAATTGCTGGTCTGAGAGCGTGCGCCACACGCTCGCGACACCGCCGAGATTTGCCCGGGCGCGCAGCCGGTCTGGGGTGGCGCGCGGCGTCCGGCGGGGCCGGCTCCGCACGACCTGACCATGCTTGGCGTTGACATACACCTCGTTGCCGATGGCGCCGGAGAACTTGCCTCTGCGTACTTTCATAGTTACTTCTCGGGTCGCCGGCTGCCCAACCAGTATAGACGGGCGATTCCCAACCGCCCCGGCAACTCTGCCCTATATCAAACCTCCAATCCCGCCGTCGCGCAAGGAGCACTCTCGACAATTCTCCAGCCGAGGCGCCGCTGAGGGTTGGGGTGGCCAACCGAATTTGCACCGGCACGGACGCCGTCACAGGGCGTGAGGCGGCTGTTACTGATAGGAGGGAATTTCCTTTTGCGCGCTCGCCCGTCCTGAGCGCTGGGCAGGTGAAGGCAGAGTTGACATTTTGCAGAAAGTATAACATTCTTGTTGCACATGAAGACGGCTACCGTTCGACAATTGCGGCACGACTTTGGGAGTGTGCTCAACTGGGTTGAAGAAGGCGAAGCGGTTAGCATCAGCAAACGCGGCAGAATCGTCGCGTTGCTCTCCCCGCCGCCAGCGCCCAAACCACCCAGGGCACGAAAGCGCCCCGATTTCCTCGGGCGCCTCAAGCGCATCTACGGGGACACCGTCCTGCGGGATGATGTGGTCGTGGAGGAACGCGACTCCCGCCCTTACTGACCTGCGGGGCGCCCCTGCCTGGCAGCCGGCAAGAGCAGGTGAAGTGAGCGGCCCTTGCCGGCAACCTCAAAGACTCAATTCCCGAAATGCCACCCTACGCCGATACCAGCTTTCTCGCCCGCGTTTACAGCCCGCACGCCGACTCGACCAAGGCCCTGAGGTGGATGCAGCGTGCTACCGAGGCTCTACCGTTCACCCCACTCCACCGGCATGAGTTGCGCAACGCCGTTCGCCTGCGCGTCTTCCGGGGAGAAATCACCGCCGAGCAGCGGAAGGCAGCTTTCCGCGAGATTGACGCCGACCTTGCCGACAACATTCTCGCCCACACCACGATCCCCTGGACGGATGCCTTCCAGAAGGCAGAAAGCCTTGCTGCCGCGCACACTGAAACCCTTGGCGTGCGCAGCTTCGACCTCCTGCATGTGGGCATGGCGGTCGCGCTCGGCGCCACGGAGTTCCTCACCTTTGATGCGCGTCAAGCAGCCCTGGCCAAAACCGCCGGCCTCAAAGTCAAACCGTGACATGCATCCGCGAACAAGTCTTAGCTGCGTAGCCGCTCTACAACTGCCAATCCGGGTTGGCCTCCAGCAGCAAGTTCAGCAACAAATGTCCAAACACCAACTGCCAATCCAGAGGATTGGCAGACTTGGCAAGCCGGAGGCTTACCCTACTACTGATCCAGATGCAGCCTGTTCGCTAGCTTCAGATTGACGTTCTCGACTGAGGGTTCGAACCTGGTGCGCGGGGCGAAGGGGCTATGCACGGCGATGTTCCCCTGAATGTCGCGGGCGCTTTGCCTTTTCTTCCCTTCGATCACGAGGACGGGGCGGTCCATCGTGTCGTAGATATGGCAGTCCTGGAAATCCACGCCTCCGAGGCTGGAGGCCTTCTCGGGTCGGCGAATGTCGAACAAGAGAGGGGGGTGGCGATCCTTTTTGGCGGCTGGTGTCATTCCCACATCCTTCCATGAGCAGTTGACGAACCGCACGCGCGCGCTGTCGGGGGATTTGTCGTAGAGGTAAACACCGCCTCCCGCTGCGCCGATGACAGTGCAGTTGCGGAACTCGATACAGCCCTGTGGTCCATCATCCTTAATCGCGCCGACGCCGATGGCGGTGTCTTTTCCGCCCTGGACGAGGCAGTTCTCGAAAAGGAGAGAGACAGGTTCGGTCGCGCGGCTCAAGGGATTGAGATAGACGAGGATGCCTGCGCCGGTGTTGTTGGCCATGGTGCAGTTACGGACGACGCAGTTCTTGAGGCGTTCGTCCGGGCTGTTGGGTTCGAAGTCAATACCGGCCTCTGGGGCGGTGCCGCCGGTGCCGGACAGGATGCAGTTCTCGATCAGGAGGTTGACGGCGCTGATAACGCTTATGCCCTGGCGGTGGTGGTCGTGGCAGGTCACATCGCGGATCACGACGTTTTCGCAGAACGGTTGTTTCCGGGTTGCGCCGATGTAGATACCGTCTCCGCCGCTGCTCTCGATCCGCAGTCCCTCGACGGCGATATTCCGGCATCCCGTGAAATCAAGCGTCATCCGCCATTCGGCTTTCGCGTAGGGGCTGTGCTGATAGTCTTTCTTGCGCATGCGCAGCGTGGCGCCGTAACCGCGCAAGGTGATGTTTTCTGCGTCAGTGACTGCGAAAAGGGAGTCGCCCTTGCCGCGGAACTCGCCTTTCTTTGCCAGCACGACGACGCCCGGCTCGAAGACGAGTTCAAGATTGCCGCGGAGCCTGATGGGGCGGACGATCCATTCGGTTCCCATGAAGGGCACGACAACTTTCTTCGCTCCCGAATCTATGGCGGATTGGAGGCATTCGGTGGCATCTTCGGCGTTGAATCCCCACCAGGCGGCACTTGCCTCGTTCCGCGATCCGGCGCGGACCGCTTCGATTGCGGCGGAATTGGCCGCACGAGGGTCAGGAAGTGTTGGGGCGGACTGCCCCACGCAGAACAACGGAAAGAGCAGACAGACAATGCTCGTTGCGGCGCGTTGCAGGCAAGTGGGGGATGAAGGAATCACAGGTCTATTGGCTATCGGCTGTTGATCCAGGCACGACCAAATGCTCTCGGTATTCCGGGCAGCGAAATTCCTGGTCGGGCTCACCAAGCATGCTGCGATGTTGGCAGGCTTGGGGCAGGATGTAAAAGCATTAACCGGGTTGTCGAAGAACGTGACAGGCCAAAGTCAGCATGGAGCCCACACGCAGGGCCAATTCATGAAAGGGGCGGGGACCAGGGCTGTTCTAAGGGCGGGCAGCCACTCCGGCTCAAAGACCGGTGGCGCTTGCGCGCACGGCCGACTCGTGCGGGTCTGGGGCGGTGGCAACTTAATCATCCCCCGGGCCTGGAGCTTCAAAAGCAAGGTGCGCGCCGCCATGTCTTTGAGTCGGCCCGCACCGTTGCGCCAGTTCCAAAGTTCGCAGAGATGACGCGAAAGCGCCGTGCGATGCCAGTCGGGATGCTGCGCGATTAACGCACGCAACTCCGTCAGATCATCGCCCGAGAGCGTGCGGCCCTGGAGGCAGATCGGTTCCACTGACCCCAGGTTCTACGCCATCCGGGGCCGCGAGTTCAGCTCGAATATGTAAAAAGTCCAGTCCCGGACACCGTCCGGGTCAATAGTCAGTTCCGCATCCTGGTCGATGGCAACCGTTACTCGGTCCCTTGTCAGTATGCGTCGAGCCAACTCACCTTGAAAAGGTTTGCCGACCGGCTTTTGGTCTATGACCAGGAAAAGCTCGTAGCCGAGCATGTGCGCCGCTACGACCGCAACCAGGATTACGAGTTGCCCGACCATGTGGCCCCCTTGCTCCTGCACCGCAAGAAGGCGCGCGAGCAAAAGCTATTCCTGCGCTTTTTGGCCCTTGGCCCCAAGGCCCACGAATACTATCAGCAACTGGGTGGATTAGACCTCTATCCCAGCCAATGAAGAACTGCCGGAACATTCCTCAAGAGGCATAATATATGGCTTAGTTGCTCCTTCTCAATTACTTGCGAAGTGAGGTGAATTTGCGCTGTACTTGACAAAATCTCTAACTCTATGCACAATGCCCCCACTATGATCAATTTAACACCAAAACAACTTCGTAAAGCAGCTGACCTCCAGGAGAAGATTCAGTTGCTGCAAGAAGAACTCGGTCAAATCCTGGGGGGCGAGGTATCCAGTCCTGTTGAAACGACTGAACTAGGCAAGAAATACAAATTCAGTCCTGCCGCCAGGGCCAAGATGCGAGCGGCTCAAAAAGCAAGGTGGGCGAAGATCAAAGGGACCGCACCATCAGTTTTACCCACAGATAAGCCACAGAAGCGAAAGATGAGTGCAGAGGGCCTTGCCAATATTCGTGCCGGGGTTGCCAAGAGGATGGCGGGACAAGGAAAGGCACCAGCAACGAAAGGAAAGATGTCTGCTGCTGGACTTGCCAACATCCAGGCTGCTCAAAAGGCGAGATGGGCTAAAGCGAAGAAGACGGGGTAAAGCGAGGCGTCGTTGTCGGTTTTTGAAGCCGGGGATCAGTGACGGCGAACTTGAGGTGGAGACGATTCTCCCCCCCCGCATGGTGCTCCGCACATGATCCATCATCTTCATGATGATTTGGCGACAGTAGCGGAGGACCAGGTGATTAAGTTCTAATTCGGTCATGAGAGTTCCATTCGGTTTGCGGGCAGTATCCCCAGGAGGGTGGACGGTGGACGATTTGTCCACGCGAGAGACCAGCAACCGAGCTTTGAGTTGACGCTAAGGGCATTGCCCGGAAGCTATCTGACTCCACTTGAGAAACGGCTTGCCCGCGTGCTCAAGTATGCCCTGAGAACCGCAGGGTTGAGATGCACCAGATGCACACCAGCACCAGAACCAAAGGGGAACACCAAGCTATGAGTGAGACAGCAGCACCCGACCTGCCTGACACCGCTGGTTTGCAGCACCAGAACAGCACTGGAAAGCGCACCATCGGGCGACCGTTTAAGAAGGGACAGTCCGGCAACCCCCGTGGAAAACGAAAAGGCAGTGTGAGTCTGACCGCCCGGCTAAAGTCCGCGCTGACCAAAGATGCCGCCGCTGAAATTGTCGCCAAGCTGATAAGCATGGCCCAAGCCGGCGATCTGGCCGCAACCAAGCTGCTTTGGGACAGAACTGACGGGCCGACAACCGGGCCTTTGGCCGTGGCGATGGCCAACACAGCGGGCGGCATGGTGGTGGTGCATTCGCCACTTGACCCGGACCTGGTGACAGGCGGGCCGCACGAGATAGTCATCCACTGGCCGCACGAGACTACGCCCCAGCAAACGGATATTTGACGCCACCCCGCGCCCGTGGGTGAACCCTTGGCTTGGCCCTTGCCACCCCAGGCGTGCCCGTGGGGGCATCCTGACCACCCAGGCGGTCACAAGGGGCAATCCAAGCGCGAGGAGATCGTGGCCGGGAGGGCGAAGGAGAATCTTAAAACGTCAACCGGAGGAAGCAGACCCCGGCCTTTGGCAAAATTGCCCAAGGCGGAAACGGTCAACACCCGTGCCGAATGCGCCAAGGCGGTTTTAGTTTGTAGCAACCAGCATGGCGTCACTGCGAACAGGAAGCCCCCACAAATGCGCCAGGGAGCACCCCAGATGCCCCAGGAGCGATCCTGTTGACCTGCCCGCTACGTTGGACACCCCCCGGACGGTCCTAACGCTTGATAACTATAAACGTCGCGCGCGCGAGGCTAAAAAGCACTCGGCAAACATACCCGAAACCAGTGGACGTTTTAGCACTAGGCTTTAGCACTGGACCAATTTAGGAAGCCCGAAAACTCACTAAACCCCTTATTCTATTGGTTGTAATTGAGATTGGAGCGGGTGAAGGGAATCGAACCCTCATCTCAGGCTTGGGAAGCCCGCATTCTACCACTGAACCACACCCGCTTCCGACTGAGATACTGTGTAGCAGATCACGCCCCCACGCGCAAGCGCTGATTTGGTAATCGTGCGGGGCAGTGCGCATCGCAGAGTTTTCTGTGGCTGTAACGGTGGTTGATCATGTGGGGGTTCGCTTCCCGCAAAGCTGGGGTCTGATGGAGGC
>CAIWJG010000533.1 GCA_903912925.1 uncultured Verrucomicrobia subdivision 3 bacterium | reverse complement strand
CGTGCCTTCTCCCTCTCCCCGTCGGACGGGGAGAGGGTTGGGGTGAGGGGAATCGGCGGGGTTAGCACGGCCATCCTCACCCCGACCCTCTCCTCCCTCGGCGGGAGGAGAGGGGGAAGCCGCCGCGTCGCGCGCGGGAACTTCCTTAATTCAACGGCAGTGGGGCCGGGGTGAGGGGGAAGGTGGCGTGCAACTGAATTGCTCCGACTAACGCGCGAGAGCCGCTTGCACAGCCGGCGGAAAGATCTCCCCCACATCCCCCTCCAGCCGCAGTGTGACCTCCGGCAACTCATCATGCTCGGTCGCGCCGCGATTGATGATCACGTACGGCGCGCCCCGGTTCGCGGCCAACAGTGGAATGTTCGACGCCGGATAGACGGACAGCGTCGAGCCCAGCGCCACAACGAGGTCCGCCGCCCTGGCCGCCGCTTCCGCCCGCTCCAGATCTTCGTTCCGCAGGTTCTGTCCAAAACTGATCGTCGCCGGCTTCAGATACCCACCGCATTCGCACAAGGGTGGACGCCGGGTTTCCCGGAACGACACGAAGTGCGGCTCGGGGGCCGAGCGCCGCCCGCACGTCTGGCATTCGACGAGGGTGTTCGTGCCGTGAATCTCCACCAACCGCCCCGCCGACGTGCCGGCGCGGGCGTGCAGGCCATCGATGTTCTGCGTCATCACGGCTTGCACCTTGCCCGCTCGTTCGAGACTGACGATCGCCTCGTGCGTCGCATTGGGTCGTGCGGCCTTGAACGCCGGCCAGCCTTCCAGCTTGTAATCCCAGTGCTCCATCCGCGCCGCTTCCGACCGCATGAAGTCCTGGTAATAAACCGGCTGCCGCCGCTTCCAGACCCCCTCCGGCCCGCGAAAATCGGGGATGCCGCTGCCCGTCGAAATGCCCGCCCCGGTGAACAGGAGTATCTTCTTCGACTCCCGCAATAGTTCCGTCAGCTTTGCCGTTTCCATGACGCCAGTTTCGCCGCAAAGCCCCGCGTCACCAAATAAAAAGGAAGTGGAAGCTGCAGTGTCTTTCTAAAGGACCTTAGTGCTCAGGCGGAGCGCCGGTTTCCAAACCGGCTTATTCTACTTCGCTTTCAAGCTGAGACTAGCCCCGTGAAGTCTTTCCCTTACTTCACTGGGCTATCAGCAACGCGGCCTCGGCGTTTGCTCCCTCTCCTCCTTTGGAGGCGAGGGTTGGGGAGAGGATGCCGTTTGTCTCACCTTGAGCGCGACTTGGAATTAGAGCACGTGGGTGGTTTTGTGGACACCTTGCAACCAGAGCACACGGTAAGCCCGTTTGGAAACCGGCGCTCCGCCAATGACTCGCGAATGCGCCGCGCTTGGGCTGAATCTCCGCGGTTTACAGCCGGGCCTGAGGCAGGCTAGATTGCGGACATGGACTCTAGCGACTTGATTACGGTGGACCCGGATATCCTCGGCGGCACACCCGTATTCAAGGGAACCCGCGTGCCCGTGAAGACGCTGTTCGAGTACCTGGAAGACAATTATACCCTTGATGAATTCCTGGAGTGTTTCCCGTCGGTGACCCGCGAGGTCGCCTGTCGCGCCCTGGAACGTTCGGAGTCCGCCCTGCTTGACTGTGCCGCCGCATGAGAATCCTGCTGGACGAATGCGTCCCGTGGCCGATGCACAGGGCACGAGTGCATGACGGCACAGCAGCGCGGTTGGGGCGGCATCAAGAATGGTGACTTGCTGGGCTTGGCGGAGAGTGAGTTTGAGTTGTTCATTACTGCCGACCAAAACATTCGGTACCAACAGAACCTTGCTGGCCGAAGCATCCCAATTCTCAAACTCTCCACCAACAAACTCCGCCGCCTCACTGCGGCGGCGGCCTCAATCCAATCCGCCATCCCCACGATGAAACCGGGTGAGTTTCGCCATCTGGAAATACCTTGAACCGGGCAGGTGATCCAGCGGCAGGTTGAACACCTGCTATACGGCAGGTTGCAAATCTGCGCCACATTCCCAGCGACGATTCTGTCGCCAATCCCAGCAGATGCCGCACCGCTTCCTGCCTATTGCGCCACTGCCCGATAAAACTGCGAAGCGTTCGTTACGGCAGCCGTGTCGAGAAACTGAGACGTGCCATAGTGGTTCGTAATCCAGCCGAGGGGAGTCCAATTCATGAGATCAGCCGAGCCGTCTATCTGGAAGGAAGCGCCCAAATCACCGATGAGCGAGAAACGGAAACCCTGCTCGACCATTCCGTTCAACGGAGGTGTTGTGCGCAACAGCGGATGTCGCGTGAAGCTGGCCGTGATCACTTTGCTTCGGTCCATCGTCGCACGCAGGGGATTCTGTGAACCAATGGCGTCTCCGTTCCAGCCGATGAAAGACTGTCCGGAACTCGGAATCGCCGTCAGCGTGACCACCGCGCCGGAGCTATAACGATTGGTGTAGGGACTCGCCGCCACGCTCCCCGCGCCTTGTGGCACAACCGTCAGCGCATACTGGTCATCGGCAAGAGGCCCGAATAGCGCCGTGACGACGGGGCTTGCACTGGCCAGCACGAGGACATTCGGATTGTTGGAACGGCTCAACGCTCCGGCCCAGCTTATCAAGTAATTCCCGATTTGAGGAATCGCGGTGAGGCCGACCGTGGCACCGAATGGATAAACCGGGACATGAGGGCTGAATTGAATCTGACCCGCGCCCAAAACATTCGAGCCGACCGTGGTTCCGAACAGAGGTTCAACGGCCATGCCACGGTTCATCGAGAGCGCGACTACCGGACTCGAACCGCTCGCATCGCCGAGCCAGCCCAGGAACGACCAGCCGTTCGAGGGAGTCGCGGTAACCGTGACCAGTGTGTTGCTAAAGAAGAGATTCCCGCCGCTGTAAGGTGCTGGTGAAAGACTCAGGCTTCCACCGCCCGACGTAGTGGCGGTCAGCGGATAGACCGGGGAAATCTGCACCGTGATCGGCGCGGCTTCAACCAACGAAAGGTAAGCGAAATCATACGCCAGCGCCCGGATGGTGGCAGTTGTTCGGAGTTGAAACGGACCTTGGTATGGAATGCTCAAATAACTCGGTGCGCTCCCGTCCAGCGTGTAGTAAATGTTTGCGTCTGGCTCGAAGCTGCTGCTCATGGTGATCTGCGACGTGTTCGTGCGGCTAACCGTGCCGCCGCCCACGTCAACACCATCGACCAAGATGATTGGGCTGTTGGGTAGGCGAAGGACGCTGACGACAGTCGCATAACCGTATTGGTCTGTAATAATAACCGAGTAAACACCGGCTTTTGGGAGGTCGAAGTTGCTGATGACAAGGTTGGTCTCGGTAGCCCCTGCTATGGGCACACCGTTGAGCGACCACTGGCAGCCAAACGAGCTTCCAGGAAATACCGCGACGCTCAAGTCGGTGCCGCTCCCCGTGGCGAGTGGAATCGCCGGTGCTGGTTTCGACAAAATGAACGGCCCCAGAGTAATCGCCAGACTGTGATAGTCGCCCCCGGCGATGGCCCCCGCCACGACGTTGCTCAATCCTGACGGAACGTTGGCTTGGCCGAGATGGTTATCACCCCAGGCCACCACCATGCCGTTGCTCTGGAGCGCTAGACTGTGATAGCCGCCCCCGGCGATGGCCATCACGTTGCTCAGTCCCGGCGGAACATTGGTTTGATCGTCCGTGTTTCCACCCCAAGCCACCACCCTGCCGTTGCTCTGGAGCACCAGACTGTAGAGGCCGCCGCCGGCGATGGCCACCACGCCGCTCAATCCAGAAGGAACTTTGGCCTCGCCCAAAGTGCTGCCACCCCAGGCCACCGCTATACCATTGCTCTGGAGCGCCAGACTGTGATAGTGACCTCCGGCGATGGCCATCACATTACTCAGCCCCAGCGGCACATTGATCTGGCCGTAATAGTTCCAACCCCACGCCACGACCTTGCCGTTGCTCTGGAGCGCCAGACTGTGTCCGTAGCTTGCGGTGATGGTCACCACATTGCTCAAACCGTTCGGGATGTTCACTTGGCCGTCCTCGTTCAATCCCCAGCCGACCACCCGGCCTTCTGTTGTCAGCGCCAGACTGTGTCCGTAGCCTGCGGCGATGGCCACCACGTTGCTCAATCCCCGCGGAACGTTGGTCTGGCCCCATTCGTTGTAACCCCACGCCACCACCTTGCCGTTGCTCTGGAGCGCGAGACTATGATAGCCACCCCCGGCGATGGCCACCACGTTGCTCAGGCCAGGAGGAACGTTAGTCACGCCGTAATCATTCTGGCCCCACGACACGACCGCGCCGGGTTGCGAGCCAGCTTCTGCCGAGAATGTTCCGAGCAAACACAACGAAACCAGCATTTGTCGAGCCCACGGTTGAATCGTCTTCATGATTGTTGAGATTGAGCCGACACGCCCGAATAGCAATCACCAATTCGCGCACATACCGGCGGTAACCCGAGTCTCGCAAGGCACCGTCGCCACACGGCGCGGCAGTGATACCGCTTCAGTATCAGTCTCCGCTACCGTCACAAAGCGTTCCACACGGCACGCCACTTAGCAGACTCCATTTTGAACTCACGCGGAATCACGCGGAATCAGCTTGCCCACTTTCCCTTTTCTCCCAGTTCAATTTGAATTACTCGCCGGGCCTTCTTCCCCCCGTCCTTAGCCTCAGGGCTAACGACGACCATTTTCCGCCTTGGCTTGCTGTTCCTCCAAAGCACAATGCGCTGATTGATTCCCTTATTGCCAAAGCCGTAGCCGCAGACAATTCCAGGGCCGCTCACTGACATTCAGAGGCGGCATCAAGCTCAGCACTAGGGCAGGGCGGGCAGTCCTGCACGCGGTTAGCCCGAATTAGTCCACTGCTTAACGGGGCGATCAGTGAGAATGTAATGTGCGCCTCACCTGCCACCAGAGTTAACGACGTAAGTAGCATCATTCCAACACCTTACGCAATAGACACCAGGTAATCGCCGGGGCTGCACCGTCCTCACGCCGTCTATACCCGGGGCCCACCGGCGTACCCAAAGCCACATTGCTAAGCTCATAAGGCTATTAATATCAGAGCCTTATGCGATCCACGTCAGACCGCCCCCAGACCAGTACCAGACCAGCCCCAGACCAACACCGGACAGCTTCTTCTGCCTTCTGCCTTCAAGTGGCCAATATCTTCTCCAGCCGTTGGCAGAGGTCCTTCAATCCGGCCGGGCTGTCGCCGCCGCCCTGTTCGGTGATCGCCCAGCCGTGGTAGCCGACGTCGTCAACGGCCTTCATGACCGCCGGCCAGTCGTTGTCGCCCTCCAGCAGTGGAACATCAAAGCCCTTCCACAAGCCTTGCTTGTCCCGCTTCTCGCGGCTGAATTCCTTGATGTGCAGTTTCTGGATGCGCGGCCCCAGGATGCGAATCCACTGCTCGGGCCAGCCGTAGTTGAGGATATTGCCCACATCGAAATGCCACCCGACCGCCGGGCTGTGGAATTCGTCCACGTAGCGCGCAGCCTCCAGCGGGCTAAGGAGGAAATGGTTCCACACGTTCTCAATGGCGATCTTGACGCCCAACTCCTCTGCCAGCGGGATCGCCTTGCGGATTTCCGCCTGCGACCGAGTGTAGGCGTCCGCGTAGGAGACCTGCTTGGTGACCACGCCCGGCACCAGCAACACCGAGGAGGCGCCATAGCGTTTGGCGTCGCGCAGGGTCTGCTTCAGAGCCTCAAGCCCTTCCGCGCGCACCTTTGGGTCAGGATCCGAGAGCGGCTTGCCCCAGTGGTCCCGCCCACAAACGCTGGGAATGGCCAGGCTGGTCTCGTCGCGCGCGCGCAGCACTTCGTCCTGGTCCATGTGGCTCATCATCTCGGTGCCCTCGAAGCCGGCTTCCTTGATGGCCTTCATCTTCTCCAGCACGGAGCCCTTCACGCCCACCGTGCCCCACATGATGCCCTTCTTGAGGCTGCGACGTGGCGGGAGCGCAGCGCCGTCCAAACTGGCGTCGCCCGCGAGCGCGCTGGGGGCCAACGCCGCCAGCGCTAACGCGCCGCCTGCAACTGTTAGAAACTCTCGGCGTTTCATAGCTCAACCATTCGTTCGACCTGACTGCCAGGCTTCACCGCTTCCCGCTTCCACGCTTCCACGCTTCCACGCTCTATACGAGCTTCGTTAGGCCCGGCACGGCCATCGGGGTGATGTCCAGCTTCATCTTCCAGTCGAACTGGTCAGGCACCAGCTTCTCCTGTGAATTCAAGGCTTGCTCCCAGGTGACTTCCTGGCCGGTGTAGGCGGCCATGCGCCCCATGATCCCCATCAGCGTACTGTGCGTCATCCACTCGCCATCGTTGATCACCTTGCCGCTGCGAATACTTGCAAACAGCTCGTTGTGCTCGTTTTGATACATGTCGGTCTTCGGCCCTTTGTAACGCCAGTTCTCCTTGCCTTTGATGATCGGAGCCGACCAGCCCTGTATCTTGCCGAAGCCGGCACTGCCCATGATGTAGTCGGAGTTCTCCGAGTAGCAATTGGCGATCTGCCGCTGCCCAACAAAGCCGCGCACGTCGTCGGGGAACTCATACACGACGAACATATGATCGAAGATGTCGCCTTGGTTGTTGGGTGTCTGGCGCCCCCCGACAGCCACGGCCTTGAGCGGCGTCAGATCCTTGACCGCCCAGCCGACCTTATCGACGCTGTGGCAGGCCTGTTCCACGTAACCGTCGCCGGAGAGCCAGGTGAAGTTGTACCAGTTGCGCATCTGCCATTCCAAGTCGCCCATTTCCGCCGGGCGGCTGCTGGCCGGAGGCATCGGCTTGACCGGGCCGGTGTAGTACGTGGCATAAACGGCGCGGATGTCCCCGATGGCGCCCTCGTGGATCTTCTTGTAAAACTCCTGGCGCGCCCCTTCATAGCGCCAGCAAAAGCCGGCCACCAGCGCCAGATTCTTCTCTTTGGCTGCTTTGACGGAAGCGAGCACCGAACGGAGGCTCGGCGCATCCGTCGCCATCGGCTTCTCGCAGAAAACGTGTTTGCCGGCGTCAACCGCCGCCTTGAGGTGAATCGGACGAAAGCCCGGCGGCGTGGCGAGCAGCACGACGTCCACGCCGCTGTCGATCACCTTCTGGTAGGCGTCGAGCCCCACGAAGCACTTGTCGGGAGTGACCTTCACTTTGTCCGCGTGCGCCTTCTGCAGGCTCTGGAGGCTGCTTTGCAATTGGTCCTGGAACGCGTCGCCCATCGCGGTCAGGACGATATTCTTGTCAGCATTGAGGGCCTGGCTGGCGGCGCCGGACCCGCGCCCGCCGCAGCCGATTAACCCGACGCGGAGCGTGTCGGTGTTCTCCCGGGCAAAGAGTTCTCCGGGCATAAGCGCCGGCGCTGCCAGCGCGCTGCCGACCAGGGCGGAGGTCTTAAGGAAGTCACGACGTGAGGTGAGATTATTCGATGATGTATTCATGATTAAGAGATTAAGGCCATTCAGACTGAAAACTCAAGCCAAGTAAACCCTGAAAATGGGGCAGGGGAGGTAGTGCGTGGCTGCGGCGGTGCCCCGCAGTGCGCATCTCAGATCTTTCTGAGGCGGTAGCGGAGGTTAATTATTTCTCAGTGCGCGGGGTGCGGGATGGTTAGTGGGAGTTGCTCGATCGAGTTATCAATTGAGAGCGACATTGGCTTTAGCATGGGGAT
>CAIWJG010000532.1 GCA_903912925.1 uncultured Verrucomicrobia subdivision 3 bacterium | reverse complement strand
TCACGTGGCCAATAGCAAGAACGGCGGCGCCCAGCCGATGCTGACGATCCCAATGCTGGGCTGGGTGCCTAAACTGGGGCCGAGCCGCGGCAAGCTGAGCAGTTATTCGATCGCCAAATACGGCCCGCAAACCGGCAATGATTCGCAATGGATGTCTGACGCCGGCAACGGCATCAGCAGCAGCAACGGCAATCCGCACATCACCTGGAATAACCCAAACGACGCGAACCTCCCCACCAACGCGGCGTTCCAGCAGGCGTTCGTGCAGCATCTGACCAATCAATGGCGGTGCTCCACCAACGGCGGCGTGCCCTATTACTGCATGGACAACGAACACAGCCTCTGGGGCTGGACGCACCTGGATGTTCATCCCGTCGGCCCGACCATGCGGGAAATCCGCACCAACTTCTTCGCGTATGCCGAGGTGGTCAAGGGGGTGGACCCCAATACCCAACTGCTGGCCCCGGAAGAATGGGGCTGGTCGGGCTACTTCTACAGCGGCTACGACCAGCAGAATTCGGGCTACCCCGACCGCGCCAATAATGGCGGGTGGGACTATTGTCCCTGGCTGCTCAGCCAGTTTTATCAGCACGCCACCAACACCCATCAGCGCTTGCTGGATGTGTTCACCCTGCATTGCTATCCGCAGGGCGGAGAGTTTAGCACTGATTTGTCGTCCCAAATGCAACTCTTGCGCAACCGATCCACCCGCCAGCTCTGGGACACCAACTACGTGGACGCCAGTTGGATTGGCCAGCAGCCGGCCAATAACATCCTGATGCTCATTCCCCGCATGAAGAACTGGGTCGCCGCATATTATCCCGACACCCGCACCGGCATCACGGAATACAACTGGGGTGCCGAGGGAAACATCAACGGCGCGACCGCCCAGGCGGATGTCCTCGGCATCTTTGGGCGCGAGAGGTTGGATCTGGCGGCCCGCTGGACGGCGGTGGACACCTCGGACATTGTCCACCGGGCCATGAAGATGTACCGCAACTATGACGGAAACAAATCCACCTTCGGCGACACCAGCGTCAGCGCCACCGGGCCGAACCCGGACAGTGTCGCGACCTTCGCGGCGCTGCGGTCATCCGACAACGCGCTGACCTTGATGGTGATTAACAAGCAACTGGCGTTGAGTGCGACGGCGACCGTAGCGATTACCAATCGCCTGCTCAGCGGGGTCGGCCAGGTCTGGCAGTTGACCTCGGCCAACACGATCAACCGTCTCGCAGACATTCACTTCACCGGTAGCGTATTCACCAACATCGTGCCCGCCCAAAGCATCACGCTCTTTGTGCTGCCCTTCGGGACCCCGCCACCCCCGCCCACCCTGCGGTCCGGCAGCCTGAGTTCGACGAACACGTTCGATCTCTGGCTCCTCGGCACAGCAGGCCAGCGGTATGTGCTGCTCTCCTCCAGCAACATGGTCAATTGGACATCGGTCCGGACCAACACCCTGGCGACCATTTCCTGGCACAGCGTTCTTCCTGCGAACGGTATGCCCAGCTTCTACCGCGGCCAGTGGGCGCCCTGAGCGTTCTGGAAGAACGCCGGGCCAGCGGAACATGGATAACTCACTCGTTGCGCAACGCCGCCAGCAAGTTCCCCCGCAGCGCATAACCCGTCGCCAGCCAGGTCCAAAGCAGGCCGTTTAGCAAAACGGCGGCGAGGGTCAAAGCCAGTGAGCCGTAAGGCAATTGCGTGCCGGGCGTTACTATGGCTGGCAGCACCGCCACCGCGGCGGCGGCATTCCCAATCCCCAGACCCAGGCCCAGCAATGCGCCGTGCTCGGTCAAGATCAGGCGTTGCAGTGCTCGCCGGCGAAAGCCCACGGCCACCAGCAACCCCAGCTCGCCCCGCCGCTCCAACACATTGCGCAGCACCACCACACCCAGCCCGGCGCTGCCAAGCAGCAACCCCAGCCCACCCAGAATCTGGAACGTGCCCAGGTAGGTGTTCTGCACCGCGTTGAAGGCGTTCAACCGCTCCGCCGCCGGCGTCAGCTCCAACCCCACATCCTGCAACGCGCGCGATAAGGTGGCGGCGACCTGCGACACG
>CAIWJG010000531.1 GCA_903912925.1 uncultured Verrucomicrobia subdivision 3 bacterium | reverse complement strand
GTTTTTGGGTGGGGGAGGGGTGGACCCGAACGGAAGCTGGACACTGTTCTTTGCCGACGGCGCGGCGGTCAGCACGGCGACGCTGACGGGTTGGAGCCTGGAGATCACGGCAGTTCCGGAGCCGGTGAACGTGGCGTTGGGTGGCTTTGCGGGGGTGTTCCTGGTCGTCGCCCTGGTCCGGAGCTGGCGGAGGCGGTGGCGGTTTGACACTCATGACTGAACCTAACTTCAGCAATTTTCAGGAGCGTGTGGTGCAAGCCGCCGAGGCGGTTTTGCAGCGCGACGGCAGCGTCGGCCCGCTGGAACTCATGCAGCAGATGAGGCTGCTGCACCCGGTCCATGTGGAGGGCTGGCGCAAAGGCAACGAGCATTACCCGGTGCTGCAGCCGTGGATCCAGGTGGGGCCGGAGAAGTTTCAAAAGACCATCCGCCATTTCCAGGAGTGGGCGAAACAGCGTGGCTTGCGGACCATCGAGGCGGCCTACACGCGACGCGGACCGGGCGGACTCGAACAACTGCAAGTCACCGAAGACGGCGACCTGGAGTGGGAGAGGTTCTATCGTACGCACTATGCGCCGGCGGGTTTGCCGGAGAAGAAAGCCGCGCGGCTGGCGGCCAAATTGAACAAGCCGCCCGAACTGGTGGTGTTCGAGAAGGTGAGCGAAGAGGGGAACTGCGCCGAATGCAGCACGGAGCTGCCCCGAGGGGCGTTTCTGTTCATGGAGAAAGGCCAGCCGCTTTGCCTGCCCTGCGCTGACCTGGACGAGTTGGTGTTTCTGCCCGCGGGCGACACGGCCTTGACGCGGCGCGCGCGCAAGCACAGTTCGCTTGCGGCGGTGGTGGTGCGATTCAACCGGGCGCGCAAACGATACGAGCGGCAGGGTCTGCTGGTGGCCGAAGAGGCCCTGGCCAAAGCCGAGGAGGAATGCACCGCCGACACGCCTGCGCGCGCGGCTGCGCGGGCCCAGGCGGCGCAAGCGCGCCAGGAGGAAGACCGTGAATTCGTGGCCGAGCTGGCCCGGGCGATTTCGGAGCGATACCCCGGCTGTCCGGCCGCCGAAGCGCGCCGGATTGCGGAGCACACCGGCCGGCGCAGTAGTGGTCGAGTGGGGCGATCCGCTGCCGGGCGTGCGCTGGAGGCGTCAGCCGTGGACCTGGCCGTAGTTGCCCACATTCGCCATGCGCGCACGAACTATGACGAGCTCTTGATGTGTGGCACCGAGCGGTTGGACGCCCGCGCGCTGGTTCGGGAGGGGATCGACCGTGTGCTGGCGGAGTGGTCGGGGGCTAAGTTTGAGTCAGGAGCTTGACTTCGAGGAAGGCGGGGGCGGCGGCGAACTCGGGGGTCAGGGGGCTGTCGGGGATCGGCTTTTTGAAGATGAGCTCGGCCATGACGAAGCCGGGTTTGGCGACTGGCTTGCGAAAAACTGAGGACGAGGAGGAATTCCCTCTGGCACGCCCTCCGGGGTGCCCGCTCTCGCACGTGATTTTCCGGAGGTCGTTCCCCCTTTGTCCTGAACGACCTCTGGCTACCTTCTGGGTTGCTGGGTGAATGCAGTCGCCGACGACAGGGAGTGTTGTCCAAGCCCTGACGTCGGCGGCTACTGCGGAATCTGCCCGATCAGGCCCAGCAATTCTCATTATGGCCTTGTCACCCCCCGCCGGGTGAGGGCACCCGACCTACAAGCGGGCGGTTTTTCGGGGGATGTAGGCCGGGTGCCCACACCCGGCGGGGGGTGACCAGGCCATAATGAGAATTGCTGGGCCTGATCGGGCAGATTCCGCAGTAGCCGCCG
>CAIWJG010000530.1 GCA_903912925.1 uncultured Verrucomicrobia subdivision 3 bacterium | reverse complement strand
GTTTCAACGGTTTCCCCTGACTTTTGCCCCTAATGAGAATTGCTGGCTCCCAAACGGCACAACCCCGACCCACCACGGACTACACTTTAGAATCTTTACCCGCCTCCTCGCCCCCCTCCACCAAGCAAATCCAGACCGCACCAGCTATCGAGCACTGCCAAAATGAGAACTGCTGCGTCGGAATACACCGAGTGCGCCGACACCGAGGAAACAAGAGTCCCCGCCAGAGATCGCTCCGGCGGAAGAGTATCAGGACCAAAGGCCCTGACCCGATTGGAAGAGGTAACTAAGCGGCGCGGGGTGGCGGCACCGGAGGCGGGTGGGAGAACGCTTCAGGAGAAGTGCTCGGCGCTTCTATTTTGGGAAATAGGGCCGGCGGAGGAACGGAAATGGCAACCGCCACGCTGAGCCCCTCGAACTTCTTGATTTGGAAGAGAGTGGCGGTCTTCTTTTCGGATTTCTTGCCCTCGGCAACGGCTTTGCAAAACGCACAGGGATGCTTGCCGTCGAAGGTGCGTTGGAGCGCGGTGGAGAAGGAACTGGTAGCGAGATTATCAACCAGCATCGTGGTCCAGGCCAACGATTGCAGAAAAGCCCAGTGCAGACCTATTGATAAGGCCAGCACCACAGCCATCAGCAATCGTGTTAATCTACGGAGCACATACTAATGTACAGCTAACCGGCGCCAAGTTAAATCATGTATTGCACAGGCAATGCCAGCCGGGCAGGGCCGCCTCCGTCTCATTAGCGACGGGTGGCTCCAACTTGCATTGCTGCCGCAGGGATGCGAAAGGTGACGCGAGCCTGGACGGCAAACACCCCGGCACTTTTCCAGGCAACCATGACATGAAAGGGCTTCGATTATGATGACTCGCAGGCAAGCTTTGAAGACAACCGCTCTGGCGTCGGCCATTTGCGCTACTGCCACCACTCTGCGCACCGTGAGCGCTCAATCCTCCGCCGGACCGGCTCCGGTGCCCGTGGTGACAGGCCCCTACACTCTTCCACCCCTGCCTTATAAGTTTGACGCGCTGGAGCCGCACATTGACGCCCTCACCATGCAGATTCACCACGACAAGCACCATGCGGCTTACGTGACGAACTTGAACAAGGCTGTAGCCGAATTCCCCGAACTTGGCAGGAAGCGGGTCGAGGATCTGCTGGGAGACCTAAGCGTTGTGCCGGAAAAGATTCGCGTAGCAATTCGCAACCAGGGCGGGGGCCATTACAACCATTCACTTTTCTGGCAGATGATGAAGAAGGGCGGAGGCGGCCAGCCGGCGGGGGAGCTTCTGAAGGGGATTGAGAAACGGTTTGGCAGTTTCGGCGTTTTTAAGGACGAGCTTACGAAAGCCGCTTTGGGCCAGTTTGGGAGCGGCTGGGCGTGGCTGGTCCTGGATGGCAACAAGCAATTGGGCATTGAGCCGACGCCGAATCAGGACTCGCCGATCAGCCAGAACAAGCAGCCCCTGCTCGGGCTCGATGTTTGGGAACATGCCTACTACCTGAAATACCAGAACCGCCGACCGGAATACGTGGCGGCGTTCTTCCAGGTGATTGACTGGGAGTTCGTTGGCGAGCAATACAAGAAGGCTCTGGGTTGAGCGCAAAGTGCGGGGGTTCGAGAGACAATTCTAGCGGCAGAGTCCCAACGCAGCGGCTTCATGGGTCTTCCGTGCTCGGCACGCTCACAACTGTAACAAGGCCCAGACGAATCCGAGGAAGAACACACCGGTCATAACCAGGGAGAGGTACATTCCGACCGCGCCAACGCGTGATTGTTTCGGACGCCAGTAGTAATGAAAGTGGAGGCACAGGCCGAAACAAACCAACGCCAACCCCAGAGCCACCACGCCCCATCCGGTTAGAACCACCCGCGGCCTGCCCATCCAGCGGTGCCAAGCGCGCCCAAACTCGACCTTCTGCACGACTGCAAAATAGATTCCAACTGCCCAGAGCATGATCGGTAGCACAATCCCGCGAATGGTCCGCGACCAAGAAGTGTCCTCCACTGACAGACCCCAATTCTCTACCGCTTCCTCCATCCGGGAAAACAGGCCTTCCAGCCAGGAAGCGTGCCCTGCTTCGTCGGCAGGCATGTCCGAGGTGCTGTGGACCGAATCACCTCCTTTGGTCGGGCTGGAATCCTCGGAGTTAGGCTTTTTGCTCATGCGATGAGTTGTCAGAAATGGGGAATGCCTACGTGCTGGAGAATTATCCCCGCAAAGCAGGAGGCGACCATGCCAACCCAAGCAAAGCGCGCCCCGGTCACGTCGCCTGCCGACCTGGCGATTTGGCGGAGCCCCGCAATCGAATAAATGACGCTCACAATGGTTAGCACCCCGGAGAGGAAGATATAGGGGATGCACAACCAGCCAAAACCGGTGAAAACAACGGCGATGATAACGACGTAATAAAGCAGGGGGAAGGCGGTCACGATCTTCTCATCCAGGACCAACAGCACCGCCACAGCCAGCGCCAGAGCGATTAATCCCAGGACGGCGGACACGGTGGCGAGGGTGCTACGTTGAGGATTGTCACGGCCATAGTCTTCCGTTTTCATCGCTTTTCAATGATAGCCAAGATCACGCAGATGAGACCGATTTGAGACGAAATAATCCCTCAGCACCAGTGGTGTCACTGGCCCCGAGGGCACGAGCACTTGCGATGGCCAGCGCGAATCCCACAACAGGAGCCGCAATCGAAAGAATTCCACAAACTGGCCGGGCGGGTTCAAAATCGTCGGGGTCTGTAATCATAGATTGCCTGACGGGCATAATGGTTGTCCCGGTTGGTGGGTCAATTGCAAAACAGCCGGAATCGTAATCCTTGTAGTCCCTCAGACATGGCGTGCGGGCAGCTTGCGGCACAGGGGCGGTTTGAGCGCCGGGCTTGCGCGACGCGTTGGGGGTGGCTACCGTTCCGCTCAACGCAGGCCGGATTGGGCATTATGCGATTCATCTGCAAGTTCAGTGTCGCCAGCTTTGTGCTGGGCAGCCTCCCCATGCTTGCGTGGATTCTGATGTCGGTTTCCAACCCGCATGGAATTTTTCCCTTTGGCATGGTTTGTGCCACGGGTGGCGTTTTGGCCAGCCCGCTGCCCGTTATTCTTGCCATCATCGCCCGCCGCCGCATTCAGCAGTCCGAAGGTGCGCTCAACGGCATGCGTCTCGCCAAAGCCGGGATGATTCTGCCATTTGTGCCCGCTGCAATTATGATCCCTTGGTATTTGCTTGCCATGTGAGGTCACATCCTGGTGACGACTCCCTGCGCCATTACCGGAATGGTGGGGGCCAGACGCCATCCCGGCAGTTGGAAGGCAGCGGGCTTGGCCATGGTTCTGGCTTGCCGTTACCGCTGCTGCCGCAGCTCGACCCT
This sequence comes from uncultured Verrucomicrobia subdivision 3 bacterium, assembly GCA_903912925.1. GTDB lineage: Bacteria > Verrucomicrobiota > Verrucomicrobiia > Limisphaerales > UBA8199 > PALSA-1440. Next base: position 2,531 of record CAIWJG010000530.1, on the reverse strand, counting down.
GTAGTAGTGTCGTTCTTGGGGGCTCGCGCAAAACACCGCCCGGCCCGTGGCACGGGTTCGATCTTCATTGAGGGCCAAGGTGAATTCCTCCCAATCATGGTTGTCCCAGGAAAGGCGCATCACGCCCTGAAAGCGACCCTCCTCTTCAACGCCCGACAACCGGCCACTCGCCCCGAGATTCTTGCCTCGCATCTGGCCGCGTACCGTGTGGACTTCCTGGGTCAGAGTCAAAAAGAACGTCTCCCAGGGGTGCGGCGGTTCTGCCGTGTGGCGAGTATTTCGCTCGAAGTCGAACTCCGCGATCCAATGACCGCTGAACGGCCCTGAGCCGAACCAGGCGGGGTCGTCCTGGACTCGACCTGCCGGGCCCTGCGAAGGGCTCGTGTTCGGTCCGGGCGCGGTTGCTGTTGTAACGGCGCCTGTGTCCGACATCCCAAGAGGGCGAATGGCTTGAGAAGTCGTAATCAACGGGGCCGGAAAGACCGGGCTTGTCCCGGTCTTTGCAGCCTCGCCGCTTCGGCCGAACCATTCGGACCAATTGCAGGCCAGGGCGGCCGATAACCATAGTGACATCCCAACGTTGGCCGCGAGGGATGCCCAGGCCCCGCGGAGTCCATAAAGGCGGCCATCGCTCCCCCGAATCCGCCGAAGCGCTACCAGTGCCAGGACCACACCCAAAGGCGGGAGCAGCAGTAAGAGACTCGCCGACAACAGCACCCAGGCGCACAACGCTGGGGCACCCGTCTGCCGCAACAAGCGCGCCACCCACAGACCGTGGAGCAACATCAGGACCACGGCGAGGAGGGAGATCAAATAGTGGGCGGTAGAGTCATCGTTCCAGGTGCGGTAGGACCAGCGGTCCTGACAGATCCCCCCTACCGCCAGGCAACCCAGGCTGATAAAATACCAGGACAGCGGCAGGACATAGATGAGGGGCCGCGTCCGTTTGGAACGATACAGTTTAACGTGCCCCCAAATCACCAGCGGCAGCCCCACGAGGTGAGCCACGATCACAAGTCCTAGCAACACGAACGCCGGCAAGAGATCAGCGGTATGAAACTCTATTCCCGCAATGATTGGGCTGATTGTCATCATAATCACCGTCCAGCAACGCCTGGCTAACGCGTTTACCGCATGTTCTCCATGCCCGGAAATGGGGGGCTGCCAGGCGACTGGGAAACCGCCCGGTGATTGGGGCAGATGTGACCCTCCCCCGCCAGCCAGCGGAAAGGGGGCGCCATAAATTTCCCCAGCGCCAACCTGCGGCCCCGGGTTTGACTTCACTCCGGCATTCCCAAGGCAACGAAAGGCGGCGGCGCAGGGGTTCAACTCGGGAGGTCTTTGCCGCTGGAGGTGACGGTGAGCTTGCCGTGCTTGACGCCCTTGGCGGCGATGAGCTCGTCGGCGATCTTCTTGATGGTCCCGGCCTTGCCGCGGACGGCGAGCACCTCCAGGCAGTTGTGATGGTCGAGGTGGACGTGGAGGGTGGAAATGATGACCTCGTGATGGTCGTGCTGGATGTCGGTCAGGGTGGCCTGGACGTGCTGCTTGTGGTGATCGTAAACGAGGGTGATGGTGCCGGCGATTTCCTGGTTGCCGAGGTTCTGGCGGTGCTCGACAAGGCCGGCGCGGATCATGTCCGCCACGGCCAAAGAGCGGTTGTCGTAGCCCTTCTGGCGGGTCATCTGATCGAGCTGTTTGGCCAGGTCGCGCGGAACGGAAACGGTAAAGCGGACAACGCCGTCGGTTTTGTTGTTTTTCACGCAGGGGACGGTAACAAAGGCTCGGAGGGCGTCAATAGATGGCCGGCATACGGGTGCGACTAAAAATGAGGGCTGAACTCAGCGGTGGCGGACGTGAGTTCAGCGATCAATATTCTTGCGCACCCAACCGGCGTGCATGTCGAGATAGACCTGGTTGCGGCCGCCGTTGTGCGCCGACCAACCGCCGGGCGGCGGCACGCTCTCACCGACACTCCATTGATCCTTGAAGCCGGCCCACCAGGGCTTTTCGAAGAATGGACTCATCAACCATTCTTCATCCGAGACGCTGGCTTTCCGGGCGACAGCAACGCTCTCGGGCGTGCGCCCCCGGAGGTAACGAGCTGCGGAGGGATTGCGTTCGGCCAGCTTGTCACTGAGGTAATTGGCCCAACCGCGTTCCGGCGCATTGGTGCCGTCCTGGCGCCAGGGACTGAGGAAGTGCATCTGCCACTCGTTGGTGCGCGCGACGGGCACGGGCGGGCTTAGCCACAGGCCCACGTTCGGGGCGTACTCGTGCAGCAGCGGCATGAAAGAGCCCATGGAGTTATAGCGTTTGCCGCTGGTGTCCACAGGAGGGGTGAGCTGGAGGTCCGAGTCCGGCACATGGGGCATTTTGCCCGCGTTATCGGCGAGATACATGGTGGTGGCAAGGCCGATCTGGTGAAGGTTCGACAGGCAGGCGGAGCGCTGAGCGGCTTGCTTCGTCTTGCCCAAGGCCGGCAGGAGCATGGCCGCGAGAATCGCTATGATGGCGATGACCACCAGCAG
>CAIWJG010000529.1 GCA_903912925.1 uncultured Verrucomicrobia subdivision 3 bacterium | reverse complement strand
TCCGTACCAGGAACTCGCGAATGCGCCCAAGCGCACCCGGTGCCAGTTCAGCTTAGATTATTGGGTTGATGAGAATCGGCCCCTGCGTTGCGATCGTGCGCAATTGGTTTTCAGACCACGCGAGCTATGTGGGGGCGGCGGTTGCGATGTCCATCAGCACAGCAAGAATGGCCGCGCTTCTCCCGGCTGTAATATGCCCGCAAACAATCCTCCTGCACATCGAGCAACTTGTGCTCGATCCGGTCCCCCAGCACGAACTTCTGATCCCGTGGAAACTTGTTCAGTTGCGGTATCAAATACACCAGCAGGTCTTGCAGCTTGGTCAGAATGTTGTCGCTCTCAGCCATGCCTTGTTCTAAAACAAATTTTCCTGGGGGCTTTGCCCCCAGACCCCCACCCCCTCCTCCCTTACTGTGTCCCTCGGCTATGCTTAACGCTCACTCCTTCAAAAGGGTTAAAGAGTAAAAGAGCAGAAATTAAAGCCCCCTCACACACCGAAACCCAACGACGTTGTCGGCAAGGAACGGGTTGTTGTGGTCGCGACAGGCGCACCGCGCGAGGTTGGCGTAGCTGAACCAATCGCCGCCGCGCCGAACACGGAGGCCCGATCCTGGCCCCGCTCCGGTTGGATTAGTTGTGGTGGGTTGGCCATACGGCGTCCCAAACCAGTCCCAACACCACTCCAAGACATTCCCAGCCATATCGTACAATCCATAATCGTTCGCCGCAAAATAACCCACCGGACTTGTGTGTGGCTCCCCACCGCTGGTCCAAGCTGGATTGTAGCCTCCGGTGGGATTCACATCGTAGCCGCCATAGCCCGGAGAAGCGTAGTAGTTCGCCTGACCCCATGAAATCGTGTTACCCCATGGAAACCGTTGTCCACTCAGCCCGCCCCGTGCCGCTTTCTCCCACTCAGCCTCCGTCGGCAACCGATATCCGTTTGCTGCCATATTCTGATACACCGTAGTCGGATCGTCGCCATTCGTGAACACTTGCGTATAACCCGCATCCGTGTAATACACCGGCGTCAAACCCGCCTGCTGCGACCGCGCATTGCTCCACTTCACACTGTCATACCAATCCACCGTCTGCACCGGATGATTCGCAGCCTTGCCGCCACCCGCATTCACAAAACCATACCCGTGGCTCGTGGCCCAGCTATACACCCCCTGCCATTGACTGTAGCTCACCAGATTCGTGTCCATGTAAAACCCCGATACCGTAATACTCATGGGGACGGCGTCGCTCAGGCCATCCAGCGTGTCCCCCATCGTGAAGCTCCCGGCGGGAATCAATGTCATCCCAGGCGGCATGGGCGGGCTATTGGTCACCCCGCGCACGCGGTAGAACATCGGCACGCTCACCTGGATCTTGCCGTTCGCGTCCACTGCCACCGCGTCCAGCCCCGCCCAGTTGGTCTGCCAAGGCCCCGCCAACGACGACGCCCATTCCACGCTCGCTACCGTGCTGGGCTGCAAGTTCGTGCAGACCAATACCCCGTTCTGGCTCAAGGAACTGATGACAGATGTTTGCGCCCAGGCTTGCTCAAACCCCGCGCTCACCGCCAACAGGATCAATAAATAGTGCAGTTTCGTTCTCATAAGTTTATCGGTTTAGCTCTCGTCATTACTCTCGTTTATCTGGTTCACTGGGCATTATGATGCCGCCAAGGACGCCAGCAGGCAAACAATAGTTCATCCTAAAAGAAGCAGTTGAACAACAAAGAAACAAAGACGCGAAGGCTGAAAGACACAGGAGACACTGAGGTTTAGACACGGATTTCACAAATTGGCACGGATAACTCTGTTTGGCTTGCTCAAGAACCTTCACCCAGCAGGTGAATCCAAATCAGCCTCCGTTTCCTGCTTCCCGCCCGATCTTTGTTTCTTCGTTGCTTCGTTGTTCATTTCTTAACCGCCGAATTTAGGCTCACACACAACAGCGGAGAGATGGGAGCGCCGGGTGAGGGCCCCCGGCCTACAGACGGTGTTTCGGTGTTTCGGTGGGGCGGTGGGGCGGTATAGGCCGGGTGCCTCACCCCCTTCATCATTCATAATTCATCCTTCATAATTTCCCCTTGCAGGCCGCGTGCCCTCACGCGGCGTTCAAGGGTGTGAAATATCCGGGCTCACCGTATATGCTTGCTTACGTTTTCCGGTCCGCGCCATTATCTCCGCATGAATATGATTCTCGCTCAATCCGATGGTTTTCCCATTAAACTCAGCCTGATTATTTATGGCATTGGCGCTTTGGTGCTGCTCGTGGCCGGCATCCTGATCATCAACTTCGGGATGATTTACATCCGCGCTCTGTTCTCGGGGGCCAAAGTCACCGTCACGGAGTTGATCGCGCTGCGGTTGCGGGGTATTCCGGTCGCCTTGATCGTGGACGGCCGCATCACCGCCGTGAAATCGGGGCTGCCCATCTCCATTGATGAACTCTCCACCCACTTCCTGGCCGGCGGTAACGTGCAAATGGTCGTGCTCGCCCTGGTCGCAGCCAAGAAGGCCGGCATCAATCTCGTCTTCGACCGCGCCTGCGCCATTGACCTCGCCACGAAAGGCACGGGCAAAACCGTGCTCGAAGCGGTGAAAACTTCCGTCAACCCAAAGGTGATTGATTGCCCCGCGCCGGCGTCGGGCAAGTCCACCATTGATGCCGTGGCCAAGGACGGCATCGTGATCAAGGCCAAGGCCCGGGTGACGGTGCGCACCAATCTGGATCGCTTTGTCGGCGGCGCAACGGAGGAAACCATCATCGCGCGCGTGGGCGAAGGCATCGTTTCCACCATTGGCTCGTCGGAAACCTACAAGGCGGTGTTGGAGAATCCCGACCGCATTTCCAAAACCGTGCTCGGCAAGGCCCTCGACAGCAACACCGCGTTCGAAATCCTGTCCATTGACATCGCCGACGTGGATGTGGGTGGCAACGTCGGCGCCAAACTTCAGGCGGAACAGGCGGAAGCCAACAAGCTCATCGCGCAAGCGCAAGCGGAAGTGCGCCGCGCGGCCGCCGTCGCCACCGAACAGGAAATGGTCGCGCGCGTTTCCGAGATGCGCGCGCGGGTGGTCGAAGCCGAGGCGCAGATTCCCATCGCCATCGCCCGCGCTTTCGACAAAGGCCACCTGGGCGTGATGGATTACTACCGCCTCAAGAACATCCAGGCCGACACAACCATGCGCGAAAACATCGGGAGCGAGGGTCCGGACGCGTCATCATCCGGCGCACAGGCGGCAAAGAAATAATCTTCGGTCTGCCTGCGCATGAATCCGCTGTTCGCCTCCGGACTTTTCGACAGCCCATGGATGGTCGCGATTATCATCATCGTTGGCGCGATTTCCAACTGGGTGACGAAGCGGCGTCAGGAAAAGCAGGCGGAGCAACCGCCCGAAGGTGACGAACCGGCGCCGACAGCAAGCAAGCCAACGGGCGGATTGAATCTGGAAGAAACCCTGCGGCGGCTCATGGGGGAGGAGCCGGCGCCGGCGCCAGCGCCACCGCGCATTCCTCGCGCGGCCCATGACGAGTTGCCGCCCATCCCGGCCTGGCACAAGGAAGAACCATTCCAACCAGCAAGACACCCCGTCCCGCCTTTGCGCCCCCCGCCCGTCGCAGTGGCGCAAGCGAGCAGCCCCACAATCACCGCCAGCGAACAGCAGGTGCAGGCGGCTCGTCGTTTCGAACAGTTGAATGAACAAGGCCGGCACCCGGCCACGGTGTTGGGCCGCGGCCGAGAGAATCGTTCGCGTGCGGGCAAGCGGGCCGCCTCACTGTGGAGCGATCCCCGGAGCGCGCGCCATGCCTTTGTGGGATCTATCGTTTTCGCCCCGCCGAAAAGTTTGGAACCCTGACGCGGGGTTGGCCGGGCTGAACCTGCAACCATGACACTCATCATCACATTGTTGATTGTGGGAGCGATTCTGCTCTTCCTGGAAACACTGCTGCCCGGCATGATCGCTGGCATCATCGGCTTTCTATGTCTGATGGCCGCGGTGATTCTTGGCTACCGGGATTTTGGCTATCAGACTGGCAGCCTGATTCTGGCCGGCG
>CAIWJG010000528.1 GCA_903912925.1 uncultured Verrucomicrobia subdivision 3 bacterium | reverse complement strand
GCAGATTATTTAAGATTCTGCTTGCCACAAGCTCCGTAAAACTGGTAGAAAGACGGTGTAGTGCGATATGCAGTCCGCAACTCAATTGATCAGGAAACAGCAATAATGAAAGCCACCATGAGTACCCCAAGTAGAAATCCCCTCCGGCACACCGCCTTCAAAGCGGCAGCCTGCGCTGCCACGCTCGCAGCGTTGTTGGCCCTCGCGACCAGCGCGCGGGCGCAAACCGACAACTTCGACAGCGGAGCCGAAAACCCCGCTGCCGGTTGGGGCCACATCACCGATCCCAACTACCCGGCGACATACACGTTTCCGACCGACGCTTTCGGCGGGCACGCCTACCGGTTGCAGGGTGCCGTTCCTGTGACTGCCACCAATGGCTCGGGCACCCTCCAGGGCCTCTATACCGCCCGGGTCCTGGCGCTCTGCACCAACCAATCCTACACCGACTTCTATGTGGCGTCTGACTTGGTGAACTGGAACGCCTCTTCCAATGATGACACCAACTACCAACTCATGGGTCTGCTCGCCCGTTGCGCGAAGGCGAGCGGGGGCGGCAACCCGAACCTCACCGTGGGTACTAATTGGGACGCCGTGGCGATGTTTTACTGGGTGAACATAGACACACAAAGAAATCCGCCCGGGCCGAGCACCGGCGCCTTTGGGCTGGGCTACATAGTTAACGGCAACATAGATTGGAACTTCCCCACGACCGAGGGGGGGATTCTTCCCAGTGGTGTTGTGGAATGGACATTGGAGCCTGGACACAGCTACCGGATGACTTTCCAAGGGGTCGGTAAAGACCTCACCGGCAAGGTGTATGACCTTAACGATCTGACAACCCCCCTCGGAACGACCCGCGGTGACACCACCATCGGCACCCAGACTTTGTTTCCTTTGACCCCCGCGCCGACCAGTGGGTGGTCAGGGATATGCGCTCTGTCCTCCACCATAGGCGCCCATAATGGCGACGGTCGTACGAATACCCTTAACTCGGGTGTTGCGGATGCGACCTTTGACAACTTCTACGCCGCTGTGATGCCGCCGACGACCGTCAGCGCACCGGCCACCCCGTATGGCCTGGTGGGCGCCCCGCAGGTCATCAACCGAACACCGGCCTCCTGGGCCAACTTCTATTCCGCCGCCGGCGGCATCAGCTTCACCGCCACGACGCTTACCACGACCAACGCTCTGATTACCAGTGCCATCCGCTTGATCCTCAACGGCGTGGATGTCTCCGCCAGCCTGATCATCACCCCGACATCTCCGGCCACCAGCGCCGCCGTTACCTTCAGCGGCCTGGCCAGCAACACCGTCTATGACGCAGCCATCATACTGCAGGACTCGTACAACCGCTGGACCACCAATGTCTGGACCTTTGACACCTTCAGCGACGCTTACCTCGCCTCGGCGAACTGCAAGAACATCGAATGTGAAGACTACGACATCGGGGGCGGAGGATACTTTTCCTTTCCGGTCCCGGCCTCCGGGTTCTCAACTAACGACAGCACCCATTGGATGCCCCCTCCTTTCAGTTTCTCTCTAAATTACGGTTACGGGATCAACTTGCTGCTTGGTCCCGGCACGGATATTGGCTACGCCGGCCTTAAGGGTAACCGGGCCACTGCTAACAACGGGGACGGGGACTATTATGAGTGTGACAGAACGGGGCCGCTGGTTGGGCAGATTCCCGACATCCTTAGCCTCATTAGTGGCGGCGGCGGCTTAGACATCAACAACCTTTTCCCTGGCTGTGAATACCGCACTGGCGGTGTCGATGGCGCAAATCCGCCCGTTCCTGGGAATGCCAACGGCGACGTGGCGGGCACGGAGGAAGGCGCTTACTACGGTATTTCCCTCTTCAATCTTAGCTCCGTAAATACCCTCGCTCAATGGAACAAGGTCTTCGACACGAAACGGGCGAAGTATGCCGCTTTGAATGCTGCGGGCCTGGCTCAGTACCCTGGTGGCGCCGGTGGAGCTACAGGTTCGACCAGTGCCCCCTGGTGGGACGTCGAAGAGTACGTGGTATGTGCGACCGAAGGGAGTGATTGGTTTAACTACACGCATGACTGGGGCACAGTAACGAACTCCTATAACGTTTACCTCCGCCACGCCTGCGGGGCATCGGAAGTGGTGAATCTCTACCTCGGGGCGACCACGAACCGAGCCAGCCAGCTTGGGACGTTTTACTGCACCAATTCGTTAATGTGGAATTTCCGGTACGCACCGTTGCTCGACGCCAACGGCAAGCCCGCCGTGGTCCAACTCGGTAACCCCGCCGACAGTTCCATCACGCTACGGATGGAGATCGATCCCTCCATGCCACGCTATACAACAATCCGACGTCAACTGGCCCTGAATTACCTGTCGTTCGTTCCCGCGACCTGCATTCAGGTCACTATCAATCCACCAGAAGCGGTCGCGGCGGGCGCACAATGGGCGGTGGATGGTGGCCCCTGGTACAACAGCGGAGCATTGGTTAACACTACCCCCGGCTCGCATACGGTGAGTTTCAAGCCCTGCCACTGGAGCCCACCGACGGACCAGATCGTGACGGTCACTCAATCCCAGACGACATCAACGACGGGCACCTATGTGTCCGGGCCGTCGCTGTGGTCCACCACCCAACTCAAGAAGAGCGGCACTTCCTGGACGCGGGAATGGAACGCGATCGTGGATACCGCCAACAACGTGGTCACGAATACCTTGCCCGCCACCTCGACGTACTATCAATTGCGTTGGGATATTAACACGAAGGTTACCAAGGTCTCAAAGGCGGGGACTAAGCTCATCCTGAACTTCACCAATACCGTCTTCGTCACCAACAACTTGGGGTATCAGGCTGGTCTGAACATTCGGGCGTGGCCGAGCACTTCCGGAACTCCGATAGAAGGCGCCATGTTCGATTTTGGTAATCCCAGTCCGGCGCCGACCGACTCCACCCCGTTCGACGCGGTCAACTTCCCGAACGGGCTGGCGACCATTGGCTATGCGACGCAGAGCATCAACATGGACGGCAGCGGCCCACGAGAGCACTTCTCGGCGACCAACAACTGCGGCGTGGCCGCCCCGGGTCCGTTCCCGGTGGGCTACTCGCAATACTACGCGGTGGAATACCGCGGCCTTCTCTCCATCGCCACCGCCGGCAATTATAGATTCGCAACCACGAGCGACGACGGCAGCGCGCTGTGGATTGACGCGGGGGTTAATCCGACCTACGCCCAAGCCATTGTGCAGAACAACTACCCGCAGGGCATGACGACTCGGAGTAATAACCCCCCAATCAATTTGACGGCGGATTACCACGACATCATCGTGCGTTTCAATCAGGGCGTCGGCGGCAACGGTTTGCAACTGCAGTGGGATCCGACCGGCGGCGCCAATTTCGTGCCGATCCCGGGAAGCCTGTTCTACCACCGACAATCAGTGATAATCACGAACGGGCCATAATACTGGCAGGCTCGATGGCGACCGACTACAAGGATCCTGGTCCATAGTCCATCTCGCTCGGAACGAACGGCTGATCGCTAACCGCGGTCAGCCGTTTTGATTTGAACACATGAGGTTGGAGTAGATCCAGGGCCGGTCTTGGCCATCCAGTTTGAGCCAGTCCTCCAGCCGGGCGAGAGTCGGTCGCTACCATGCGCAAGCCGCCATTCCTGCTATCAGCGTTGGTACGCGGCGGCGTGCAGATTATTGAATATTCTTCTTGCCACAAGCACCGTAAAACCGGTAGAAAGGTGGCATAGTGCGACATGCAGACCGCAACTTAATTGATCAAGAAACAGCAATAATGAAAGCCACCATGACTATCCCAAGCAGAGTTCCCCTCCGGCATACCGCCTTCAAGGCGGCAGCCTGCGCCACCACGCTCGCAGCGTTGTTGGCCCTCACGACCAGCGCGCGGGCGCAAACCGACAACTTTAACAGCGGAGGTGGAAGTTTAGACCCCGCGGCCGGTTGGGCCCTCATCAACAGTCCCAATTTCCCGACCACCTACTCGTTCCCGGCTGACACAATGGGTGGGTATGCCTTGCGGATGCAGGGTCTCGTTCCCCTCGCTCCCGGTGGCACCAAGGGCCTCGGTACGGCCCGCGCCGCGGCGGTCTGCACCAACCAGGTCTATAGCGACTTTTATGTAGCGGCGGACCTGTTGAACTGGGAGACGAATTTCTATAAGAGCACCAACTACACATTCCTTGGTTTGGCCGCTCGTATCACCACGAACCTCGACACCCTCGCCTCGGGTGTTGGCTGGAGCGGCTTGGCTTGCTTTTACTGGATGAACGTGGATACACAAAATACCAATGCGAATAACCCGCCCTCGCTGAGTAATGCGGATGGACCGGGCACTGGCCTCATCGGGATAGGCTGGATAATTAATGGCTGCGTGTACTTCAACGCCCCCATGGTCACCAATGTTGGTGGGGTTGGTGTATCCGCTATTGCGGAATGGACGCTGGAGCCCGGACACAGCTACCGGCTGACTTTTCAAGGTGCAGGCGCAAACCTCACCGCCAAGATCTATGACACTCAGGACCTGACCAGACCGCTCGGAACGATCAGTGGTGACACCTCCCTCGGGGACTTCGCGTGGCCGGTACCAGGCCTTTATCCGTTCTTGCCCCCGCCGACGAGTGGGTGGTCCGGGCTGTGCGCTTTGCGTTACGCTGACGGCAACGACGCCACCGGCATAACGGATGCAACCTTCGATAACTTCTGTGCCGCTGCAACACCGCCCACATCCGTCAGCGCGCCGGCCACCCCGCACGGCCTGGCGGGCGTTCCGCAGGTCATCAACCGAACCCCGGCGTCCTGGGCCAACTTCTATTCCCCCGCCGGCGGCATCACCTTTACCGCATCCACGCTCACCACCACCACCCCTACCATTAATACCAGTGAGATCCGCTTGATCCTCAACGGCATGGATGTCTCCTCCAGCCTGACCAAAACCCCGACTTCGCCGGCTACCAATGTCTCGGTTTCCTTCGGCCTCGCGGGTTCCTCCTACAGCCTGGCCTCCAACATGGTCTATGACGCCAGCATCATACTCCAGGATTCGCTGGGCCGCAGAACCACCAACGTCTTCACCTTCGACACGTTCACCGATGCTTACCTCGCGAACTACCCGAACATCGAGTGCGAAGACTACGACCACTCGAGCGGAACATGGTTTCCTTTTCCGGTCGCAGCCTCCGGGTTTTCAACTAACGACAGCACCTGGTACCCCTGCCCTGGTTCCCCCCTCAGCCCCGGAGGTTATCCCACCCCTCTGGGTTACACTTACGCGATTAACAGCCCCTTTAACGGAAACGTGCCTGAGGCGCAATGGGGCTACGCGGGAATGAAGGGCCAACAGGCCGCTACTTCCGACGACGCGACGGGGGACTATTATGAGTGCGTCAGGACCGCGCCGATGTTTGGACAACCGCTCGACCTCCTAGCCTTAGCAAATGCCGGGGGCCTCGACTTGAACTCGCTTCTCCCTGCCTGTGAATACCGCACCGGAGCCTGGGGGTGGCCTGATTTTGCTAACTTCGCCTCGAATGGCGACGAGGTGGGCACGCAGGAAGGCGGTGCTATCGGCCTCAGCGTCATAAATCTTGCGGCGAATAACGGGCTCCTGCTAGGGAGATACGTTTACGACACGAAACGAGCGAAGTATGCCGCTTTGAATGCTACGGGCCTTGCCCAGTACTCTTATCCGAGCTCTTACAACCCTGGCGTTACAGGTTCAACCACTGCCGCCTGGTGGGACGTAGAGGAGTACAATGTAGTTGCGGCCGATGGGAGTGATTGGTTTAACTACACGAAGAACTGGGGCACAGCGAAGAACTATAACGTTTACCTCCGCAACGCCTGTTCTAAGTCGCAGCATCTGTACCTTTACAACGGCGCGACCACAAACCGAGCCAGCCAGCTCGGCACGTTTACCTGCACCAATGCGATGATGTGGAATTGGCGCTACACACCGTTGCTCGACGCCTCCGGCAAT
>CAIWJG010000527.1 GCA_903912925.1 uncultured Verrucomicrobia subdivision 3 bacterium | reverse complement strand
GGCCACTGGATGTTCGATGTTGGATGTTCGATGTTGGATGTTCGATGTTGGATGTTCGATATTCCTGCCTCATCTTTCAGCATTTGCCTTTCGGTATCTCCCCGTCAGTATCCCTTCGGTATCTCTAGCCATCACTTGTCCGAAACCCCACTGCCACAGTCGTTTGCATCACTCACATCATTCACATTAGTCCCATTAGTCCCATTCCCCTATCAATAGGCCACGGTCAAAAGATGCGTATCGGGTCAAAAAGTGATTCCGACTGCGAGCACAACCGTCGGCTTGCTATCGTCCGGATTGAACACGTAGGTCGTCAGACTCACCTGCTTATACGAAAGACCCACGAGGAACCCACGCTGGATGTCACGGTGGGTCTGGTAAGCTTGGGTGCGCTGAGTCACCATGCCGAGCTTGAGCCAGTCCACCGGTGCGACAGTCAGCTCAGACCAATTGTAAAAGAAACTCCCCGAGGAATCCCGGGTGTTGCAGACGTATTCGCCCTCGCTGTAGAGTTCGAGCTTCCACCAACCCAATGAACCTGTGTAACCCGGGGCGATGCCGGCGGTGTCGCCGAAGACCCCCCCAAGCATGGGAGTGACCGCCCACGCGAGCTTCTTGCCACCGGAGAAGTTGTAGCCCACCCACGCCGAACCGGTATCCAGGGCTTCGTAGTTGTAGCGCGCCTCCAAGTGCAACCAGTTGCGATCGGCGGTGATGGTGGGCTGCACGTAGTCGTGGCTGTCGGGCACCAGGTAGGTGTAAGCCGAGGCCGAGAAAGACCACTGCTTGGCGCCCTCCTCGATAGCAAGCGGCGGGGAGTTAGTGGCAACGGGAGCATTGGGCGTTGTTTGGCCCGAGGCACGACCGGCGCAGAGGACCATAGCCACGCAGAGAACTTGAAATGCACGCATGGTCGTCATCCTCCCAGCGCCATAGTGAGGCCCACCAGGATCGCTCCGAGAATCACCATAGAAACCCCCATCACCCAAGGGCGACGACCGGTGATGCGCCCGAACGTCCAGCCGCTCAGGAACAACATCGCGATGGCGGTGGCGTTGGAAACGCGCAAAGCCGACCCGGGGTCCTGCATGACCAGGAACGGGATCACCACTGGGAAAGTGGACAGGAAAACCAGCAGGAAGACCCCCAGTGCCCCGAGCCATTCGCCATTGCCCAACCGTGCCCGGGCGGGGGGCTCCGGCAGAGCTCTGAGACGCTGGCGCATGGTTTCGAGTTCCTCCGGCTTCAGAATGGACGCAACCAGCGGCGGCAGCGCGTCATGGATGAGCCGATGTGCCTTTTGAGGATTCGTGGCTTTGCGCACGGCGCGCAAGGTAAGCAGACCCTTGCCTTTCTCCGCCAGGCAGCCCATCAGATACAGCACGCCGTCAATGATTCCCCAAGCCAGGTTGCAGCCGAGCGCCCCGATGAGCATCGTGCGAATATCTTTACGCCCCGCCGCGGCGATGCTGAGCGAACCGGTGAACGTGAGGACCATGATCAGTCCGAACAGCACCTCTGAAACCCGGTCGTAAGGCTCCAGCAGGCGTTTGGAGGATTTCAGCGGATCGCTCACTTCAACTGCTTCTTCACCTTGTTCAACAGCGACTGGTAGGGCCCGCTGCGAAGACCGCTGAGACGCACTTCATCTTCGAGGAGCGCACCGGCGTCGCGCACGATGTAGGCCTGGCATTGTAAACGGTAGGAGGAGCCGCCGCTCAAGGGAACGATCTCGAGTTTGACACGATTCACGGTCTGCGCGCCCTGTTGAGTGGCGTAGAGGCCTGATTGGGACAACGTCGTGGCACGTGAGGCTGCTTTCTGAAAAACCAATTGTCCTGCCCGGCTCGGTCCGTCCATATAGCCTTCCGCGCCAAACACCTTGGCGGCGGCAACGGCGATTTCTTGAGGGGAGCGATTCTCGATGGTTACCGAAGCGAAGGTGCCGGAGGCCGCCCCCCCGAGCGAGCCGCAGCCCGCACCCGAAAGCAAGAGCCACAGACAGGTCACGCCAGAAAACAGCGAGATGCGAAGGATGGATGACATACTACGGAGTCATTAATATAGACTACACGGAGTGAGATTGATAGCTTTGTGAGGTGCCAAAGATCGATGGACGCAAATTATCTCACAAGACTTCGAACCCGGGCAGCAACCGTGAGGCCGCCGTTGCACCGGGAAGGCTGCGCTGGACCAGTTCGTAGCGCCCGCTCACCAGCCCCAGAACCTCTACCGTCTGGGCTTCGGGATCAATGATCCAACACTCCCTCACCCCATGCTGCTCATACAGGTCCCGCTTTTCAATGCGATCACGACTGCGTCCCCCCAAAGAAACGACTTCAGCGACCAGGTCCGCCGGCCCCATGATGGCGCGTTGGCTGATGGCCAGTCTTTCCCTGGAGATAAAGGCCACGTCTGGCTGGACCGCTCCATGGGGTGAAAGCACCATGTCAACGGGCGCGCCGACCACTTCACCCAATTTGTTCACTTCTACCCAATCATGAAGGGCACGCTGAAACCTAAACGCAATCTTCTGGTGGAAGACAGACGGTGCGGGCGACATAACAAGCTCTCCTTCCCAGAGTTCGCAAGGTTGATTGGTTTCCGCCATTTCAGCAACCAGCTCGTCGTAAGTGTAAAGCCGGCGGATCTCTGGGACAGCCGGGGGCGATGATTCAACTACAATGCTCACCCTGATATTCTACGCGCAACGCGCAATGCGGCAAGCGGGAAGCGCAAAGCTTTGCGCTCACTGCGGTGTGCCGTGGATGTAAGAGTTTAGCTATTCCCGGACCTCCGTCTTCCGTGCTGGTATCTGCTTTCCCTTGGCCCGTGAAGTTTGTCCCTACTTCACTGGGCTGCTTTTCCCTATTTGAACCTCACCGGCTTTTCGTTTTCATCAGCATCAGGCGACTTAGGCGCGAACTGGTGCCTGCGCTCGCGATCGGGATCGGGATCGGGCTCGGGGGCAGCCGACGCGGGCGGAGGGCCAAAGGCTTCGGACGCTGGTGGTTTAACACTTCGCTTATAGAGCAGCCAAAACGGCAACAGGATGAAGAGGAAAACAATTACGGCCGACACTAGAAACAGGAAGCAGCCGCGCTTCTTCCCATCTCCCGCAGCCGGCAGTCTTTTCGCGTGATGGTGCTTAATGTGAGCCATTCCAGAAAGAAGCCGGACGATAGCGGACAGAGGACAGAGGACAGAGGACAGAGGACAGAGGACAGAGGACGGAGGACGGACGGCCGAACTGACGACGGAGGACGGAGGCGATCAACAAAAGAACTCTGGCTTTTGCATCATTTTCCCGAGCTTCCTGCCGATTTCCTGGCATAGAAGCACAAGTGGCTCCTCTTTCGACGGGGCCAAGTAGCCGCAAGAGGTGGCTCGCCCAAGCCAGTGCATTGTTTCCTGCAATTCCCCGTCCGCATCGGTCAGCTTACTGAGAAAGTGTACGGGATATCGCCGTTTCGCCCAGCTTTCGGCCAGATTGGCCCCGATAGCTCGGGAGGAGCGCCGGATCTGGTCCACCAGAGAATACTTTTCCTCCCGCGGCCAGGTCTTTGTCTCCAGGAAAACCTGAGAATCGGAGATCGCACGCCATTTGATAGACGCGCAATTCCTTGAACGACTGAATTGGTTCCCCCATATCGCCTCGTCTTTCGCCTTCCGTCTTCCGTCCTCAGTCCTCAGTCCTCAGTCCTCGAAGCTTCACCCGCACGGCCGGATTCCCCTGATAAATTCCGTAGGGTTCGAGGTCTTTCACCGCCACCGAGCCAGCCGCCAGGACGGCATGACTGCCCACCGTAACGCCTGGCCCCACAAACGCCCCCGCCCCAACCCACGCCCCCTCCTCCACCCGGATCGGCTTCGTGATCAGGTCAAAGGTCGGCGACTTATAATCATGATTCCCTGTGCATAGAAAGGCCCGCTGCGAAATGCAGACGTGGCTGGCGAGGGTGATGGGGGCCAGGTTCAGCAACCAGCATTCCTCGCCCAGCCAGACATGATCGCCCAGCGTCAACTTCCACGGAAACGTAATCTTCACTTCGGGCTTGATCACCACCCCGCATCCCACCGAAGATCCAAACCACCGAAGCACTGTCCGCTTCAGCGGCGACAGGCAAACCGGACACCACTGGAACAGCACCCGGCTCACCACCAGCCAGCAAAGTTCCTTGAGGGTTCCTGCCCCGCGCTCAAACCCGCCCGTCGTAAACCTCGACAAATCAACTTCCATAAGTATTCGCAATACTGAGAATGGCAGTTTGCACCCCCCAGCACCCCTCCGTACACTGGTGTTACTATGGTACCGACCTGGACCCACCATGGTACCATAGAAATGTCCGCTCATCCCCCCAAAGCCACACTCGTTGACACGGTTTCCCGGTTTTCCACCCCTAAAGAATCAATGGTTCTAATGGTCACCCAGTGCAGGCTGCCGGGTCAACCGACCCACCGCTTCACGGACCACCGAAACACCGCCCCCCCCCGGTCCTCCGCCCTCCGCCCTCCGCTTCGGCCTGCTCCCTTCGCCCCGGGGTGGCTACCGCCTGGCTAGCAACACGCTTTGGGGTGGCTTTGATGTCGCATGCAGGTGGCTTTAGGTGGCTTCAGGTCAACCTCTCGGTCCCATTCTGCCCCGAAGCACCGAACCGCCCTCAGTTGCGCGAATCAAGCACGGCGATGTGAGCGTCAAGTTGGGCGACGTCGCTTAAAACCCAGCGCGAAGGGATTGGCTCCCGCAGGTCCTTCTGGTAGCGGTATAAGCGCCAGAGGATGCGCCGACGGGTCTTGCTCTTATGGTGCCGATCGTTACGGGTCGCGTAGAACCGGTGCCAGAAGCGTAGGTAGGCGAAGCGGTTACGCCAGAAACGAAGGGAAAGGCGTGGCAGGCGGGGCGGCGCCGGAAGCCGGCGATAACCGGCGGGCCGATGCCCTAGTGGAGGTGTCCGGTGCAAAGGCTAAAAGGCAGAACGCTGAATCCAGGTTGAGTTAAGAAGCCGACTGCTCGTTATCGGCGGCGATGAAATCCCGGGCGGCGATCAGGTCCTCATCCGTCTCCGGTGACGTCTGCCAGGTCATCCCAAACGGGGCAGCTCAACCACAGAGAACGCAGAGATCACAAAACGAATCCTTTCCCCCTCTGCGCTTTTTGCGATCTCTGCGGTTAAACTCCTCCGGTTGCGGATTTGCCGCTGGATGATCTTTTCGTAGTAATCCGTCTGTGTGTAGCCCATATCGTTACGGTAATCTATTGGCAAATGCTGTCAACGCAGCGCTGTCAACCAATGAACCTAAAAAGAGCAGTTGAACCAACGCAAAGGCACAGCGCGGCCAAGCCGCAGCCAAGACAAAACTGGGCTTAACGCAGAGACGCAGAGGAACGCGGAGAAACGCAGAGAAAAAGAACTCTCTGCGAATCTCTGCGCCTCGGCGTTAAATCTTCGCCGCCGGCGAGCAAAGCGGGATATAGCAGTGCAAAGGTGCCGAGGCGCAAGGGGTTCGGCTGCTGGGTGTCATCACCCGTTGGCTTTCTACATTCTACATTCTGCCTTCTGCATTCCCCGCATCATCTCCCTGTCCCTTGCGCCTTTGCCTCTTGGCGTCTTTGCGTTAACTGCCGCTTTTTGGATGAAATCAGAGATCTGTATTCCGTGCTGATTTCTGCTTTCTGCTTTCCCAATTTCTGCTTTTCAGCAGACACATTCCGGCTTGTCGCGGCGGCCAAGCAGCCACTCGTAAACCTGGATCAAATCCGCACCGACCTGCTCCGGGCTGAACTTGGCCGCCAGCACCGCCGCCCGCCGCCCCATCTCCTGCCGGGCATCGTCGGGCATGGCCATCGCCGCGCCCAACGCATCGCGCACCGCCTCGACAGTGGGTTCGACACACCAGCCGGCGCCTACGCCAGGCAACTCCTTCCAAGGCGTGCCAGTGGTCGTGATTACCGGCAGGCTGGACAACATGGCTTCGACGATCGAATTGCCAAAGTTCTCGAAATCGCTCGGCATGACAAACAGGTCTGCGGCCTTAAATGCGGCCCATTTCTGCTGTTCGTCGAGCTCGCCCGTAAATATGACGGATTCCTCGCAGCCCTGCGCCCGAAGCGCCGCTTCCAACCCGGGCCGCATCCCCCCCTCATCTGGTCCCGCAATGACCAGAGACCAGAGGTCAGAGGTCCGAGGTCAGAGGTCCGAGGTCAGAGGTCCGAGGTCAGAGGTCAGAGGGCCGAGGTCAGAGGTCAGAGGTCAGAGGTCAGAGGTCAGAGGTCAGAGGGCCGAGGGCCGATTTCTGCTTTCTGCTTTCTGCTTTCTTAATTTGGATTTCCGCCCACGCCTCGACCAACCGCCCCACCCCCTTCACCGGGTGCAGCCGCCCCAGGAACAAGACCGTCCGGCGCTGCGGGACTGCCGACGACGCGCGAAAACCTGAAACGCTGAAAGCTGAAATACTGAAATCGGGCTCCTGACGACTGACTTCTGACTTCTGCCCCCAGATCACTGATCACTGATCACTGACCACTGATTACTGTCCACTGGTCTTACGATCAGATTCGGAATGACGGCGACGGGATTACGCAGACCAAACTGGCGGATGCCTTCGTATTCCTTATGAGATTTCGCGTGGAGACATCGAGCCTCGCGCAGCGCGCGGCCCTGGAACCAAACCCGAATCGGGACCTTCTTCCACCCGTGATGCCGCAGCGCCCCGGGAGCCAACATGCCGCAAGGTGCCAGCAGATGCGGCACACCGCGACGCCGGGCTAGATCACCCGCCAAGTGGCTCACATCCGTCCATAAACCATGGGAATGGATCAGGTCCATCGCAGCGCCCCGCGCCTGCGACCACAATGCCGGGCTTCGCCGAAAACGTCCCCAAGCAGACGCCGGTTCCTGCACTAGCCGCACCCGGGAACCCACCACCATGTGGCGCGGCTCGGCGACGGCCTCGTAATGCATGCGGCGGTCGCCGGGGACATAGACCATCCGCAGCAG
Organism: uncultured Verrucomicrobia subdivision 3 bacterium; assembly: GCA_903912925.1. GTDB lineage: Bacteria > Verrucomicrobiota > Verrucomicrobiia > Limisphaerales > UBA8199 > PALSA-1440. The sequence goes on along the minus strand of CAIWJG010000527.1, from coordinate 10,038 downwards.
GCCGGCCCGGCGGAGGAACAGGAGGGCCCGTTCGGCGGATGCGCGGCTGGTGCCCAGCCGTTCGACGAGCACTTCGGCCGACAGCGGGCGGGGCGAAACAAAGAGCAACCCGTAAATTTCCGCGAAGGACCGGGGCTGGCTAACCAGACGGCCAAGCTGGATGAAGAGGCCGATAGCCTCAGCCTCCAGGGAGCTCAACTGGCCGTCGTCAGCAACGGCGACCATTTATTCTTCCGCTGATTTGCATTTAACCAGGATCGAGGACATCATGTCGCTAGGCTCCCATCATCTCCACCACCATCGGCAGGAACTGCCGAGTTTGTCTCCCCCAACTCTGGAGCATCGCGATCTTGCGGCTCGCCTGCCCCCGCTCTCTGGCTGGGAGCTTAGCGACCATCGCCGCAATCTGGTCGAGCCGGTTTTGGCTGTCTTCAACCTGCGGCAGGATCTGGTCCTGGAGGAAACCGGCCGCCAGGCTGCGCAGTTCGGCCACCGCCTCGTGACACGCAGCACGGCGGCCGGGCAGTTGGTGCACCCGGATGGCGCCGGCCTTGCGGAGGAAGTTCAGGCCCTGACTGGCGGAGCCTTTGCTAATGCCCAGGCGCTGGATTATCTCCTCCATGGTTAGGGGTCGCGGGGACAGGAACAGCAGCGCGTAGAGGTCGGCGTAGGAGCGTGGCACCCCAATGATCCGCGAAAGCTGCACGAACAGGCCGATCACTTCCGCTTCCAGGCGACTCCAAGCCGGGTTGGCAGCCGCTGGGCGGATCTCTGACGTCGCTTTGACTGACGCGACACTACGTGGCACAGTTTCAGTTGTAGCAAGGGCACCGCTACAGTTCAAGAACAAATGAAGAAGAGCCGAATCGTTCGGCCGTTAATTTTGACTTTGCCAAAGTAGTTACCCCTGGTAAGGTGTTGCAGCAGATGCGGCACTTTCGGAAACGAGCGCCACTTGCCATTGGTGGACAAGTGTTCCTCGCGTTACCGGGGACTCGGCGGGCTATCCCGTAACGATTGCACGGTTAAAAGCTACGGAGCACAATGGCGGGGTGCAATGGGAAAAATGAAAGTGGCGAAGCCGCAGAAAGCATTGATTTTATTGGTGGCCGATGTGGCGGAATTGGCAGACGCGCTAGACTCAAAATCTGGTACTCGGAAGAGTGTGTGGGTTCGACCCCCTCCATCGGCACCATCAACCTGCCCATTGCACGGGGGCGTTGAGCAATAATTCTGGCGAGTTCCATGCCCCGACCAGCAACCAGTGCCAAACCCGCGCCGACGAAGGCAGCCACCCCTGTCCTGGCGCAGCCGCGTTTGCGGGTGTGGCTGATGGCCGTATTGCTCGCGCTGGGAACAATCGCCGTTTACTGGCCGGCGACGCGATGGGACTTCATCAACTACGATGATCCTGACTTTGTCACTTCAAACGCGCACGTGCAGGGCGGTTTGAACTGGGAGTCGGTGAAATGGGCGTTTCGACTGAATGAGGGAGATTACTGGCACCCGCTTACCTGGCTGTCGTTGATGCTGGACGCCAGCCTTCTTGGTCAGGGAGCCGGCGGGTTTCACTTCACGAATGTGGCCTTTCACGCCGCCAATAGCGTGTTGCTTTTCGGGTTGCTACGGCTGTTGACGGGGTCGTTGTGGCGGAGCATGGTGGTGGCCGCGCTGTTTGCGTTGCATCCGTTGCGCGTGGAGTCGGTCGCCTGGGTGACGGAGCGGAAGGATGTGCTCAGCGGCTGCTTCGGCCTGCTTTCCTTAATCGCTTACGCCCGATACGCGCAGGGGAGGGGGAGGCGGAAATCCGAAACCCGAAATCCGAAATCCGAAGTCGGAAGCCAGAGGCAGGAGGTCTGTGGTCCGTGGTCCTCGGTCTGTCTCCTCTCTCCCATCTCCTCTCTTCTATCTCCTATCCTTGTGCTTCCTCGCCCTCGGCCTGATGAGCAAGCCCATGCTCGTAACATTGCCGTGTGTGATGCTCCTGCTGGATTACTGGCCGCTGAAGAGAATGCAGAATGTGGAAGCCAGCGACACGCACCCCCCCTCACGTTTCACGTTTCACGTTTCACGTTTCACGCATCACGTCCTCCCCTTGCTCTTCGAGAAAATCCCATTCTTTGTCTTGAGCGGGATCTCGTGCGTCCTGACGTATTTGACGGAGAGAGGGCCGCAGCAAACGGCTGGCTTTGTGGAGTCCCCGGCGCTGCATCGGCTTGAGAGCGCGTTTGTGGCCTACGCCCGCTATCTGGGCAAGACCTTCTGGCCGGTAGAACTGGCCGTGCCCTACGTGAATCCCGATCATTGGTCGTGGGTGGAGGTAGGGACATCGTTTCTACTGGTGGCGGGCGTTGGTCTCGCCGTCTTCTGGTTGGGGCGGCGGTGGCCATACCTGCTAGTCGGTTGGTGCTGGTTTTTGGGGACATTGGTTCCCGTGGTCGGTTTGACCCCGGGGTGGGGGACGTTCATGGCGGATCGTTTCACTTATGTGCCGTCCATTGGGGTGCTGATTCTGGCGGTCTGGGGGCTGCACGATCTGACCCGGTGCCGGCGGTATCAGGTACTGGCGTTGTCAGTGGCGGGGGGGGCAGCGATCGTCCTGTGCCTGGCGTTGACGCGGCAACAACTTGGTTATTGGAAGGACAGTGAAGCCCTGTTCCGGCATACCCTTCAGGTTACGGAGAACAACGATGTCGCCCACAACTGCCTCGGGGTCGCCCTCGGCAAGAAAGACCAAACCGAGGAGGCCATCCGCCAATACCAGGAAGCTATCCGCCTCAAACCGGATCGCCCGATGCCGCACTACAACCTCGGCGTCGCCTTTGCCAAGGCAGGCCAAACCGACGAGGCAATCCACCAATACCGGGAAGCCATCCGCCTCAAACCGGATCACGCCAACGCCCACAACAGCCTGGGCCACGCCCTCTTCCGGAAAGGCCAAACCGAGGAGGCCATCCGCCAATACCAGGAAGCCCTCCGCCTGCAACCGGATCACACCAACGCCCACTACGACCTTGGCCTTGCCCTCGACCAGAAAGGCCGAACTGACGAAGCGATCCGCCAATACCGGGAAGCCATCCGCCTCAAACCAGACCACGCAGACGCCCACGACAATCTCGGCGCCGCTCTCTACCAGAAAGGCCAACTCGACGAGGCGATCCACCAACTGCAGGAAGCCCTCCGCCTGAACCCGGATCACGCCGACGCTCACTACAACCTTGGCGTCGTCCTGGGTAATAGAGGCCAAACCGAGGAGGCCATCCTCCAATACCAGAAAGCCCTCCGCCTCAAACCGGATGACGCCCAGACCCACAACAACCTTGGCTACGCCCTCTTCCGGAAAGGCCAAACCGCGGAGGCGATCCGCCACTACCAGGAAGCCTTGAGACTCGAGCCTGACTTTGCCACCGCCCGCAGAAACCTGCAACTTGCGCTTGCCGCCAGAGCCCATTCTTCGCCGCCGCCCGCGGCCACCACCAATCGCTGAGTTGAAACTCCTATCAAAATCAATCGCTGCACATAGGCCTCGAACGATGGGTAACGGGATAATCTGTTTGCGTGAAACGTGAGACGTGATGCGGGTTGCCGGCTGCGATTTCGGATTCCCTTCACGTTTCACGTTTCACGTTTTACATCGCGCTGGGCAGACCCTATATTCAGAACACAAATGGCCCGGAGTGCCGGGCTGGTCTGTAACGTACCTGTGGGCTAAATTATATGCTGGTTCATCTCCTGAAATCGAAGATCCACCGCGCGCAGGTGACTGCGGGCGATGTGAATTATGAGGGCAGTCTGGGCATCGCGCGCGACTTGATGGACAAGATCGGCATGCTGCCGTATGAGCGAATCCTCTGCGGCAACATGGCCAACGGTGAACGCTTCGAAACCTATGCCATTCCCGCCGAACCCGGCTCCGGTCAGATCATTCTCAATGGCGCGACGGCCCGACTGGGCAAGCCGGGCGACCGGCTCACCATCATGAGCTTCGCCGAGGTGGAATCTGCAGGGGCTAAGTCCTGGAAACCGCGGGTCATCGTGCTGGGCGAAAAGAACGCGGTTGTCAATGAACGCGGCATCTGATTCGGGCGGCTGGTGGATCCTTGCTTACGGCGCTATCGGCATAGAACTCTGCCGTGGACTATCACCGCGCAGCATGCGGCCGGCCTGGTCGGCGATGCGGAGATACCAGTCGCTGGGTAACGCCTGGCCATCAATGTTCAATGGAACAAATGTCCCCTGGACGGGCAGTTCATTGGGAGTGGGGGCCAATTTGAGCATGGCGGTGCCTTCGTCCATTTCATCAAACATCGCGCCATAAAGCATCGTGCAGCCGGCGGAGATCGCGTTATAGGCCTGACGCCAGTAGAAAGCCCCGCCAATACGCGGAATCTGGTTCAGCGGCCCCGCATTGAGATTGTGCCAGGAGAACCCTGGAAAGATCACCGGCATATAATCGACATTGTGCGCGGCGGTATAGGCGAGATCTGGGATGATCAGGTTTGCTTTGAAGATATCGGCCTCATTAGTCGTGCCATAACGACCGACGGCCCACGGGCTGACAACATCGAAGGCGAGGTAAGCGGCCGCCCAGGCGGCATTGGTCTGGGAATCGTTGTTCAAGGTTCGCCAGTAGGTCGGCACTCCCCCCATCACGGTGCAGCCGGCGGACTTGAAAAAGGCGGCCACCGTCTGCGCGTCCTGGGGTGTGCCGGGGCGATCGGTGAAGCCGAAACCCCAAACAGCAACCACCGGTTTGGCGTTGTGCCGCAAATAGCGCGGGCTATTGGTGATCTGCATGAAGTTCGCCAGGTAGGCCCAATCGTTGGTCAGGGTATTGACCAGAGTAGCGGCTGGCTGACCCGAGATGTCATACATGACGGCGAACACCCGGCCATACGTGTCCGCGCCGCGGCGCACGTTGGTAGCGACCTGGTTGCGCAGGGCAAAGAAGGCGGGATCAGCCAGCTCCGAGGTGAAGCGTTGGAGAAAGACGCCATCCAGATGATTGTCCTTCATCCATTTGAAGTGCCGCACCACGGTCTTTTGAGTAATAGCGGAATAGACCCGGGCCGGGCTGCCGTTGGTGAACGTCATGCTCGTGGCGAATAGTTCGTCCGGGTCCAATTCGGAGACGTCCGGCCAGAAATCCACCGTCGCGTTGGCGGCGGCAGGAGTGTTGTTGCGGAACCAATGGATCCACCGGTTGGGTTGCGAGCCATCATTCGGGCAGCCGAACCAGCCCTGGTAGCCCATCAACAGCTTGTGGGTCATGGTGCTCGCATCCACCTCAGATCCGAGCCGGAAGTACTGCTGTGCACTGGCATTTGACACCCCCACGCTGTTTTGGCTGCTCGCAACAACGGGCGCAGTGGCGACGGCTTTCCAAGCTGGCGCAGAAAGTGAGCCGGTGGCGGCTTGCAACGTCAGCGTCGTGGCCGAAGTCGGCCAGGAGACCTTGAGATTAGTCGGATACCCGGTGATGCTCAGCGAGACCGGTTGCGGGACGACCGAGACCGATACGGCGACCGGCGCGGAAACCGTGGTGGCTCCGCCATTATCTGTCGCGACGGCAGTCAGTTGGCAGGTGTCGGATACCACATTGGCCCACACCAACGCATACGGGCTGGGGGTTACCTGACCCAACTTCGTTGAGCCGGCATAAAACTCCACTTTGGCAATGCTGCCATCGAGGTCAGCGGCGGAGGCGGAGAGGGGAAGCACGGCGGACTCCGCCGCAAGCGATATATTCGTGCCATCGGTGGGACTGGTCATGCGGACGAGGGGGCGGAGGTTCCCGCCCGAGCCGCTGGCTTGGGGCGGGGCGAAATCCGTGGCCTTGGTAATGGCGATATTATCCCACTGAGCCGCCAGAGGATAATAGGCGGCCGCGGTGCCGTTGCCGGTGAACCCGTCATAGAAGACCCGCAGCAGCAGGCTGACGCCGGTATTGGCAGTGCTGAAGCCGCGATAGACAAAGTAACCCTGGTCGGCGTTTGGATCGGACCAATAAAGCGTGAGCTGTGGTTCCCGGGGAGCGTCATTGAAATCAACCACCACGGTGACGTGGTTGGCGGCATCGCCCATATTCCAGAGGTAGGCACTGAGCACATAGTCGGTGTTGGGCAGGAGATTGACCCTGCGGCTGTACATGCAAACCGGCGCGCTGCCATTGACCTGGGCCAGGGCGACAACCCTCTCGTCCGTCGCTACGGCATTAATGCCCGCGCCGGCAAAGATATCGGCCGCCCGTGTCCAGCCGACGGGAAAAGGATAGCCCCCATTGACTAGTGGCCCTTGAGACTGAAAGTCGCCGTTATAGTCCAACTGCGTCCGCTCGGTCCCGGGAATAACCGAGGAGAGCCTCTGCCGAGTCTGGCCCTCGACCAATCTCGTGAAGAGCAAGAGCAGGCATCCGAAGATTGTCAGCCAACGCGACAGCATGAACAGCCTTGCATCGCAGCTAAGGGCCAATTGGCACCACGCCTGGATTTACCGACCGTTGCAACTGGAGAAAGCGCTGGCCGGTGGGATCGATTGGCAGCGTCACATGGTACCAATCGCCTGCCGTGCTCGGGTCGTTGGTCACCGGTGCCCACACAATTGGCAGGGCCAGATTCGAGGCGCTGCACAGCCCGTAGTCGGTGGCCCATGTCGGCCAACTCAAGCCGAGCAGGCCCGCCCCAGGCTGCGAAACTGTGAGAATTGGCGGAGCGGCATAAACAGTAGTTGCATTCGTCGCAGTCGAGAGGCCATCTGAGACCACCAGCGTGGCAGTGTAGGTGCCGTTGGCAGCGTAAGTGTGTTGCGGGCTTTGGTTCGTGGAGGTTGCCCCATCGCCGAAGGACCACGAATACGAGTAGGGCGACGGCAGCAGCAGGAACTCCAATTCGTCCAGTTGCATGGCCACCGCCTGCGCGGGATTGGCCACCCGGTCAATCTGGAATCGGTAAGCGTTGTAAGCGGTCGTGTTAGTGGCGCTGTAGGCCAGCTTTTGGAAGTTCGCGGTGAAGACCTGGTTGGTGCGGATGTCCAAAGTCACCCATGAAGTGCCGCCGTTATTGGAACCGAGCAGCCGCCAGTCGGCTGGGTTACGCTCCGAGTGGGTGGCGGCGTCGTTGGCCGAAGTAATGGTGTACTGACTTACGACGTAGCGTTGGCCATTCGCATACTGGTACTGAATCCAGCTCTGCCGGGTGCCCGGGTAATTAGTGGCGAAATCCAGCCATTTCGTCCCCGTGGTGTTGTCAAAGGCATTGGTAGCCACCTCCCAAAGCCTGTTGATGCCGTTGTTCTCGCCCGCAGCGGTCACGGTCCCCAAATGATCATCCGTCGTATCCACCGGGACTATGCTGCTGCGGCCGCCGCTGGCCTGGCCAGTAAACTGGACCGTAAACGGCGCCGCGCCATTGGTGGGTGTCGCTGTGGCGGTCACAGTCAAAGGCGGGATCTCTATGGTCTGGGAAATCTGCTGGCCGAACCAAGCGACATTCTCCTGCACCATGCCCCAATGCGTCGTGTAGGTGCCGGGCTGAGTGGGCGCGGTCACGGTGATCTGGAAGGTCTTGGCCCGACCGCGGAAAATGCCGCCAAAGGTGGGGATGTCATCCTGGGAATCGTCCATCACGTAGCGGCCGTGGCCGAAATCAACCGCATCCGAACCGCTCTGGCTGAAGCGATACTTGGCCGCCTCGCTCCAGAGCGCGTCGCCTTCATTGCGCACGACGACCGTCGCGCTCCGGATTTCACCCGGCTGCATGCGCGTGGGAATATTATGCCAGACAATTGCGGCGTCACGATCCGGCCAGTCATTGAACACCGCTGCCCCGCGTGCCGTGGTCTTGATGTATTCGTAGGGGTCGTTGGCGAGTGACCAGACGTCGGTGTTGGTGTTGCCGCTGCCGGACAGGATGTAAGGCGAGCCAGGATTCGCCGCAAACATGCCGCTGCCCTCGTCGTATTCATTCCAGCTCTCCAGGTAAACCCGTCGCAGGTTGGCCCGCGCATTCACTGCCAGGCCCCACGCATTAGTATAGGGCCGGCCGCCATTGCGCGGCAGGAAACTGCCCGGGTTGCGAATGTTCTGGTCCCAGTACCCGCCCTTGAGTTGCGCGGACAAAAGCTGCCCCCACTGGACCGGCGAATAGTAGGTGGTAATCTCGAACTGCGGCACCTTCTCATCCGCAAAGCTCAGCGTCGGATCGTTCAATGCCGTCGTCACCATGCGGATGCCGTTGGTGAAGACCGGATGGCTCTGGGCAAACGCCGCCTGCAACCGGCTCTCCACGTCCGCGCGAGTCAGCGAAGTCAGATTGGTCAGGTTGAACTTCACGTGCCACGTGTCGAGCACCACCCGCCCGCCGATGCGCGCCAGGTAATCATCCGCATTCACATCCGGGTTGACGCTGTAATACTGGTTGAAGAAACGGATGTACTGGCCGACAAAGGTGTCCTTGCCGTCCGCTGTCTTAACATCCACCAGCGGCTGCTCATTCCACGTGATCATCGGGTCCAGAAACGGCGCCACCTTCGGCACATTCCACCCTTCGCCGCGAAGCTGGTTGAGCGCCTGAAACAGATTGATCCGCTGCTGCTCGGAGGACGGGATCAAATGGACGTAAAGCACGTCAATGTTCGCGGCCATGATCTGTTTGATCTGGCTGCGCCAGAAATTGGTCGTGCCGGTCCAGTTCGAGCGCCCCTCGACCGGCCGCCACGGCCCGCTAAGCTGGCCGCCACTGGAAGTGAACCATTGGAAGACACTCACACTGACCAGGCGGTTCGTGACATCAAACGACGGCCGTGGACCAAACAGCCCACCAGCCGGTTGTGCCCGAAGCCGCAGGGTGAAGCAGCCCAGCAGGAGGCTGGCACAAACCAAGTGAGGAAGGCCCCCCCTGAGAAGGCAGTGCGTGAGGCCCAGTCGCACGGTTTTCACAGCACCGATAATATACCCCTGCGGGCAAAAGCAAAGGATAATGCCGAAGGATAACGCCGGACTTCCCAGGCCGAACAGTTGGGGAATTCTGCCACTTGGTTTTCTCGTCGGTGTAGTTTACGGCGAAGTAACCGTCGTCCTGAGGCTGCGGAAAGAAAGAACGGCGTCCCGCCTGCGCCGGCCCTGAATCACCGGCCCGGCATGGCGTTCTTCACTGCCTGTGCGCGAGCGAGGTTGTTTTGGGCATCGGTGTAGTCCAGTTTCAGGCGGAGTGCTTCCCGGTATTGGGCGATGGCCTCGTCAGTGCGGCCTTGCTGGAGGAAGGCAGTCCCCAGATTGTTGTGGGCTTCGGCGTGGTTCGGTCTCAAGCGGATGGATTCCCGGAGCTGGTCAATGGCCGCGTCGAGTTGACCTCGCTTGCCGAGGTTAACGCCGAGGTTGTTGTGGGCATCAGCGTGATCCGGCTGCAGGCGGATGGCTTCCTGGAACTGGCGCATCGCCTCGTCCATCTGGCCCTTCTTTTCAAGGGCGCTGCCGAGATTGCAATGGGCGTTGGCGTGATCCGGCTTGAGGCGAATGGCTTCCTGGAGTTGGTGGATTGCCTCGTCGGTTTGGCCTGTCTTTTCCAGGGCGATACCGAGGTTGCAGCGGGCGTTGGCGTGATCCGGTTTCAGTCGGACCGCTTCCCGGAATTGGCGGATCGCCTCGTCCAACTGGCCTTTCTGGCCGAGGACGGTGCCCAGGTTATCGTAGGCAACGTAATTATTCTCCGTGACTTCGACCGCATGACGGAAAAGGGTTTCACTGTCCTGCCAATGCCCGAGCTGTTGCCGCGTCAACGCCAGGCAGAGGAGAGCCGCCGCACCACCGGCCACGGACAACGCCATCACCCGATACCGCCAGCGCCGGGTAAGTTCGCACGCCCCCCAGACGGCGACGACCAGCACTCCTACCGAGGGAATATAAGTGTAGCGGTCCGCCATCGCGTGGCCCCCTGTCTGCACCAATTGAATCACTGGTACCAACGTCCCGCAGTACCAGAGCCAGCCCATCAGCAAAAGCGGATACCGCCGCCGCTGCCGAAAAAGCAGCACCGAAATGCT
>CAIWJG010000526.1 GCA_903912925.1 uncultured Verrucomicrobia subdivision 3 bacterium | reverse complement strand
GTCCGAAGTACCTCCGTAGTACCTCCGATAGTCATACGGAGGTACTTCGGACGTACTACGGACATACTACGGAGGTACTACGGAGGTATGATGGATGCGCTGGGGGGCAGGGATTGGCTATGGTTAATGGCTCCGCGCCAAGAAAAGCCTTGGGCGATGGGAATGCGTGAGGTGTGAAACTTGTCAATGTGGGTTGATGATAGTAAAACCATCATGGAACTGAAACGCGAAGGCCGCTTGTGCAGCGATTGTCATTATGGCCCTGTCACCCCCGCCGGGTGGGGGCACCCGGCCTACATCCCCCGCAAAACCGCCCACTTGTAGGCCGGGTGCCCTCACCCGGCTTCCCCATCTCGTCCATAATGAGCTGACGGTCGAGCTGAAGCAGTTGCCAACGGCGCCTCTGTCCTTCACAGTAGGGGCACATGAGCAAGCGCTTTTACATCACAACGGCCATTGATTACGTCAATGGCCAGCCGCATCTGGGCCATGCCTACGAGAAGGTCGTCGCGGACGTTATCGCGCGGGCCCATCGCAGCCTGGAGCAGGAGACGTTCTTCCTGACCGGCTTGGATGAGCACGGCCAGAAAGTCCAGCAGGCGGCGGTGGCGCAGGGAAAGAGCCCCCAGGCGTATTGCGATGAGCTGGCCGCGGTCTGGCAGGCGTTTGCGGCGAAGCTGGAGCTGACCAACGACGACTTCGTCCGCACCACCGAAGCGCGCCATAAGCAGGTGGTGCAGGCGATCCTCTCAAAGCTCCACGCCGAAGGGCACTTCTACAAGGAAGTCTATCGCGGGTTCTATTCGGCGCGGGAGGAAACCTTCCTGACGCACAAAGACCGCCGCCCGGACGGCACATTTGATCCGGCTTACGGGGAGGTCGTCGAACTTGACGAGGAGAATTACTACTTCCGTCTGAAGGACCACCAGCAGTGGTTGATTGATTACATCGAGCAGAACCCGACGTTCGTCGCGCCCGCCTATCGGCGAAACGAGGTGCTCGGTTTTCTGAAGAACAACGTGCTGGAGGACTTGTGCATCAGCCGCCCGGCTGCGCGCTTGAACTGGGGCATTCCGCTGCCGTTCGCTCCCGATTTCGTCACCTACGTCTGGTTCGACGCGCTGTCCAATTACATCACTATCCCCGCCGCCCAAGGGGATCCTGGCGTCCCGAGCTCGCTTCGACCCGAAGCCTCGGCCGCTGGCTCGCTACTCCCTCTGTGGCCGGCTGACATCCATCTGGTCGGCAAGGACATCTTGAAATTCCACGCGGTCTATTGGCCCATTATGCTCAAAGCCATGGGGGCTCCGCTCCCGAAACAGGTCCTGGTACATGGCTGGTGGCAGAAGGATGGCCAGCGGATGAGCAAGAGCACGGGTAACGTCGTTGACCCGGTGGCGATCATCAACGAGTGGGGTGTGGATGCATTTCGCTTCTATGTGGTGCGGGAGCTGGACATCGGCCCGGATGGAAACTGGACCGAAGCCGGCTTCAAGGCGCGCTACTCGGCGGAATTGGCCAACGGCTTGGGCAACTTGGTTAACCGCTCGCTTTCAATGCTCAAACGCTACCGGAATGGGGTGGTGCCCAAGGCGTCGAGCGAGCTTGCGCCGGAGGCTGAGAAGGTGATCGCGGAAACACGCGCTTTGCTGGAGCAGAACCAACTCCAAGGAGCACTCCAGTCCATCTGGTCGTTGGTCACCAGGGCCAATCAGTACGTGGATCACACTGCGCCGTTCAAGCTAGCCAAGGATCCAGCCAAGGCTGAGCGCCTGGACGAAGTGCTGTATAACCTGGCGGAAGTCTGCCGGATACTCGCCGTGCTGCTGTGGCCGTTTCTGCCGGGCACGGCTTCGAAGATCAATGCGCAGCTTGGACTGCCCGGTTCGCCGGACAAGCTTTCCGGAGCGCGTTGGGGTCGTCTGGTGGCCGGTCAAACCATCGGTGACCCGGCCCCGCTGTTCCCGCGGAAGGAGAGCTAGCGGAGCGCGGACATTCCTGTCCGCAGCCGCCC
>CAIWJG010000525.1 GCA_903912925.1 uncultured Verrucomicrobia subdivision 3 bacterium | reverse complement strand
CCGACCGTCCTGGTAGGCGGCGTTGGCGCGGAGGTTGCCTTGGTCGAAAGCTTGTTGGGTGGCGGGATTCATGAGTGGTTAGATGAGGTGCATGGTTACATGAGGTGCATGGTTACATGAGGTGCATGGTTGCATGGGGTGCATGGTTGCATGGGGTGCATGGTTACGCATGAACTGAGGTCACGCGTCTTAAGGGGGCAGATTGATCTTCCGGCGCAGCATGCTCTTGGCGAGGCCGTAGCGGTAGAAGGTGCCAATTGGGTCCGGGATGCCTGCGAGCACCTTGTCAATGTCGCCTTCTTCCTTCGGCGCGACATTGGCGCAAATGGAGGACATGATCTTGAGCCCCTGGTCGCGGACGCGCGAGGTGGGGCCGAAGCAACCGGTGCAGGGCATGTTGCCGGTGGTGCATTGTGAGCCGCAACCGCTGCGGGTCGCCGGGCCCATGCAGACCACACCTTGCGCCAGGAAGCAGACTTCGGGGTCGGCCAGCAACTGGTGCGGGCGTTTGAATTCAGTAAAGCTGACGTTTATGGGCTTGGACTTCTTGCGTGAACACTCGTCGCACAGGGCAATGTCGGGCGCCAGGACGGAGCCTTTGGGCGGCAGCTTGCCTTCGAGCAGGGCGGTAACGGCTGCCTTGGTCAGGTTGGGTGTCGGCGGACAACCTGGCACGTAGTAATCTACATCTACCACCTGGTCCAGCGAGCGGACGACGTTGTGGAGCTCAGGCAGCGAGACTTCGCGACCGGCTTCGGCGAACTTCAACTGGGGCCGTGTCTTTGGCCCGCCGTTGCCGAGCGTCGGGGCGTCTTCGTAGTTGTACTTGAGGATCTGCTCTCGGGGAAACTGGTTAGCCAAGCCGGGAATGCCGCCGCTGATGGCACACGAGCCGTAGGCGATGAGGAATTGGCTCTTGCGGCGCATCAGGCGGGCCATTTCCTCCTGTTCGGTGGACCGGATGGCCCCGTTGAGGAGCGTGGCGGTAATGGACTTGTCGGGCATCGCCTCGATGCTCTTGTACTTGAAGTCCATCGCTACGGGCCAGAGGACAATGTCCACCGCTGCGACGACGCCGAGGATGTCCTCGGCCAAGTCAACGACGGTTTCTTCGCAGCCTCCGCACGAGGCGCACCAATAGAAGGCTACTTTCGGTTTGGGGGAGGCATTCATAGGCGTGGGAGTGGAGGCATATTGTTACATGGGTTGCATGGTTGCATGGTTACATGGTTGCAACTGATAGGAGGTGAGAAGTGGTTGCCCGCTAAACACGCGAAAAGACGCGAAAACGAATTATGGGATTTCATCTGTGATAGTTCGTGCAATCCGTGTCTTCTTTTAGCGTCATTTCGCGTGTTTAGCGGGCAATCGCCTCTTCCAATCGGGCTCTGGCATTCTTCCGACTGAGAAATGCTGAAATGGGAAGGGGATGTGAGCATGGGTCGGGTTTCAGCATTTCAGCATTTCAGCGTTTCAGCGTTTGTCTTGGCAAGCATTCAGGGCTATGGATGGCAAGTTCATGGATTCAGGCTGTGGTGAGCTCTGGCTTGTTCGCCGTGGCGCAACTACATGCCGCTGCGGCGTCTTTCTCCTCCACTTGCGCGGCAAAGTGTTCCATTTCCTTGTCCCATTCTTCGAACTTCCCCGGCATGCCCAGCGGTCCCAGCTTCTGGACCTGCCCGACCATTTCATTCACCACGCGTTTGACCTTTTCACCCTCGGCGGCAGAGATCCACTCCAGCCGCACGCGCTCCTCTTCAATGCCCAAATCCTTGAGCATTCGCTTCAACATCTGGAACCGGCGGAGCATCTTGTAATTGCCTTCGACGTAGTGGCAGTCGCCCGGATGGCAGCCGCCGATGAGCACGCCGTCGGCACCCCTGGCCAGCGCGTCCAGGATGAACTGCGGATCAACCCGCCCGGAGCACATAAGGCGGATGACGCGGATGTTTGGGGCATACTTGAGCCGCGACACGCCGGCGAGGTCCGCTGCGGTGTAAGTACACCAGTTGCAGAAGAAGGCAACGACCCTCGGACGCCAGGAGCTGTTGGGTGGTTTGATTACTTCATTCATAAGAGCTAATTTCAGAATCGTAGCAGCCGACGTGAGGAGGCTCTAATTCGCTTGAAGTTTGAGCCTCGTCACCTCGGCTGCTACGGAGTTTTGCAATCGCCTCATAAGGCTGTTATTCGGATTTCTAGAACGCCAGCAGGCCCCGAATCTCGCTAAACACCTCTTCGTCTTCAAACAGGCGCTGCGCGATGGACCCCGACGGGCAGGAAGCAACGCAGGTTCCGCAGCCTTTGCAGAGGGCTTCGTTGATGAGCGCCTTCTCCTTTGCCTCATCGAATGTGATGGCGGTGTACGGACAGAGTGGGATGCACGATTTGCAGCCGGAGCACTCGTTCTCCAGCACATAGGCGGTGTTCGGCTCCTGCTCGATGTAGCCCCTGTCAATGAGCACCAGCGCTTCGGCAGCCGCTGCACCGGCCTGAGCGACGGTGTCCGGAATGTCGCGCGGCCCCTGGCAGGCACCGGCGAGGAAGATGCCGTCGGTGAAGGTGTTCACCGGGGCCAGCTTCGGATGCCGCTCCAGGAAGAAGCCTTCAGTGCCGCAGCTCATGTTGAACAAGCGCCGCACGTCCTGCGCGTCGGCCTGCGGCTCGAGGCCGGTCGAGAGCACCACCATATCCACCGGGATGCGGCGCACAAAACCGGCCAGAGTGTCTTCGACCCGCAGCACCAGCTTGCCCTCTTCTTCAGGGGTCATCGCCCAGTCGGTGACTTCGCCCACGCGTCCGCGGATGAACTGCACGCCTTCTTCGAGCAGCTTGTTGTAGAACTCCTCGTAGCCCTTGCCGGGCGTGCGCATATCAATGTAGAAGTTGAAGATTTCGGCATCCGTGTGCTCTTTGAGCAGGTGCGCCAGCTTCAAGGAATACATGCAGCAGACGCGCGAGCACCAGCGGTTGGTCCTGTTGTCGCGCGAACCGACGCAGTGGATGATGCCGATCGCCTTCGGATGCTTGCCGTCACGCAGGATCACTTCGCCGCCCGTCGGACCGGAGGCGTTGACGAGGCGCTCGACCTCCAGCGCAGTATAGACGTTGGGGTAGGTGCCGTAGCCGTATTGCGGGACGCGCTTGGCGTCGAAGGTCTGAAAGCCAGTTGCGATGATGATGTTGCCGACCTTGACTTCCTTGATCTCATCCTGCTGCGTGAAGGTGATCGCCTTCTTCTCGCCGCAGGCTTCGACACACGTCTTCTTGCATTTGTCGGTGAGCACACCGCGTTTGAAATTCAGGCAGACTTCGGGGTCAATGAGGACGACCTGGGGCGTTGCTTGCGGGAAGGGGATATAAACCGGCTTGCGCTTGCCAAGACCCTCGTTGAACTCATCGAGGAACTTGGGTTCTTTATAGACGCAGTTGGCGATGCACTCCTGGCAGCCGGTGCAGAGATCCTCGTTGATGTAGCGCGGCTTGCGTTTGACGGTTACGGTGAAGTTGCCCACATAGCCGTCAACCTTGGTGACCTCCGAGTAGGTCCAGAGGGTGATGTTCTTGTGCGCGCCAACCTCGGACATTCTCGGCGTCAAAATGCAGGCCGCGCAGTCGAGGGTCGGGAACGTCTTGTCGAACTTCGCCATGTGGCCGCCAATGGACGGCTCGCGCTCGACCAGGAAGACCTTCTTGCCCGCGTTGGCCAGGGTCATCGCCGCGTGGATGCCGGCGATGCCGCCGCCCACCACCAGCACGTCCGGGTGAATCGGCACCTTCTTCACTTCGAGCGCACGGTGAAAGGCGACGCGTTCGATCGCGGCACGGACCAGTGCCTTGGCTTTCTCGGTGGCTTCATTGCGGTCGGTATGCACCCACGAGTCATGCTCGCGGATGTTTACCATGTGGAAGAAGAACGGGTTGAGCCCGCCAGCCTCGGTGGCGCCGCGAAACGTGTGCTCATGCAGCAGCGGCGAACAGGAGGCCACCACCACGCGGTTGAGGTCGAACTCGCGAATGTCCTTCTGAATGAGTTCCTGCCCGGGGTCCGAGCACATGTACTTGTAGTCCCGGGAAAGCGCCACGCCCGGCATCTTCTCCACGTACTTCGCGACCTCGGGACAATCCACCATCGCCGCGATGTTGTGACCGCAATGGCAGATATAGAACCCGATGCGAATCTCACCGTTCGATTGCTCTTTCATCTTCAGATTTCGATATTCGGCTCTTGTTGGCTTCCGACTCAGGCTGCTCGCCGCGTGAGAGCACGCGGCCTACAGGACAGCGGCTCAGGCTGCGGCGGCCACCTTGGCTGACGCCGCCTCAGCGGGCCGCCACTTGAAGGGAATGGCGGCCCGATTCAGACCCAGCTCCTGCTCCGGCAGGCCGAACGCCAGGCCCATCAACTGCGTGAAATAAACGGTTGGCACCAGCACCGGCCCGTATTGGGCCGTGACCGGCGCATGGTAGGCATCGAGATTGAACTGGCACAGCGGGCAGACGGTCGCGAGGCAATCAGCCCCGCGCTTCTTGGCTTCGTTGAGGAGAATATAGACCATGCGGATGCCCGCCTCGGGCACCGTCCCTGTCAGGCTGCCGCCGCAGCACTTGGTCTTCAGCGGGTAACGAACGACCGTGGCGCCGAGCGCCTCCACCAGGCGGTCCATGGTCGTAGGGTTGTATTGGTCATCGAACGTCGCATAGGGGCGGACAAGTTGACAGCCGTAGTAGGTGGCGACCTTCAAGCCTTTGAGCGGCTGGCGTACCTTTTGTTTGATGGCTTCCAGGCCGACGTCATTGATCAGCACATCCAGCGGATGGCGTACTGGGGTATCGCCGTTGTAGCGCAATCCGACTGTCGCGAGTGCGCGATCAATGGTCTCTTTCATCGCCGGGTAATCGTGGAAATAGTGCTTGGTCTTATTCAGCACCAGATAGCAGGCGGCGCAGGGGGCGATGAGGGGACGGTTGCCTTGCTGTTCAGCCAGGGCCAGATTGCGGGCCGCCAGCACGCAGGCTTTGGCTTCGTCCACTGCCATGTAGGCGGTCGCGCCGCAGCAGTTCCAGTCGGCCAATTCCTGCAATTCGACACCCAAGTGCTTCATCACGGGCAGCAGCGATTCCTCGTAGGCACGGCCCAGGCCTTTCAACGAACAACCGGGGAAGTAGGAGTATTTCATGCTCAGGACTCTTTCTTGGTGTCGGTGGCGTCCAACATGCGGGCAATGTCTCCGTGCTGTTTGATCTTCTCCGTGGCCAAGGAGAAGCGGCCGGTCTTCATCAGGTCGAGGCCCATCCGCCAGTTGCCCATCGCCGCGAACGGGTTGGTCTTCAGGAACAGCTTGAAGACCAGCAGCATCTCGGTGATGCGGCCATGCTTCTTCACCATCGCGCTGAACTCCCGCGCCAGCACGGGGATCGGGAATCGCTTCGGATATCTCCCCTCGTGAATGGCCCGCTGCTTGAGCTCATACATGATGTCGGTGATGCGGATTTCGCGCGGGCATTCCACGGTGCAGGCGTAGCAGGAGGCGCACAGCCAGATGGTATGGCTGCTGAGGACCTCGTTCTTGAAGTCGCCGCGGGTCAGCGCCATGACCTGGCGCGGCGTGTAATCCATGTAAATGCTCAGTGGGCATACACCGGAGCAAGTGCCGCACTGGATGCAACCTTCCAATTGCTCGCACCCTGGCACACTCATAACTTCCTTGCCGAAGCCTTTGACCCGGTCCGCGTCGTACTTAATCGTGCGATGTATTTCCATCATAAGTCTCTCCGCTGAACACATGTTTACCGCCGGCCTTCTCCCTGCCCGCCTCCGGCGGCATTTCGTCATCGTTGACGACATCCCGTCGAATGCGACGATAGTTCATTATATCCAAGGGGAGCTAACGCCAAATCACACTGAGACTCTCAACATGGCTTGCTAAACGCTCTCCATATATTGTGCATAATCTGACGCTATGTTTTAACATCACTAATGATCTGGATACAGGTTGATGTTGGCGTTCAACCCGGACGGAACCGCCTGGCCGTCGCCGGTCCGGGTCCGCCCGCCTGCCTGGCTTGAGCTTCCAACTGCGCCTCGCCGGCTCGCGCAGGGCTATTCGATGCGGTATTTCCTGATCCCAGTCACCTGGCAGAAGGCGCGGAACAGAAACAGCGGGTTGTTCTTCAAGTATCGCTTCCACAGCCGGCCAGGGTCGCAGGCCAGTCGGAACAGCCACTCCAGGCCGCTACGCTGCATCCACCGTGGTGCCTGGCGCATCCGGCCAGCATGAAAGTCGAAGGCGGCACCCACGCCGAAGAAGATGGTCGCGTCCAGCTTCTGGCAATAGTGGGCCATGAACCTCTCCTGCTTCGGGGTGCTCAACCCTACCCAAAAGAAGTCCGGCTTGAGCGTCCCCACGAGGCGCGTCAGGTTCTGTTCTTCCTCGGCCGTCAGCGGCCGGAAGGGCGGGGTGTAAGTGCCAACGATCTTGAGCCCGGGGAACCGCTGTTCGAGCCGGCGCTTGAGTTCTTCCGCTACACCCGGTGCGCCGCCGTAAAGGAAATGCGTCAGGCCCCGGGATTGGCTGTATTCACATATCCGCAGCATCAGGTCCGGGCCATAGACCCGTGCCATCGCCCGGAAGCCCTGCCAGCGGCCCATCCACACCATCGGCATGCCATCCGGCGTGGTGAGGAAGGAGCGGTTGAGAATCGCACGAAAGTCCGGGTCAAGCTGGGCCTCGCTGACCCCATGCACGCCCGTCACACAGATGTAGCTTTTGGCTCGGCGCTCCAGCGCCTCCGCCACCGCCGCCACTGCCAGGTCCAGGTTGATGGCGCTGATGCCGACTCCCAGGACATTGGCTCGCACCGTCTCTTTTGGCTTGTCATTCATCGTCCGCGCACTAGGTTGGATTATGGTCGAACGCTGGTCCACAATCAACCCCGCCGCTTGAAACTCGGATGAAGCTGCTTGTCTTTGCCCATACCCCCCCGCCGCACCACGGCCAGAGCTACATGGTGGAGCTGATGCTGGCGGGCTTTGGCGGAGACCGCAGGAAGGCCGGCCGGCATTCGCGCAACAACCCTGCCGGGGAGGGTCTGGCCGCCACCACGACCGCTGCCGGAGGGCCAGTTGGCATCGAATGCTACCACGTGGATGCGCGCCTGTCACAGAAGCTCGAGGACATCGGCGACTTGCGGCTGGGGAAGTTCGTCCTGCTGCTAGGCTATTGCTTGCAGGCCATCTGGTGCCGGTTCCGTTATGGCGCGGACAATTTCTATTACATCCCGGCGCCGGGGAAACGCTCGGCCCTTTATCGGGATTGGGTCGTGATGCTGATCTGCCGGCCTTTCTTCAAGCGGGTGATTCTGCATTGGCATGCTGCCGGGCTGGCGAAGTGGCTGGAAGTGGTCGTGGCGATGCGCTCGCGTTCGCTTACCTATCGGCTGATGAAGCAGGTGGATCTCAGCATCGTGCTGTCCAAGTACAACCGCGCGGATGCCGAGAAGCTTTTCTCGCGGCAGATCCGGATCGTGAGCAACGGGATTCCCGATCCTTGCCCCCGGTTTGCCGAGGAGATTTTGCCGCGGCGCCGGGCACGCTCCGCCGCGCGGCGCAAGCTGCTCTCGGGCGCGAAGCTGGACGAGGCCGATTTGCGGCACACGGGCGGCGATCCGCAGGAGGTCAAAGTGCTGTATCTGGCCCACTGCACCCGCGAGAAGGGAGTATTTGACACCCTGACTGCGGTGGCGCTCGCGAGCCAGCGGCTGCGCAGCCAACAGGCGCCAGTCTCTCTCCGCCTGCTGGTGACGGGCGGTTTCGTGAAGGCGGAGGATAAAGCCGAATTTGACCGGCAGATTGCCGAATCGGGCATGGCCGACATGGTCGAGTATCTTGGTTTCGTTTCGGGCGAACAAAAGCTCCGGTTGCTGCGCGAGGCCGACCTGTTCTGCTTCCCGACTTACTACGAAAATGAGAACCAGCCGGTGAATTTGATTGAATCGCTGGCCTTCGGGCTGCCCATCCTCACCACGCGCTGGCGTTCGCTCCCGGAACTGTTCCCGGAGAATTACCCTGGCCTGGTCAAGGTGCGCTCCCCGGAGCAACTTGCCGACCGCCTGCTGGCATTGATGACGATTGAGATCGGGGCCGAGTTTCGGGATATATTTCTTCGTGACTTTACCCTGGAACGGCACCTGGCCGGACTGGCGAAGGCGTTTACCCAGCTTGAGTCCGAGCCCTTGACTGCCGCTGCCGCAATGGGGCCAGTCCCGAAGTAAACCCGCCGCCTCGTTTGACCTTGGACTCGCAAAATGGGAGTGTGCTCCGTGATCAGGACTTTCCTCCCACCGTGAGGAGGAACCGGAATCCATATCTACTATGAAGCGCAGAAGATTTAATTGGGTAGTCAGCGATCTTATCCGCAAGGTCATGCGGTATTGGCTGGAGTGGTCCGCCCGGCTAAGAGGGCAGCGATTCTATTGTAGCGCGCTCGCCGGCCAATCCGAATACAACACCACCATTAACTGCGATCTGACGGTCTCTTGCAGTTGCCAGGACTACGACGGCTCGGGCCATTTGGGCGATCTGAACAAGCATACTTTCCCGGAGGTGTTCTTCGGCCCCGTCGCACAGCGTTTCCGGGAGGATTTGGCCAAGGGCAAGCTGCCCATTATGACCTGTGCTCGATGCGGGGATTTGATGCGGGTGCCCAAAGCCCAGTCCCGAGCTGTCACTGGGCTGCCGAGCGAAGCCGCCGGCGAGGCAAAGCCCGCAGCGGCGACCGGCTCGCAGTCTCCGGCCAGCGCCGCCGAGCGCGACCTGGACCGGCAGATTTTCGCCGGCCCCAAACCCCGGCTCCCCTATCGCGGCATGCTGTTGGAGAACACGGTCCGCTGCAACATTGACTGTATCGGCTGCGATCGCCAATCCGCCGCCCGCATCCGCACGACGCAGCAGATGGAGCTGGATAAGCTGTCGCGCATGGCCGACCTGGTCCACGACCTCGGTTTGGAAAAGCTCTTCTATTTGAACCTCGGCGAGCCGTTCCTTTCCCCGAACATTGGCCCCGAGCTGTCACTGCTACGCCAGAAGAACCCCAACTGCATCATTATCATCTCCAGCAATGGCATCGTGCTCAACACGGACGCCAGACGCGAGGCGGCCCTCAGCGCCAGCCGCATCTTTTTCTCCATCGCCGGGGTGAACGAGCCGATGCTCAAGCGATACGAACACAACGGCAACTTTCAGAAGGCGTATGACAACATGAAGGCGCTGGTCGCCTACCGCAACGCCCGGGGCCTCACCTCGCCGATGCTTGAGTGGAAATACCTGCTCTTCAATTGGAACGATCACCCGCAGACCATCGCGCGCGCCATCGAGATGGCAAAGGTGGCGGGCGTGGACATGATCTCTTTCTGGCCCACCCACAATCCCTTCTTCGGATACTCTTACCGCTACGCCCTTGGCCGGCTTAACCATGTGGGTGTGCCCTCCTGGAAAGGTCGCGAGGTTGATCTCCGGCCTGCGGCCTAGCGGCGGGATTATCAAGTAATTGGGCTGCTCGAATCAATCGGTGGCAGGTTTTTGCCCGGCAAACCAGTCGCTAGCAGCCTGTCGGACTTAGGCGGAAGTTGTTTTCAACGGGATTGAACGAAGGGCGAGGGCCAGTGTCAATCAATTATGGCCGCACGTTTCGTCACGCTTGATTACGATACCCCCTTGCTGTTGCCGCCCAATCTGCGGGATTGGGTGCCCGCCGATCACATGGCTCACTTCATCCTGGAGGTGGTCCAGGAACTGGACTTGCGCCAGATCCGGGTCAATGAACGGGGCACGGGCAGTGAACAGTATCCCCCCCGGATGATGTTGGGGTTGTTGCTCTATTGCTATGCCACCGGGGTATTTGGT
>CAIWJG010000524.1 GCA_903912925.1 uncultured Verrucomicrobia subdivision 3 bacterium | reverse complement strand
CTGGACGGGCGGATTTCCCGCATCCAGCTTTCCAGTCAGTGGGGTCTCCGCGAGATGCCTGCCACTCTTGGCACGCACAAGGATTCCGGCCAGACGTGCGGTGCCTGCCCAGTCAATTGCGCTCGGCGGGTCTCCAGCCACCCGACGGCGATGGCGCGGCTTTTCTTTCGCTCACGGTTTCTTTCAGTACGCGTTCATTGTCCTGCTGGCCTGCTCCGCCAGCAACGGCGAGGCTACGGTGAGACTGCGGCGAGGCAATGGTGTGCCCACGGGGACAGCTTGGACGGTCCTGCTGACAGCAGCCGACCTCAGCAGCGAGGGGCTAAAACGCCCCGCTGCTCGTGTGCTGCATGGTTTTGGCGCGTTGGCAAAGCCGTGTGCCCAGCGCCAGACCCAAGCAGGGGTCGCCGGAGGGCCCAACTTTGACCCCGACTTTGCGGAAGAACCCGGTTTTATTGAGCCTTATCCAAGCGCCATTCGGTTCTGACCCCCATTTGACCATCTTGCGCCGGCCCCAAGCGCCCCAGAAACGTTTGCGTGCCACCAACGGACTGGAACGGGTCAATCAGAAACTAGGATGTAGTCCAACAGGTCGGCCATGTTCTGCTGCGTGAGGCCGGCTTCCAAGCCATCGGGCATCAGTGACCAGGGCTGGGGTTGCAGATACGAGAGGTTGGCTCGCGGCAGCACAACCTGCGCACCATTCAGCAGCTGAATGGTGATGGTGGCGGGGTTCTGATCCCGCAGCAGGCCGATCAGGGACTCGCCGTCCGCCGTCTCGGCCACGTAGGTGAGGTGATCGAGCCGGGCGCCGGCATTCGGCTCGAGGATGGCGGTGAGGACTTTTTCCCGGCCGTAGATCCTGGCGGTGGTCAGGTCGGGGCCGATCGCCGGGGTCGCGCCGCCCCGTTGATGGCAGGCACCACAGCGGGCGGAAAAGATCTGCCCGCCGAGGGCGGCGGTGCCCTTCAGGCTCAGTGCCGGTCTAAAG
Source organism: uncultured Verrucomicrobia subdivision 3 bacterium (assembly GCA_903912925.1). Classification (GTDB taxonomy): domain Bacteria; phylum Verrucomicrobiota; class Verrucomicrobiia; order Limisphaerales; family UBA8199; genus PALSA-1440. The sequence goes on along the minus strand of CAIWJG010000524.1, from coordinate 8,040 downwards.
AGCTTCACGGTTTCGGGTCGCTGCACGGGCACCAGCCCGAAGATCCGCCGGGCGCGCTCGCTGTTCGCCGGGTCGCGCTGCGTGCGCAGATAATTCACCTGGGCAAAGGTCAAATCCGCGCGGCGCAGCAAGCCGCTTTCAAGCCCGGCCATGACCGCCGCCACGCGGTCGCTGCGCGCCAGCAGGGCGGTCAGGGCGTCGCTCCGCAGGCGCGGGGTCAGCGCCCGGCAACGCTGCGCCACCGGCGGCGCGATGCGCGGATCGTCGAAGCGCCCCAGCGCTCCCAACGCCGCAGACTGGATTGCTTCGGACTGGCCGGAGCCCACCTGGAGCAGCAGCAGATCGGAAACGTTGGCATAGGTGTAAGGGCCGACGCCCAACACTTGCAGCGCCCCAATACGCAAAGGCTCGAGCAGGGAGTAGTTCTGGACGGCAGTTACGGCTGCGGTATAGAAGGCCTGCATCCGCTCGCCTGGGTCGGCCAGAGCCAACGAGCTGCGAGTGCGATGCAAACCATCGCCCAAGACATAAAGCAACGTGAATCCCTGTTGGGGCTCGGACTGGAGCAGTTCCACGAAGCCGAAGACTTGAGCGACTTCCGCCGCCAGGCCCTTGACCCCGATCATGGCCGCCAGCCGGCGCAGCCATTCCTGCCCGACCGGATCGTTTCGCACGCGGGCATTACTTCCCAGCGCGACGAACAGGTTCCCCGCCCCCTCGGCCAGCGAGCTGAAGACCGCCGCCTGCATCCAGGGGTTGGTTGGGTCGCGCAGGAGGATTGCTCCCAGGACCTGGGCGCTGTCCGGCCGGTGAAGTTCTCCCACCGTAAACGCGAGCTGGTAGCGCACGCGGACCGAAGCGTCCGCCGACATCAGGAAGAGCTGGTCCCAGACCGCGTCCGGGAGCGCATTCCCCTGAGCCAGTTTCTCTGCGAGCAGCACCGCGTGTTTTCGCACGCGTCCGTCCGCGTCCCGCAGGCCGGCCAGCACGTGGTCCTGGTTTAGCGCGCCCAGGCCATCGAGCGTATGCAAGGCATGGACGCGCGCGAGCGGGGCTCGGGAGTAGGCAAGCGTCTTTGAGAGGAGCGGCACGGCCTGCCGGTCGCGTCGCTCGTAAAGCAGCCGCGCCGCCGTGTCCCGCGCCCAGCCATTGGGGTGGGAGAGCGCGGCGACCAGCTCGGCGGTCTTCGCCTTGCCGAGCGGCAAGGGTTTGGGCCGCTTGAAGTCCGCCGGCACGAGGCGGTAAATGCGCCCGCGTTCGTCGGCATCCCGCCGGTCCACCACGTAGAGCGCGCCGTCGGGGCCGTGGACGAGTTGTACCGGGCGAAAGCCGGCGTCCGCCGAAGCCAGGAACTCGGTGTTGGCTTCGTCCTTCGCCCGCTCGGCGGTGACCGCCAGGTCTGCCTCGCGCAGGACGACGCGGTGAATGATATGGGCTGAGGGGTCGGCGATGAACACGTTGCCGAGATAGTTCGAGGGGAACGCGGTCCCGCGATAGACCACGCATCCCTGCGCATTCGTGAGCCAGGTCGCCACCGTGATGTTCGTTGCCTGCGCCGTGGCCGGGGCTGGCGCGTTCGTTGCCGGCGAGCGCATGGCGAGCTGCGGCGGAGGTTTGGCGGCGGCGGGCACCACAACCGGCGGCATAATGATCGAACTCACGTTCGATGCTACGAAGGGGGCGGCAAGGACGGTGGCGAGGCGGAAGATTGCGGTGGCCGGACTGGCCACCTCGAGCATCAGCGGGGGCGGCGGGAAAAACGGGTTGCGCGCCAGGTAGCGGGGCTCATACCTCGGCGTGCGCAGCGGTTGCATGAAGTCACAGGTGAACTTGCGGCCCCAATCGTCAAAGCTTAGACCAGACTCCGTGGGGCCGGCCTCGGCATGAAGCGTGAGCTCGCGTGGATCAAAGGAGAAATCCGCACTGTTCAGGGGAACCGCCGCCGCGCCCGGCGCGCCGTATGCCGGCACCGAGCCCGCCCCACCTCCGGATGCGGCATGAATGCGATTATCCAGGCCCCAATTGAAGTTGTTCGGGAGCGTCGAGGCGGTCGCCGGGTTGGTGCTGCCGAACCCGGAGAAGATCACGTTGCGCACATCCGCGATGCCGTTCGTTTTGCTGTCCTTCAGGAAGATAAGGTCGGGGCCGGCCGCGACAAAGACGCCGCCGCCGTAGCAGGCAATCGCGGATGGCAAACGCAGGTTGTCCGCGAAAACCGTGCTCGTATGGAACTCACCTTCGCCCTCGGTGTCTTCCAGCAACCGGATGCGGCCGGAATGCACGTTCGTCCCGGTGCCGCTGGGATTATTGGGCCTTTCGACGACAAACAAGCGGCCATGCTCGTCAAACGCCATCGCGACCGGCGAGCTGACCACAGGCTCGGCGGCAACCAGTTCGAGGCGCCAGCCCGGCTTTATCCGGAAAGCATAATCTGCTGAGGGAAAGGTTAGACCCGACTGACGTCGGGTGCTACGAGGGTTTGGATGGTAACCCGCCGGCGCATTAGTGGCTGGTGCCTTTGCGGCGCGAGGCACCTCATCACTCCCATTCCTCCCATTCCTCTCGTGCAGCGCAGGGGTCTTGGCATCGCGAGGCACGGCGTTCGAAGCCGGGCTCGATTCGGCTGACCACCCCGCGCACGCGAGCAGGCAGGTGGCGGCCACGGCCAGGGCGGCAGAGCAGGTGCAACTCATGTAGCCCCCGGCGGCCAGAGGCTCTTGCCGATGTCCTCGCGATAGTAGCTGCCGAGGCTGCGAATCTTGCGGATGTTCGCATACGCCCGGCCCGCGGCTTCCTCCAGGCTGGAGCCAAAGCCGATCACATCGGCGATGCGGTGCCCGGTCGTCATTAGCCGTCCGGCGCTGTCGCGAGTGACCTCATTCCACCAGACGTCGCAATCGAACTCGCCGGTCACGTCCACCGGCAGGTGCGGTCCCTGGATCTGGACATACGGATAGCCGTAGCCTGCCAGCGTGACCGAGCAACCGAAGGTGCGCCCTGGCACAAACTGCGGCTGCGCCTTCTGGTTCCGCGCCGTTGCCAGCAATGTCTGGATCGGATTGGCCAGCAACCGCAGGATCATCGCCCCGGAGGTGACCCCGATGCGAATGTTGTATTCGATCACGTGCCACTTGCCTTTGCAATGCACGGCGGTTACCTGGATGGGACCGTGAAAGCCGACGGCGCGAAACCAGGGCAGCAATGGATGGAGCAACTCGCGGGCTAGCCCATACTTGTCCTCGGAATCCCTCTCGACCAACCCGCCAAGTGGGGCGCCGGCAATAACCCCCATGTTGCCCGCAAACGCGCGCTTATACTCCTGATTGGTGACCAGCGAGCAAATCTCCCCGCCGCTGACCAGCGCGATGTGCCCTACCTCGCGGCGGCCGAGGTATTCCTGCAGGAAGACGCCCTCGGCGTAATTGATTTTCCTGAGCCAGCAGCGCGTATCTTCGACCGTCTCGCACAAGATCGTATGGATCGGGCTGGTGGGGGAGCACAGCGGATTCTTGATGACGAACGGCCGCGGGTGTTTGGCCAGGAGTTCCTCCGCCTCCAGCCGGTTGCGCGCCACATGCGCCCGCGGAAACGGCACCTTGAACTCGTGGCAGAGCCGGCGCGCGAAATCCCGCTCCCGCTCGATCTTCATCGCCTCGCCCGTGGGCGAAAAGATCGGCACGCCCAGGCCCAGCAACTCCTCCGCCCACGGCGCCTGGGCCCAATCAATGGACATCGGCACCACCAGGCCCACGCGCTGCTCGCGGAGCAGCGGGCACGGAGACGGGAACTGGTCATGGCGGTAAGTCGGGCCCGCTAGCGACGGAGCGTAATGACCGTAATCCCGCGTCAGGTAGGTCGAAACCTCGGCCCCGGCCTCGTTGAGGATTTGGGCTGTGCTATGGGCAAACGACCCGACACCCAATACCATCACCGACACCGCGCGAGGAGCAGGAGTGGATTTCCGGCTCATAACGGCAGCGCTTTCGGCCAGCGGATCGGGAGGGCTCTTATCAAGGACATCACGGCGTGACCCTAGCAGGTCGGTCCGTCCCGGGACAAGGCGGAGATTGCGGCAAGGGGTGAGGCGTGGGGCGTGGGGCGTGGGGCGTGAAACGTGAAACGTGAAACGTGAAACGTGAAACGTGAAACGTGAAACGTGAAAGGTGGTGGCGTGTTGCGTGTTGCGTGTTCTGCTTCTGACACGCACCACGCAACAGGAGCTAACCGGCCGCGCGGGCAAACTGGAATTTGGTTTTGCGCGCCCGCTCGTGCTGAGCGCTGCGGGGGTGAGCCGGAATTGGAGCGGCTGAAAAGGGGGCCTGGAGCAGGTCTGTGAAAGCCATAATGGAGAAGTGGAGGTGCGAATGTGCTAATTCCTGGACCCTTTTGCGGGGCAAGAAGGGCGGTCCTAAGGAGGCGTGCGAGACGGGCTTCGGCCCTGTTGAAAGCGGAGGGATCCCCCAGCAGTTCTCATTTTGGCTGGTCTGGGAGGTTCGGTGTCCACCCTTTAGGGTGTTCCATGCCGCGTATGATCATCCGCCATCCGTCCCATTTGTCCCATTCGTCCCATAATGAGAATTGCTGGGGACCCCCTTGCCCGGATTGACAAACCTCTATTAGATGCTATCTATTAGCCATGAGCATCGCGCTGACTACATACTGGCAACAGTTTGTTGACCAACTGATTTCCTCCGGGCGTTACAACAACCAGTCGGAGGTCATCCGTGCTGGTCTGCGGGCCTTGGAAGAGCGGGAGATGGCAGGAGAAGTGCGGGAGTTCGAGCAAGTTTTCGCCGGGGGAAGGGCGGGGGAGCCGGATGACAAGGCCATGGAACTGGCTGTGGCACGGCAAAAGTCGTTCCGTAAGGGACGCCGGTGATTGCCGTCGGCTGATAGCTAATGACATGCCTCGTTCAGTTGCGTTTGAACAGGTGATCGTATTTCCCGGCCTCGCCAGTTATCCAGGGATGGTAGGTGTTGGCGAAGTCAATGCGGTCGCCCAGGGATGGGTGAGTTCCGCGCCATAGCTTGTCGAGAAATGCCGGTCGTGGAACGGAGAGGTTCTCCCGCTGCAGCTTCACAAAAGCAAGCGCCGAGGCGCGATTGTTGCGCGTTATCTCCAGAGCGAACCGATCCGCTTCATGCTCCGTGTGGCGAGTGACCAGATTGGACAGCGGTGCCAATAGAAAGCTTAAGACCGTGAGGAAGAGCAGGAGCAGCGGAATGGCCCCAAGATCAGACAGATTCTGGAAGCCGAGGCGGTTTCCGAGCCTGGCAATGATCCGATTGCCAATACGGTCCACCAGCCAAAGACCGCCCGCGAACGCCAGGGCAGACAGCAGGCAGAGGATCAGCATGTGCCGCAGCATGTAATGACCCATCTCGTGCGCCATGATGAAGCGCAATTCATCACGATCCAGCTTCGCAATGATCGTGTCCCATAACACAATCCGCTTCGTTGATCCCAAGCCATTGACGTAGGCATTCACGGCTTTGGTGTCGGCGCTCTTGTCCACCTCATAGATGCGAGCGCCCTCGATCCCGGCCCGCTGGGCCAGCGCCACAATGTCCGATTCCAACTGCTTATCTCGCATCGGCCCGAAGCGATTGAACAAGGGGTCAATCCAGATGGGGTAAGCGAATGCCATGAAGAACACGCCCGCTCCCACGAAGAGACTACAATAAACCCACCACCGCCGAGGACTCCAACGCATCAACTGCCGAAGCACGGCGAACGTTGTTCCAAAGATCAAGACGTTCACCAGCATCGCTTTGATCGAGTGATCCAGCCACCGGGTGAAGGTTTGGTTCGACAGGCCGTACTCGTGCAGTCGAACGAAGCCGCGGAAATAGCTCAACGGGAAGCTGAGGGCGTAGCAGATGAGCAGGTAGAGCAGGACGAATACGAAGGTGGCGCACACCTCCCAGCGTCCAATTCGCTTTGTCAGGCGGCCCAGCCAACCGGAGAAGCCCGTAAGCAGGATCAGCGCCGGCACGAGCCAGGACCACCCCTCACCCACGAGCCACCAGACGATACCGCTGCGATAGAAATGGACGGTTTTCTCGGATGGTTCAGGAACGGGCACCGGTGCAAGCGAACCACCGAACAGCCCCGGTGGGGCGACTGCCACCGCAGAAGTGCCGGGCGCTGTGATCGGGAAAGTGACGACTGACCAGTGGGCCGGGTGGTCGGTTTGCGAGGCCGGCGCAGGCAGGAAGTAATCCTCAAGCACCTGGAACGGCTTGGAGACGAAGACATGATCAATGCGATCCGGCATAGCGATGGTATCGCCAGAGTCGGACACCTGTCCGGAAGAGGAATCGTGCCAGGCTGACGCTTTGCCACGAGGACGCAATCGGCCATGCAACAATCCAACGCCGTCCGGATACTTCTCCAGCCAGGTATCCTTCAATTGGCCCGCTATGATCCGGTATGCTTGATCCTGGGGACTGCTGTTATAATCCCCCACGGCGATGACATACTCATAAGCAGCGGCCTGCCGAACCAGTTCCAAGGCATGGCATCTGCGGGGGATTTTGCCGGATGGGTGACTATTGAGGAATGCGATTCTCTTTCCCTGTACATCCAATTCGGCCACAGCCGTGCCCACTTCGTCCTCGTCGCTGAAGGTAAAGACGGAGCGCGGGTTGTGCAGCGGAAAGCGTGACAGGATAGCCGTGCCGTAGGTGCCCGAAACGGTGTTGGGGCCGTAGCAGACGTGGTAGCCCAATTTGGCGCCAAAATACTTTGCGGCGGAGACGTTGCCGTTCGAGGCCCTGGGCGTGTCACTCTCTTGCAGACCGATGACGTCCGCATCAATGGCCCTGATCAGCGCTAGTTGGTTTTCCCAGTTCCGGTCTCCATTCAATGCTGCGCCCTGCTGAAGGTTGTAGGTGAGAATGGTCAATCGGTTCGTATCAGGTATAGCCATGGACCCGACCGGCCGATAATGCCAAGTGCCTGCCGCTGCGATCAGAGCCAGCGTGCCGGCCAATCCCGCCAAGGCCGTGCCGCGCGGGCAGCGTTCGGTTTTTGCAAACGCCGCCCGCCAACCCGGCAGGAACAGGGTTGCCGTCATCATGCCAGCGAGGACCGCATAAGGGAGATGAAACTGGTTGCGGAATACTGCGCTTACATTGCCCACATAGCCCCAGGTATTGGTGAAAATGCTCACCGTAGTAGTCAGCGTCAGCAGCGCCACGCCCAGGAAGACAGGCAAAGCCAGCGCGCGGGCATTCACCGTTTCCTTCAGGCTGCGGCAGGCTGCTTGCACATTGAACAGCACTACCGGCGAGAGCAGAAACATCAGGTTAAGCAGCAGCCTGGCCGTCAGGTTTTCCGGCCTAACGATCACGGGCGGTGCTTCCGGCGTGGCGGGAAAATGAACGCGCAAAGCCAGAATGCCCCCCACTAGTGCTATCGAGAACGCCAGGTTCCACATCACCAACAAGCCGCGCGTCAGCCCAAATGGAATCCGTCCCCTCTCCAGCATCATTATGAGAGCGCAGCCCAGCGCAGCAATGAGCAATACCACCCCAGCGGTGTTGTCAAAGCCCATCCAGGCTTCCACCACCCCCGGACTGGAAAGGACCAGATAGACCATGGTGAGATTGGCAAACAGACTGAGCACCGGACCGAATGCCTCCCACCAAGGTGACTGGCCTCGGGACACCTGGTCATCGGGGATTGAGCGCAAGCACCAAAGCTGCCATACCACGATCCCAATAAACACCCACCCGAGCCATGCCCCGGAAGCGCCCAGGGTGAAATCATAAGTGGCGCCCCAGGCGCGCAAGGCAATCGAAAGCATTACGGCGAGCCCCAAGGCTACTCCGGCATCCCCCTGGAGCGATCGGAAAGGCCGTGACAAGATGAGGCATAACGCGACCAGGAACGCGCCAACCCCCACTCCCGCAATGACAACCCCCTGGGCAACATTCGTCAGGGGAACTACTGCTCGCGAGGCCAAAAACAGGATGATGCTGCCCCACAAGACCTTCCGCTGGGTTCCTTTGGGAAGGAGGAGAACCAGCAGCGGT
>CAIWJG010000523.1 GCA_903912925.1 uncultured Verrucomicrobia subdivision 3 bacterium | reverse complement strand
TCGCCGATCAGAGGTACTACGGCGAGACTCCGGGGAGGCCTGCGGGACGGTCTGGTGCTTTGTCGTTGCCAGGCAGGGTTAGAGCACCCGGGGGCCACAGGCTCGACGGTTTGGCGTGCGAAGCCGGGTTCGGATGGGTCGCCCAGACGCGGCGGGGCACACCCGCCGGATGACCACGAATGCGCGGACCTATTCCATTGGAAACAGCGAAGCGCCACGAATTCTCTCATAACTTCCGATACATCAACAACCTCACCGGCCCCAGCAAGCCCGACTTCATGGGGGTTAACTTATCCAGTCGCAACGGGCCGCAGTAGCCCTGAAAGTCGTTCTCTTCCAGGCGACACTTCTGCCAGGGCAGATGCTTTTGCTGCATTTCGATGATCCGGTTCTGCGCCAGGTTAGCCACGCGCAGCCGCAGACTGTTCAGGCCGGGCCGAAGTTGCCGGGATATGTCCAGGCGAAAAGGAGTAGTCCAAGCGCACCCCGCAGGCTCACCGTTGACCCACACTTCGGCCGAGTGGCACACTTCTCCCAGTGCCAATTCCCAGTGGCCTCCCAACTCTACGGTGGAAATCTTAAACGAGGTCTCGTAGTCGACAGTGCCGCTGTAGAGATTCAGTCCGTCGAGCCGGGTCCAGGATACCAGCTCTTGGAGCTTACGGGAATGACTTGCCCCGGCATAGTCGGCCCAGGAAAGGGTCCAAGGGCCTGGGATATCCTCGGCCCGGACGGCCTGCTCAAAGTACTCCAGCCGCTTGATGCCGGGAACCTGCTTGTCAGTCAGCTTGACCACAAGCACCTCAGTGGGATCGAGCACCAGATGTACCAATACTCCATTGGTCTGCGCTCGCGACTCCGCCAGACGAGTGGATCCGGTGCGCGCGTTGCCGACGACGGCATGTTGTCCGCTTCGGCGTAGAGGCACCCAGGCATCAACCCGTTGATCCTCTGAGTCGTTCTTGAAGAAATAGACCGGCTCCTGACCGGCAACGGCTCGGAGCATCGCCAGTCTGCCCGGCAACCCATCTGGCAGCACGCTTCTTTGTGCCAGGAGTTTAAGGAGTGCGTCTCCAGTAGAATCCGCGACCTGATATACGCTGGGTGCCGAACGTGAACTGGATCCCGCCTTCTCCCCGATCATTTGGCGGAGCCGGGCGGTGCTGGCGCTGGTGTCCTGCACCAGGGGTAACCCCTCCGGAATGGCGCGCGGTATCTCGCCAATGAAAACGATGGCAGCACCGTTGGCGGCCAGCCGCTCCAACTGCTTGAGGGTCGCGGGTTCCACACACCCCAGGGCGGGAACGAGCAGCACCTTGTAAGTTGCGCCTGGGGTCACCAGCCGCCCGCCCTTGGCTCGCACCTTTTCCTGTAGCAACTTGTCGGAACACGCATCCGCCGGAATGCCCTGGCTCTCGAGTTGACCGGCCAGATTAGCCGCCACGGTGACGCCACCCTCACCCGGGTGTTCGCTATTGCGCCAGACCAGCGGCTGCCCAGCCGCCCACCCGTTCGTGTTGCGGCCGAACCAGGTGTCATGAAGAGAAGACAAGATCAGAACTTCCACATCGGGCCTGGTGTGTTGCAGCGTTTGCTGCAACCGGGATAGGTAGGCGTTGAGGTATTTGAGGTGCGCAAACCACGGTTGAGTCTCACTGAAGCTTGCACCGGCATAATACATCGGTCCCGGCCAGGGCTCAGCCAACGGAGTGAAGGGGGCTCCGTGGTACATCGCCATATTGATCCCGCCCAACACCCCGCTCCTCGAGTCAGCGATCTTGCGGAAGTAATCGAGGGTGCCGATAAAGTTGTGGCCCGCGCCCCAGGTGAAAGTCTCATTCGAGACCAGCCGTTTGCCCATGATATGCGCCGCCGAAACCGCCGAGGGGGCGGCGTCGGGCACATCAACCTCTGCGCACGTGTCCAGGGGGTTGGCCGGATCGCCGATCCATTGGTATAGCGTTCTTACGCCCTGCTGATGCGCCCATTGCGTCCAGAGGCGAGTGAAGGCGACATGCAGCCTGCTGATAGTGTAACGGTGGTCATGCCAAATCCGCCGGCTTTCCGGCGAACCGTCCTCCTTGAGAAGCTGGTGCAGGAATGGGCGGAGGTCATAACCATTGGCCTCAGCAAACGCGCTGAACATGTTGGGGGTTGAACCGCCCCGGCCTTCATACGAATCACAGAAAGCGAACGCGGGCTTGGCGCTGCCCAGCTTGCGCAGCAAATCAGGGAAGGGCTCAACCAGATTCGTGAATGCCTCGGCTGACCAAAAATCGAACACCGGCCCCACTCCGCCGGGACCAGCCACATACACATCGAACTTCGTGTAGCCCATTCGCGAAATCAGCACATCCCAGGTCCCTTCGGGCACTTGCCAAACCTCGCCCTGGCCCAGGCGCGTCGGAGTGGCTACCACAGCCGGACCGGCACCTGGGGAGTTCATGTCTTTGAGGTAGGAGACGCAGGCAATCGGATCTTTTCCCGCTTCATCTTTCAGTTCCAGGCTTTGGCCTGGAGCAATAACCACGTGTTTCTTCTCGAAGCGAAGATACCGCTCACCGTGGTATTTGCTGACCCAAGGTCCGCCCATCGGCCATCCGCCTCCCACGGTCATATCTATGCCCAGGTTCAACTCCTTGCCGCGGGAACAGCAATACTTGAACATGTCAACCCATTCGCCAGAAAGGTATTTGATAGGCGGAAGCACAGGGTTTGCGTACTCATAAAGCGGGCAGACCAGCAGGCCACCAAACCCGGCGTTCTTGAGGGACTGCAATTGCCGGTCAATCTCTGGCTTGCTGACGGAACTCCCCAACCACCACCAAAACGCTCTCGGCCGGGCGTTGTTCTCAATATGGTCCCACCCTAAAGGATCTGAAATCGCGACCGGGCTTTGTTCGGTCCGCGGGCTGGCGGCGGCGACAGAGCAAAGGATGGGTAGGAAGAGGATGAGATCGAGTAAACTTAGAGTAGGCCGCAGTGATCTCATAGCCCGCCAATAGCAAAGGGCTCGGCATCGCCGAGGTGTACCTGGTCCGCCGGGGTTTGTTCGCAATGGACGCGGGAATCGAGCAGCTCGCCTCGCACCTGGTTGTGGCGGACTTCGACGTTCAGACAGTGCTTCAGCGTGATCGCGTACGGGTTGCGATGCCAGGGCTTGAAAGCGTCAGTGCGCACGATGGTATTGCCGGTGAAAGTCAGGCCATCCACGGACGAGGCGTAAAGGATCGGCCGGTCGAAAACGCGGAAGGTGTTGTTCTCGATGCGAATGTTCCGGTGGAACGGATGACCCGGCACGTGGCGATGAAGCTCCGGCCAGATCGCGATCACGCCGTCGGAGAACTGGCTCTCCGCCACCAGGCAGTTATCGAAAACATTGCTACGGATCGTGACGTCGCTCACCGCGCCGGATTCGAACCAGCCGTTGGCATCGCCCGGGATGAGGATGGCGGCGCCATGGATGATAAAGCTGTTATTCTCGATCAGCACCTTGCCCGGCGTAGAGCAGAGGATGCCGCGCGCCCGGCCATTGCTGAAACTGCATTTGCGGATCAACACGCTGGGTGTGTCGGAGAGATTCTCCAGACCGTGAGCCTGGGATGTCGCCTGCAACAAGGGCGAAGTGAACACGATCTCCACCGTCTTAGGACCAGCCATGCTGAATGACTTCACAGTGTTCGTTTGCACCGGCAGCAATGTTTCGCGTTCGATCACGGAGATCGCATCGCCCGGCTTGCCCCACAACGACTGACCGATGGATTGGCCATGACCGAACCGTGCCCGGATCGTGGCCGGACCGCTTTGATCCGTCACTGGCAAACAGGTGCCGTGAATATTGACCGGATCATCCGCTGTGCCCGCCACGATGCAGGAATCCATCTCGATGTGTCCCGCGCAGCCCGAGAAGTGGAACCCGTCGTCCTTCGGGCCGCAGACCAGGTCGGTGCCTGGCTGGGGGCGGACATTCGCGCGCCGGAAAGTCAGGTCGCGACTGTGCTGAGCCAGGATGCCCAGGCCGGCGGTGCCCCAGACCTCGACATCCTCCAGGGTGACGCCTTTCGAGCCGAGGATGAACACGCCCGCGTGGGTGCGCTCGTGGTGGCGCAGCACGAGAATGTTGCCGGTCCGAGCAACACCGCGTGTTCCCCAGACTTTTATGCGCCCCGGCACGAGTTCCTCCGCGCGGGAAATGCCCGAGCCGTCGCCGTGAGAGAAGCGTCCGTCCACGGTGTCATACTCCATTCGGCCCCAGACCCTGGATTTGGCACCTTCCACCACGGTCTGAAGCTTGCCGTTCTCGATGACATACGGAAACCGGTTACGATCAATCTCCAGGACCACCCAATCCTCACCCTTTTCCACTACGGTGCCCTGCGAGGTGAACAGGCGCGGGGTCGTAATGTTCAAGCGCCGAATCGTGATGTTCGTGCAGTGATCCAAACCAGCCGCGGTCATGGGGCCGTGGAAGAAGAAGGTGGCACCGCAACCATCGATGACCGTGCCTTGCTGGCCGTCCAGGAGCAGCGCATAGGACTTGGGGACAACCGCGTCGGTATTGGACTGGTAATGTTCGCGCTGGGCCGCGTGTTGCCGCCAGAAATGGTAATCGCCCGCTCGCAATCGCAGCGTGCAACCTGGGTGAAGGCGGGTTACCTCCATTGCGGCTTGGAACGCGCGTGTGCAATCCATGCCCGTGTTGGGCAACAACCCCGCGGCGACACCATCGAGCACTCCCTTTACGGGTTTTGCCGATGGTTGAGGTCTCAATTCGCTCAAGGGGGCGGCCGGTTGGTCTAACGCGGGCGAAGGCGCAGCGGCGGCAACTACGAGCCGGCTGACCAGTAACGAAACCAAGATGACCGTGTGACGACGTTGCATGTGGATCAGGGTTCCCATTGGCTTATTCTAGTTCGCGTGCAATCTGAGACTAACTCGACCAGCAATACCTGGAACCAACCCCTCACCCGTCCTGCGGACACCCTCTCCCCATCCAATGGGGAGAGGGACGGGGTGAGGGGCAGTTCGACTCATTTTGAACGCAACTTGGAATTAGTTATTGGCCATTGGCAGGTCTAGCTTCTTCACTTAAAGGAGAACGTCTCCAGCAACGTGCCGCGCTCGGTACGAACCACCATCCCCGGCGTGACATGGTGCCGCCCAAACCACCCTTGGTTGGTCTCCAGCACGAATTGCACGCGATCCGAAGCGGCCTCCACCGAGTTCGTGTTGTGGGCTTGCAAGTCGTGAATCTCCAGAATAACGCCCTCCGGGTCAATGTAAGCCGCGGATAAGGGCAACGGGCAGTTCTTCATCCAGAAGGATGCGCGGTGCTGCATCGGGAAGACGAACAACATCCCAGCGTCTTCCGCCAGGTTCGTCCGAAACATCATGCCGGTTTGCATTTGCAGGCCGGTCAACGCCAGCTCCGCAGTCATCTCCTCCGCTCCGAGCCACAGCTTCATAGTTTGCAGTTTGGGTTGTGCTGCGATGGGCAGTTTCGGACTTGCCGCGTCCCCGCTCGCCAGCACCGCCGCCTTGTTGCCGCCGCCGCCGCAGCCACCGCATAGCCCAAGCCCCAGCAGCAACGTCAGGATGCGTAGTCCGTTCATGGCCCTAGACTGAGCGAATTCCCAAGGCTTTTCAACTCCGATCCAGCAATTCTCATTATGGGACGAATGGGACGAATGGGACGGATGTCGGATGGTCCCCTGTGGCCTCGGACACCCTAAAGGGTGGACACCAAACCTCCCAGACCAGCCAAAATGAGAACTGCTGATTGCTTACGTGAAAGGCTTGATATGGAACGGCGGCAGCGTCATTCTGCCGACATGAACAATCGCAATGTTTCATCTCGCCCCGGTAATGACAATACGCTCCGCTCCGCCCAATCAATCTGGTCACGCCGCCAGTTTCTGCGCACCACGGCCTTGGCCGGTGCCGCCGCACCGTTCTTCGTGTCGTGCAGCACCACGCAGCCAGGAGCGAAACGAGTCTCGGCCAACGGCAAGCTGAACCACGCCTGCATTGGCGTGGGTGGCATGGGATGGGGGGATCTGCAGAATTTCCTCCAGCACCCGAAAGCCCAGGTCGTCGCACTCTGCGACGTGGACGCCAATAACCTCGACAAGGCCGCCAAAGCGGTTCCCGGGGCCCGCACTTACGCCGACTGGCGCGAGATGCTCCAAAAGGAAGGTGACCGGATTGACTCGGTCAACGTGGCGGTGCCCGACCATACGCATTTCCCCGCCTCCTACAGCGCCATTGAAAGAGGCAAACACGTCTATTGCCAAAAGCCGCTCTGCCACGACGTCGCCGAAGTGCGCGCGCTCACCCAGGCCGCGATTAAAAGGGGCGTAATGACCCAGCTCGGCACGCAGATCGCCTCGACCATCCATGACCGCACCGCTGTTCAGTGGCTCAGGGAAGGCCGCATCGGCAAGATCACGCACGCCTATCTGTGCTCGAATCGGCCGGGGGCCGTCAAAGACTATCGTCTCGAAGGACCGCGCCCTGCCGTGGGCCAAGAGCCGCCGGCCTCGTTGGACTGGAACCTATGGATCGGCAGTGCGCCGATGCGGCCTTACGCGCCGGACATTTACCACCAGACCAAGTGGCGGGCGTGGCAGGACTTCGGCACCGGCTGGTCTGGCGACATTGGTTGCCACATCTTCGACGCCGTCTGGAAAGGGCTCGGTCTGCATACCCCGCTGACGGTTTGGGCCGAGGTGCAAGAGTCGTGGAAAGACTCGCCTGCCCGCCGCGGCGATACTTGGCCGCAAGGCGACCACATTATTTGGACGTTCCCCGGCAACGAGAAGATAATGGGTAACGAGCTCGTGTTGGAGTGGTCCGACGGCGAATACTATCCGCCCGAGCACATCCGCAAGCTCTATTCGGCGGACCTGAAGGAATACCCGCCCGAATCTTCGATGCTGATTGGCACCGAAGGCTCGTTGCTCATTCCGCTGGGCACCCCGCCACAGTTGTTGCCGGAGGAGAAGTTCGCCAGCGTCCAGCGGCCCAAGCTCCAGCCGCGCAACCACTACCATCATTTCGTGGACGCGTGCCTGGGCGGCGAGAAGACCGAATCCCACTTCGCGCAGACAGGCCCGATGGCGGAGGCCATCCTGCTCGGCACCGTGGCCGTCCGGGTGCCGGGGCAAAAGCTCCAGTGGGACAGCCCGCGCCTGAAAGTCACCAACTCACCCGAAGCCAACCGCTATCTCCAGCGCAAATACCGCGATGGCTGGCACCTGGCGAAGTTCTGATCAACGGCGTTTGTTACCGCGTAGCGGTTCACGAAGGTAGCCGGGTGGCTTCAGCCCCCGGGGTGGACGCCCAAAGCCCCCTTCGTCGCGTAGCGGCGACTGGCGGGGGAATTCTGAATCTCGTCACCGGCCGCCAGCATTGTCACCGCGCCTACCGCACATAGATCTCGATCTCGGTGTATTCGTTGAGCGCGCTTTCAGTGCTCCCTTTGGAGTAGAAACGAATGTAGCGGGCTTTGACACCTTTGGCGTTGATCAGCTTGCCTTCGTAGGTCTCGACGTACTCGCGCTGGGTGCCGACACCCAGGCCGGATGAGTTGTCCGAGTCATTATTGAACACCGTGCGCACGTTCTTCGTGAAATCCGGGTTATCGGCGACCTGCACGATAACGTCGTGATAGATCTTGGGCGTGTTATGGGCGTGCCAGATCACTAGCGCGAATATTTCCCCCAGGCTGCCAAGGTCCACCTGCACCCACTGCGTGCCTTTGCGCAGGAAGATGACACTTTGGTCGGAGGCAGCTTTGTCGCCGTCGGAGAGCTTGTCCAGGTTCGCGCGGGTGACGTTCCGATCGCTGGACGTAAATGTGCTGCTGAGCGCGACGTTCTCCAAGCCGGGTGGCACCATCATAGGCAGCCTGGGCTTGCCCGAAAGCGGCTCGACGTTGGGGCTGAGTTGCAGGTTTTTGGGAATGCTCTTGAAAGCAGGCGCGGGCAAATCCAGGATCAATGGACTCAGTCCGCTTTGGCTCGGCAGGGAAGAGTCCTTCTTTGGCGCCACCACCCATTCAAACTGGATACTCACGTCGTCGCCGGTCTCTATTGAGCCCACGGCAAGTCTGAGGGCCGGCGGGTCGATCCGGAACGACGTCATTTTGAGCGAAATGCCGCCTGAGATCTTGAGCTTGCCATTTCCCAGCGGCACAACGAAAACCGGCATGGTGATTTCATTAGTAATCCCGGCTACCACCAGTTCGCCACGGGAATCAAATTCATACTGGAGAACCTCGTTACGGTTGGTAGCTCCCGTTAAGGACATCTCGACCAAATGATAACGGATTTGATGATTCTGTTGTTCCTTCAAGTGTTCATACATGATCTCGTCCATTCTGTCGCTGTATGGCCGGCCGTCTGGTTCAACACTCTTAAGGGAGCGAACGGAGATGAACGCCTCCACTTGGGCTTGAACTGGACCCGGTTCTAATGTCTGACCTGGTTCCAACGGGAAGCCCGGTCCAACTTCCAGGAACCCACCAATGATTGGGCTTTCCACTTGCCAGGTGGGATGGATGAGGTTGGCCGTGCCCTCAATTCTGACCTTGCTTCCTGGCCTGCCAATAAACCGTTGGATTGGGGGATCTGAATTGACCGCCACGGTCTGCTCTGGCACTGCAACACTCTGTCTTGCAGGCGGCCTCAGTGGCTCAACGCTTGGCAGGGTGACTGGGGGTGCCGCTATCCTCACTCTGCTGGGCTCTCTCCGTGGCAGATCGTTCGGAGGGCGCTTTGCGATATCCGGGCTGGCAGGCGGGGAGTCGGGAATATCCGCAGGTTCCGGTTGAGCGGGCTGCGGCTGCACCACTGCGCTTTCATCACGCAACCTCGCTTTGGAATGGTTTTGCAGGAAGATTGCGGTCATCACACCAGCGGCCACAATGGCACTGACAATCCCTACGTTGAGTTTGGACATCACTGCGACCTTGGCGGCAGTTAGGCTCGTGCCTCCGGTTGTCCCCGCGCTGGCCAAGACAGTTCCTGCGATGCTTAACGCCAGTCCCGCGGGTGCAGCCGTAACCGCCCCGGCGGCCAGGCCAGTCGCCAGTGTGGCCGCCGACAAGGTAAACCCTCGTCGCCTGAGCTGTGTGGCAAGTTCCTGCACCGCCCGCGCTACTCGCTTTTGAGCCACGTTCTCGCTCACGCCCAGAGCTTCGCCGACGGATCGCAGGTTCCGGCGTTCGAAGAACCGGAGCAGGATGGCGTCACGATCGTCCGCCCCCAGCTCGTTAATGGCTTCGTCCAGAACCGGAGCGATCTCAGTCAGGGCAATATCAGGTTGATTATCCAGTGCGCTCATTTCCACGGCCTGCCTTTCACGGGCTTGGCGACGACGTTCGCCGCGCATGACGGTCCGGGCCACGAAGCAGGTGTGGCGGTGTAGCCAGCCGCCCAACGCGCTGTTTGGGGAAAGCTTGGCCGCCATGCGGGCTAAGTCTGCGAACACGGTTTGGGCCACGTCTTCGGCCCGGTGCGTGTCACCCTCCACCAACCGGAGTGCGGTCGAATACACGAGGTCAACGTAGCGGGTGACCAACTCCCGAAAGGCCCTCTCCGAGCCGTTCGCAGCATAGTCCGCCAGCAATGGTTGACTGTCCGTTATCATCTATTCACTAATAAAGAGCCGCCGAAGTGCAAAAGCCGCCAGGAAAATGCAACAATATCACCCTGCTCCCGGGACTCCCTGCCAAGGGCGTTCTAAAGTCGGTTAGTATCTGCCTAAAACCGAAATCCGAAGGAAATCCGAAGCCCGAAAACCGAAAAGGTCCAGCCGCCCGCACGCCCTTCGGATTTCTGATTTCGGATTTCCTTCGGATCTCGGCCTTCGGGTTTCGGATTTCGCGTCGCTCACACCGGTGGCCCTCACAAGATGTGCCCGTTGCCTGGCTGACGGCTACGTTGCCAGCCCAGGAGTCTTCTGGCGAGCATGACGCCGCTGATCCCCACGCACCCCCAGCCGAACCAGTCGCCGTGTTCGTGGTAAAACGTCGGCGTGCGCTTCTCCCCAACCCCGAGCAGCGGGATGTCAATGCTCAGGAACCCCGCCCCATAGATAGTGCCTCGATCGTCGCGAAACACCTCGCGCAGCCGGCCGCGCGAGTCCACCCAGCCCGTCAGGCCGGTGTTGGCACAGCGGATCAGCGGCAAGCCGTTTTCGACGGCGCGGAACAGCGCGCTCGCCGCGTGTTGCCACGGGGCCGCGCTCTCGCCGAACCATCCGTCGTTGGTGATGTTGATCAGGAAATCAGTGTCGTCGTCGGCGTATTCGCGCGCGACGTGCGGGAAGATATCCTCGTAGCAGATCAGCACGGCGGTTTTGACGTCCGGGTTCCGCGGGTAGAAGGGGATCGCCCGGATTCCCGGGGTGAAGCCGCCCTCGATCGGGGTGAACCACTTCACAAACGGCAGCCAGCGCACCAGCGGGATATACTCGCCGAAGATCACAAGCTTGCGCTTGCGGTAACGCTCGACGAAGTCACCGTCCGGGTTGACCAGGAAGCTCGCGTTGTAATACTCGTAGCCCTCCCCCTGCGCCGTCTGCGGGACGCGGGCGATGTCGTCCGAGCCGAGCACCAGCCACACGCGATGCTGCCGCACGAGGTTGGTGATAGCGGTGTAGATATTGGTGTCCCAGCGCGCGAAGCTGGGTACCGCCGCTTCCGGCCAGATGAGCAAATCCGTCCGGTTGCTCAAGGCTCGCTCGGAGATCTGGATTAGCTCGCGAAAACGGTCCTTGTCGCGGCTGGTGTCCCAGATCAGCGTTTGCGGAATGCTCGGCTGAATGAGCGTGACGCGGAGTGTGCGCCGGGTCGGCGGCTCGTTTGTGAGTTGCCGGAAGCCATAGTTGAAAACCAGCGCCACCACTACTACCGGCAGGAAGATTTCGCCCATCCAGATCGAGCGCGCCGTCGGCCGCAGCACGACCATCAGCCCGGCGGAGAGCAGCGACAATGAAACCCAAACCACCAGGAACGACACGCCATAAACGCCAGTGACCGACGCGATTTGGATCAAGGGCGTCAATTGGTATTGCGACGCACCGAGCTGGTTCCACGGAAAACCGGTGAATAGACGCGCAATGACCATTTCCAGGGCGACCCAGAGCGCGGCGCCGGAAATGGCCCACACCGTCCGCCGTGCCCAACTGCGCGACATCACTCCACCTGCCCGCGGCAACCAGGCGGCGGTTCCTTCCTCCTCAGCTTTCGCGGCCCGCGCTTCCGACAGCAGCCAGACCCACGTCGCCGGGTACAGCGCCACGAAAGCGCTCAACGAAAGCCAGCCCGCCGCCGGACCCAGCGGAATCGAGTGCCACCGGTAGGGGATCAACAGCAGCCAGTAAAGCGCAGTGAGATAGTACGCCAGACCCGCGACGTAACCGATGCGGAAGCTTTCCCACCCCCGCTTGCCCAGTGCGGCGGCCAGCATCAGCCCCGGCGCCACCCACGCGAAACCAGCGACCCCAATCTTCGGGAACGCCGCCGCCAGCAGCAGCCCTGCAAGGACTGCCAGAAAGTAACGGCTCCGCAACAGTGGGCTGCTCCAGAATTTGTTCACCCCCCCCAGCTTGCCTATAATGTGTCCAAAGGCAAGTTCCCGTACGGCCCCAAAGCTGTGTGCCTCTGAGCCAGCCAGGGTGTTGCATCGTTTTGTGACCGTGCCAGCATTCCCCCGCTCGGAACTCCCAACCGCCACCCTATCACCACTAGAGTACCTTAATAGTACATTAATAGTACCCAGATAGTCCATTGATAGCACCATAATAGTCCCTAGATAGTCCCTAGATAGTCCCGTAATACCAGCTCCAGAGTAACAGGCTATCGGTTCGCATTCTGGTAGCAGGCTGGTCGGGGTTGCAGGGCTGGGCAGGGAACTACCGAGCGAACATGGTGCGACATTCACGGCAATTTAGCGCGGATCATTCACGCTAATTTCGCTTTGCGCCTTGCGGGGCGTGGGCTTAAGCTCGGGCCAGAAATACTAGGAATATGCAAACCATTCCCTTAGGAGTCAGCCTGCTGCGGACCAGTCGCTTGGCCTATGGTTGCTGGCGGGTGGCGGGGACCTGGAATCCGGGCGAGGTCACCGACGCGAGCCGGGAAGCAGGGCGGCGGGCGATCATTGCCGCGTATGAGGCTGGTTACACCCTGTTCGACACCGCCGACATCTACTGCCACGGCGAGTCGGAGCGCATCCTGGGCGAGGTGCTCAAGCAAGTCTCCGGTATGCGCGACCGCATTATAGTTCTAACCAAGGGCGGCATTCGCCCCGCAGGCGACCCGCAGCCTGACTCGCCGGGCCGCTACGATTTCTCCTCCTCCCACCTCATCAACGCTTGCGAGCAGTCGCTCCGGCGCTTGGGCATTGAGACGGTTGACATTTACATGCTGCACCGGCCCGATCTTCTGGCTGAGCCTGAAGAGGTGGCGCAGGCGTTTACTCAACTCAAAGCCGCGGGCAAGGTTCGCTGCTTCGGCGTCAGTAATTTCCGTCCTACCCTCGTGACGGCGTTGCAGGCTGCCTGTCCAATGCCGCTCATCGCGCACCAGGTTGAAATCAGCCTGGCCAAGCTGGATGCCTTCACCGACGGCACGCTGGATCAGTGTCTAATTGAGCATATCACCCCGATGGCCTGGAGCCCGCTGGCGGGCGGCTTGATCGGCGACGGCGCAAACCGCTTGCTGCCATCCCAGGAATGTTATCGGCCCGAAGGTTTCCTGCCGGCCCTGGATGCGGTCGCCAAAGCGCGCGGTGCCAGCCGCACTGTGGTGGCGCTGTCCTGGCTGCTGAAGCACCCAGCTAATATCCAGCCCATCATCGGCACCATCAATCCCGACCGGATCCGCGAGGCTGCGAAAGCCGCCGACCTGGAGTTGACGCGCGAGGAGTGGTATCGCCTGCTCATCGCGGCGCGCGGCGAGCCCATGCCGTAGGAGGAATGGCTTATGCCTGAGAGCGAGCAATATCGGCTCTTTGTCGCAGTGGCAGTGCCGGACGACGTCAAAGCGAAGCTGGAAGCGGCCCAGGCGAACTTGCGCCAGGTCTTGCCGGACCGTAACGCCCGCTGGGCGCGGCGCGAACAATTCCACCTGACGCTGCGCTTTCTGGGCGACGTGGCGGCGGAGCGGGCTGACGCGCTGGCGGAGGCGATTCGCACCGCGTGTGTGGGATTCGGCGTGCTGCATCTGCGCGCCGAGCGAATTGGGTGTTTCCCAGACCGGGGCTATCCGCGGGTCGTTTGGGTTGGGGTACGGGACGAGGCGGAGCAATTGCCCCGACTGCAACAGGTAGTGCAGGCGGCGACCGAGGGCTTTACCGCCGAACCGAAAGAGGAGCGATTCACCGGCCACCTGACGCTGGCGCGCATCAAGGGCATCAAACGTCCGGAAGCGGAAGCCCTCGGCAAAGCGGCGGCGGGCATGGCGGACATGCGCTTCGGCCAATGGACGGCTCACCAGATTGAGCTGATGCGCAGCGAGCTGTTGCCCCAGGGCGCGCGGCATCGCAGCTTGGCCTCCATCGCGCTGGCCCCGCTGCCTGCCGAGCTAGCGTGAAACGCTGCCATGAGTGAAACCTCCGACCGGCGTTCCGATGAGTTCCTTAAGATCAGCGGTCAATTCCAGCTTGGCGTCCTGACCACTGAGGCTTCCCACCCCGTCACCGCGAACCTGAGTGAGGTCGCCAGGCGAGACGTGAGCGCCGCACTGGGCCTGCTGTTCGAGGCGGATGGTGACGTTGTCCGCAAGTATCGTGAGTTTGCCGGCTCTGGTCGGGCGACAAATATCAAGGACGCCGTCCTTCGCGCGCTGAAGAACGGCGGGAAGGTCTTCTTTACCGGCTGCGGCTCCACCGGGCGCCTGAGCATCCAGCTTGTGTCCATCTGGCGCGATTTCTGGCAGCAGCAGCGCGCGCGCGGCTTGAAATGCTCGCCCTCGCCGGAGGAGTTCGAGCATCGCGCGTTGAGCGTGATGGCCGGCGGCGACTTTGCCCTCATCAAGTCCGTGGAAGGGTTCGAGGACTTCACCGAGTTCGGCCGGAAGCAGATTGCGGATTTGGGTGTAGGGGCCAGCGACGTGGTCTTTGCGATCACTGAAGGCGGCGAAACCTCCTTCGTCATCGGCACGGCGTGGCAGGGGCTTGAGGCCGGCGCGAAAGTCTATTTCGTCTATAACAACCCCGACGACATCCTGTGCCAGCACGTGCAGCGCAGCCGGGAAATCATCCAGGAGCCGCGCATCGAGAAGCTCAACCTCACCACCGGGCCGATGTCCATCACCGGCTCCACCCGCATGCAGGCGACGACCATCCAACTCTGTGTCATGCTGACTGTGCTGGAGATGGTGCTGCGGGATTTGATGAAGGACTTGGAGCCCACAGGCCCCTGTGCCTTCGACTCGGTCTCTGTTCCGAGCGAATTCCTAAAGCATCTGGAAACGATGCACGCCAACCTCATGTCGCCGGACCTCCGGTCGCAGCTCGCCAATGTCGTGGCACTCGAGGAATCGGTTTACCGCTCCGGGCACAAGAACACTTACTTCGCCGACCGATTCGGGATTGATGTGCTGACCGACACCACCGAGCGTTCACCGACCTACTGCACGCCGCCGTTCCGCAAGTTCGACGACACGACGGCAACGGAGTCCTGGGCTTTCCTCTTCGTGCCTTCCCAGCACACGCCGACGGCCTGGGAACGGATCATCAAGCGCCCGCCGAAGTGCGTGGAATGGACCGAGCAGGAAGTGCGGGCGCTGGTGCCCGAGGACAAAGTGGCGCGCACTTGCGAGATCCTGCGCAAGATCGGCACGGCCGAGTTGATGCGTTTCAAGGTTGGCCTCGACGGCCTGAAGCACCGCCCTCCGGGCAAGGGCGACAGCGCGGAAGGCATCGTTTCCGAAACCGAGAAGGCGTCGTTGCTGTCGCCGGACGGCTTTCACCGCCGGCAGCTCGAAGCCGCTCAGCAGGCAGGCGCTCAAATCGGCATTATCTATGTCGGGCGCGAGGAGTCATTCAAGGAGATCAGCGACTTCCTCGCCGAATGGAACCCTCAGTGTGCAGCCGTGCTGGCGCCGGTTCCCGACACCGGCTTTCTGTTGGACGGGGTAACGCGGGTCGGCCTCAAGATGCTGCTGAACGCGCTCTCCACCTGCACCAAGGTGCGGTTGGGCAGGGTGATGGGCAACTACATGATCTGGGTGGTGGCGAGCAACTTGAAGCTCATTGACCGCGCGACCCGCTATATCCAGAAGCTCGCCGGTCTTGACTACCAGGCAGCCAACCGCCTGCTCTTCGAGGTCGTCGAATACGTCGAGCCCCGCATGAAGGCCGACCAGGCTTACCCCCCGGTCGTCGGCCTCGCCGTCATGCGCGCGCGCCACCAGCTCGGAAACGCGGAAGCGGAGAAACGGCTGATGGCGGAACTGTAACTTGCCTCTATACAGTTTCACCGAGCTCTGCTAATTATTATCCCCATGACACTGGACGACTTTTTACTTGAGGCAGAAGACAAGATGACCAAGACCGAGTCGGTGGTGGTGAACGAATTTGTCGGCGTCCGCACCGGCAAGGCTTCCCCTGCGCTGGTCGAGAATATCATTGTGGAGGTGTATGGCTCCCAGATGCGGATTCGCGAGCTGGCCGGCATCACGACCCCCGAAGCGCGGACCTTGACGATCCAGCCGTGGGACATGAATTCGCTGCACCCGATCGAGAAGGCGATTCAGAAGAGCAACCTCGGCCTGTCGCCCGCCATTCAAGGCAAGGCCATTCGCCTTTTCTTCCCCGAACTGAGCGAGGAGCGGCGCCAGGAGTTCGTGAAGATTATCCGCAAGATGGCCGAAGACGGGCGGGTGGCGGTCCGCCACGTCCGACGCGACGCGATGGAGCAATTGAAGAAGCATGGCCACGACAGCGGCGTCACCGAAGACGACGCCAAGCACGCCGAGAAAGAACTCCAGAAACTAACCGACGAGTACATCGGGAAGATCGACGCCCACGTAGCCCACAAGGAAAAAGAGATCATGACGGTATGATGGCGCAGGCGACTCCGCCTGCGAGTTTTGCCGGGCCGTGGCCTATTGGGTCAAGCTGCGCCCTGAGCGGCATGCGAGGTGATGCCTTCGGGCCTCGGACGTGAAGGAAAGGTCGTTCGGCCTTCGGATTTCGGTTTTCGGATCTCCGTCCCGGCCCTCCTTCGGTTTTCCTTGGCCCGGGAAGTCTTCCTGCTACTTCACTGGGCGGTTTTCGGGCTTCGGATTTGGCAGCCTCCGTCCGCGCGAAGCCTTCGGAGACTGGCTTTGCCCCCAACTCAGGCCCATCATCTCCGCGAGGGTTGATTGGTCCACGGCTGTTCGAAGCGAATCACGATTTCCCCCGTCTTGGCGAAGCCGAAGGTTTCCCGGGCTAGCCGTTCTATGGCCTTGGGCTCGTGGCCCAAGGCTGTTATGGAGTTCTTCAATTGTTTGCTCGTCTCCTCCTCTTTCTGGACAACCGTATCAAGCCGCAGGATCTCCCGGCGCATCCGTTCGTTCTGCCTGATGAGCGGCAAATACCAGATGGCCACCAGAAGGACGCCGGCAATAAAGAGAAGGAAAATCACCACCCGGGTCAGCGACTCCCAGATGCCAAGATTGACTTTCATCGCGCGGAGTTAATCACGGGCCGCGCGGCAACGGAAGCCAATAAATCTGCCCCGTCCCCGGTTGAACGCAAACGCCCGGCAAGTGTCTATAGTCGGAGTGCTTGGGTCATGTATTTTAGTTGCGGCATTAGTGTCCCCCAATAACACTCCCTTCGGATGATTAAAGCGCTGCTGTTGATTTTTGATCCGGTTGGGACGTGGGATGGCATCTTCCGTGCCCGACGGAGCTTGGGTTTCATCCTGGCGCTTTACCTGTTGCCGCTGCTCCTTGTCACCTCGGCGGCTGAAGGCTTTGGGCTGGTGCATTGGGGCAAGAAACAGGGCGAGTTCGGCCGCCTCAACCACTTCCCTCTCCGCGAAGCCGTATTGATTGAGGTGGCTCAAATCCTGGTATCGCTCGTAGTGGTTTTCGGCGGCGCCAGCCTGATCAAGGCCGTCGGGGAGACTTTCCACGGCCGCCATACTTACACCCAGGCCTTCACGGCCGTGGCCTACAGTATGGGACCGTTCTTTCTGCTTCGCCTCTTGGACACTTTCCCCGGGCTCTCCCCCTGGGTGGCTTGGGCGATCGGCATGAGCCTTACCGTTGCCGCGTTATATCAGGGCGTGCCGCGGATGATGGCCCCTGATCCGCCTCATGCCTTTGGGCTTTACGTGATGAGCGCGCTCCTGTTGGTGTTGATCAGCGGCCTGGTCCGCTTCGCGACGGCCACCTATTTGCAAGGCAAGTTCCCCGCGCTTCAGTCCCTCATTACCGGCTTGGCCGCGCGATTGCCCTTTTGATGACCCAGTCGCTGCGCTCCAACGCCTGCTGCGCGGCAGCATAGTCTGCCCCGGTAAGCGACTGCACGATCCGCACCGCCCGGTCCCGCAGCTTCACATTGGTGGGGTTCATATCAATCATCAGGTTACTCCGCACCTTGCCGATGCGGACCATCGCCAGAGTGGTGAACATGTTCAGCAGCAGCTTCGTCGCCGTCCCAGCCTTCAGCCGCGTCGAGCCGGTCAGCAACTCCGGGCCGAGATTCGGGGCAATGACTATTGCCGGCCGCAGAGCGCGAGGAATGCGGAGAAACGGGTTGAAGCAGACGAGCACCGTTGTTGCGCCGCGCCCCTTGGCCTTGCCCAGCGCGCCCCACACAAACGGCGTCGTCCCGCTGGCCGCGATGCCCACCACCACGTCCCGCCGGGTCACGCCGCGAAACTCCATCGCCCGCGCCCCGGCTTCCGCGTCGTCCTCCCCTCCTTCGAGGGATTGCCACAGCGCATATTGTCCGCCGGCGATGATCCCCTGCACCAGGTCCGGCGCAGTGCGGAAAGTCGGTGGGCATTCGCTTGCGTCCAGCACTCCCAACCTGCCACTGGTGCCCGCGCCCACATAGAACAGCCTGCCGCCGCGCCTAAAGGCCCGGACGATCACCTGCACGACCTGCTCAATTCGGCTGCGCTCCGCCAGCAACTTCTTCGGTAGCCCGGCGTCTTCCGAAAGCATGAGTGCGACCGCTTCGCCCAGCGGCATCTTGTCCAGCTTCATCGAGCGAGGATTGCGCTCTTCAGTCGGTGACGCTCTTAACGACCGCACAACTTCCTCTTCCGCCTTCGCCATTTGGGCTTCGGCCTTCGGACCTCGGCCTTCGGACTTCAAGCATCGCTTGGCCAGTTCGACCGCGCCCCACGCCCCCTCGCGTTTCACCGGCGTGACCTCCGCCCCGGGCCACAGCTTGCGTAGCTCACGAGCGACTTGGGCGCCGAAACGTGGGTGCTTGAGCAGAATGCTGCCGGTCAGCACGAACCGCACCTGAGTGCGTGGCTTGGCTAGCCTGCGCGCGCAGGCCACCGCGTCGCGGGCCAGGCGCTTAGCAGCGTCAGCCAATATCTTGCCCGCTATCTTATCTTCCTGGCTTCTGGACGTGAGAACCTCAGCCGCCAGGCTGGCGATTTCCGGCTTCTCCGCCGCCTGCGCCCAGTCAATCAGATCGGTCGGCTCGTTCAGGTGCAGCGCCTGGAGCAATCGCTGGCCCAGCGCGGGCCAGCGTCCTTCGTGGTCGTAAGCGTCAATCACGGCCTGGAGCGCCTGCAGCCCGATGTCATAGCCGCTCCCTATCGCCCAGGACATGCCCCCAGCCGCCCACCTTGACTCCCTTGCCGGTAGGCGCTTTCCCGTAACAACCGGAACCGGTCCCGCTTACAATCAACACCTGTGGCACGTGCTCCCTTCCCACGAGCTTCGGTTTGCCAGAAACCTGCCGCTGATTCCCCCTCTCCCCTTCGGAAGGGGAGCGGGCCGGGGTGAGGGGAAAGGTCTCTCGCTCTCCAGGCAGGTCTCGAAACCCCTTGGCCGTCTTACCAAGCTCCAGGCCGCCTGCGGCAATGAGCGCGGTTTCCAAGTCATTGGTCGCGTAACACGGGATTCCCGGCCAGGCCTTCGCGGCTGCTAGTCGGATCTTCTCGAAGTCCTTCTCTACCCATGCCCCGGATAGTCCTATCCCCAACGCGCTGGGCCGCGGCAAGGCGCGTGCAATCGAACGAAAACGCTGCGTAAGCTGCGCCTCCGTCAGCAGCTTCATATTGGCTGGCCCGGTCTCCAGGCGGCGCACGGCTTGACCGCGGCCATCGGCCAGCAACGCGACGGTGCGCGTGCCCCCGCCTTCAATACCCAAATATCTCAACTGTGCCGTCTCCGGATTGCGCATCATCGCGGAAACCATTCCCCATTGCTGCGGATTTTCAAGGCCCCAAGTGGTTTCCTGGTCACCCAGCTTGCAAGGTGCTATGCTTCGCCCTTAACTTCCCTCCGATGCTGGACGACACTATAGCTGCGATTGCCACCCCGCTCGGCGAAGGCGGGCTGGCCGTGATCCGCCTCTCGGGCGCGGAAGCGCTGGCGGTGGCCGACCGCTCCTTTGCGCCTGCCGGCGAAGGCTCCGTCAAACCGTCCGCCGCGGCGACGCACACCATCCACTTCGGCCACGTCGTGCGCGACGGGCAGACCGTCGATGAGGCCCTGCTCGCCGTCATGCGCGCGCCGCGCACCTTCACGCGCGAGGATGTGGTCGAGATCACCTGCCACGGCGGCATTCTGGCCGCGAAGATGGTGCTGGATACGGTGCTCGCGAACGGCGCGCGGCTGGCCGAGCCCGGCGAGTTCACCCGCCGCGCCTTCCTCAATGGGCGCATCGACCTCGCGCAGGCCGAGGCCGTCGCCGATCTAATCCACTCGCGCACCGAGCTGGCCTTGCGCGCTGCCAACGAACAGCTCGCCGGCAAGCTCTCCCAGCGCATCAACAAGCTGCGCGACGAAATGCTCGAGACGCTGGCCCATGTCGAGGCCCACATTGACTTCCCCGAAGAAGACATCGCGCCCGACACCCTCAGCCAGCTCATTGCCCGGCTCGAACACGGCGTCGCCTTCATGGACGAATTGCTGCGCACGGCCCACGAGGGCCAAATCCTCCGCCGCGGCATTCGCGCCGCGATCATCGGCCGGCCCAACGCCGGCAAGTCGAGCCTGCTCAACCAGCTCCTCGGCCACGACCGCGCCATCGTCTCGGCCATTCCCGGCACCACGCGTGACACCATCGCGGAGACCGCCAACATCCGCGGCCTGCCCGTCGTATTCATTGACACCGCCGGCCTGCGCGAGGCGGGCGACGAGGTTGAACTCGAAGGCGTCCGTCGCAGCCGGGAAACCTTGCAGCAGGCGGAGTTCATCCTGCACGTGTTCGACGCCGCCGAACCGCTGACGCCAGGCGACGAGCAGCACCTCGCCGAGTTCGCAGACAAAAAGCGCATCCTCGTCCGCAACAAGATCGACTTGCCGGCCCGGCTCCAGTTCCCGTCCGGCCTCGAGGCGCCGCTCGTGGACGTATGCTGCCTGACAGGGCAGGGGATCGAGCCGCTCAAAGATGCCATCAAGGAGCTGGTATGGTCGGGCGAGATTAAGGCCGGGATGCTGCAAGTGATGATCAACTCGCGCCACCAGGACGCCCTCAACCGCGCCCGCGCCGCCACGCTGCTTACCCTGGAAGCCCTGCGGGAGAATAAGACTCTGGAGCTGGTCGCGTTGGACCTGCGCATCGCCGTCAATGCCGTCGGCGAAATCGTCGGCCAGACCACCACCGATGACCTCCTGGACCTTATCTTCAGCCAATTCTGCATTGGGAAGTAGGCCGGGGCGGCGGTGAGTTGGGGCGCTCTGGCTGTGACGATTCAACGCAGGATCAACGCAAAGGCGCAACGGCACGAAGGCCCACAGCAGGTCACGGTTGGGCCACCGCTGGCGTTCCTTTTAGCCAATCTTGTGCTTGCTGCCGGACAAACCGAGGCTGGCAGGCGCAGCGGTATGAGGGAAGTCTGTTGTTGGTCTGGGGGCGGTCTGGTGAGGGTCTGGGGGCGGCCTGACGTGGGTCGCGTAAGTACCTTCTATTGCTATGCTTGCGAGATTAGCAATGGGGCACTGGGGCGCTTACTGCTAGAATTTAACCCACCACATCCCGGAGGGATGAGGAGGCTCAATTCCTAGCGGCATTGGACAAGAATGTCCGCGCTCCGATAACGTGAGTTGCCGCGGCTGAAGAAAAGCAAAAATTCTCCTTGCCGCTGCGCCCCGCCATTTGGTAGCGTCCTGCTCGCGTAGTGAGCAGGGAAACCAAATTCAGCAGTAGCAGTAATACCTCAGCCAACACCAGGAAAGAAAAGGGAATGAAAAACCTAGCCAGCAGAACAGCGCACCGGATTATGGTCTTCGCCGCGGCAGCCCTCTTGGCGGGCGCGGTCCAGACCCAGGCCCAAACGCCACCCGCGATCGTCGTCCCCCATCTCTATCTGGGGTCGACTATCATGGGGTTGACCATCAGCGGCGCGGTGGGCAGCAATTACCTGGTCCAGTGTGTCACCGATCTGGCCCGGAGCAACAACTGGCAGACGCTGACCAACTTTGCGCTGCCGGACAGCCCCTACATCTGGGTGGACACCCGCGGCGCGGCGACTAACCACCGCTATTACCGCGTCATCGCGTCCGGCCCCTACGCGGCGGCAGTGGCGCTTTCCGGGCTGGCGTGGGACTATGATGGCACCGCCAAAGCGGCGTCGGTGACGACGGAGCCCGCAAACCTGGCGGTGGAGGTGACGTATAACGGCAGCGCCGAGCTGCCAGTCAACGCGGGCAACTACAGCGTCGTGGCGCGCGTTACCGGCACCAACTACATCGGGGCGGCGACCAACACGCTGGTGATCGCCACGGCGGCGGCCGCGGTGGACTTGAGCGGGCTGCTTCAGTTTTACACCGGTTTGGCCCAGAGCGTGACGGTGACAACGGATCCCGCCGGGTTGCCCGTAGAGGTGACCTACAACGGCTCCGCCACGCTCCCGACCAACGTGGCCAACTACACGGCTGTGGCCACGGTAACCAGCACCAACTACTTCGGCGCCGCCACCAATACGTTTGTGATTGCGGCTCAAAGCCAGACGATCAGCTTTCCGGCCCTGGCGGCGCGGACGTATGGCGACGCGTCGTTTGCCTTGAGCGCGACGGCCTCGTCGGGCCTGCCGGTGAGTTATGGGGTGGACAACACCAATGTCGCTCGGCTAAGCGGCGGCACGGTGACGATCACCGGCTCTGGGACAGCGCGCCTCGTCGCGAGCCAGGCCGGCAACACCAATTACACCGCGGCACTCTCAGCCACCAACACTCTGACGGTGAACCAAGCGGGTTTGACGGTGACGGCGGACGCCCAAACCAAAGCGGCAGGCGACACCAATCCCGACTTGACGGCGGCCTTCAACGGGTTTGTGAATGGAGATAACGCGTCAGTCATTTCGGGAGTGCCTGCCTTGAGCACGACGGCAGACACCAGCAGCCCGGCGGGGACGTATCCGATCACAGTGGAGCTGGGGACGCTGAGCGCGGCCAATTACGGGTTCAGCTTCGTGGCGGGGACGTTGACCGTAACGAGTGGAACGACTCCGACGAACGCGCTGGCGGGCATGGTTTTGATTCCGGCGGGTTGGTTCACGATGGGGAACTCGATCGGTGATAGCGACATCACTGACGCAACACCCACGAACACCTATGTGTCGGCATTTTACATGGACACGAATCTGGTGAGCTATAGCCAATGGCATGGGGTGTATAGTTGGGCCACGAGTCACGGCTATGGTTTTTTGAATGAGGGAGATTGCTTTGCGGCGAATCATCCGGTGTATATGGTGGATTGGTATGACTGTGCGAAGTGGTGCAATGCGCGGTCGCAGCGGGCGGGTCTGAGGCCGGTATATTACACGAGTGCGGATTTTACGCAAGTGTTTACGAATGGCGACAATGGAACTACGGTTTATCAGAGTTTGGCAGCTAACGGTTATCGGTTGCCGACGGAAGCGGAGTGGGAGAAAGCGGCGCGGGGCGGGTTGAGCGGGCAACGGTTTCCGTGGGGGAACACGATTAGCGATAGTGAGGCGAACTACTACAGCAGTCGTGACTGTAGCTACGATATGAGCAACACCGGCTATAATCCGACCTTCGGCCCTGGCACAAGTCCGGTGGGTTATTTTGCGGCGAACGGCTATGGATTGTATGACATGGCTGGGAATGTCTTTGAGTGGTGTTCAGACTGGTATGGGACGCCGTATGCTGGTGGCGCTGACCCACGCGGTCCCATCTCAGGCTCGGACCACGTGACTCGGGGCGGGTACTGGAGCTTCCGGGCCGGCGACAGCCGGACGGCGCGCCGCTTTTACGCCAGACCGGAGCGGGTCGACACCTATTTTGGGTTCCGCACTGTCACGGGGAACCAAGCGGGTTTGACGGTGACGGTGGACAACAAGGCCAAAGCGGTGGGGTTTATCAATCCGGTGTTGACGGCGACCTTGAGTGGGTTTGTGAATGGAGATAACGCGTCGGTGATTTCGGGAGTGCCGGCGTTGAGCACGACGGCGACAACCTGGAGTCCGGCGGGGACGTATCCGATCACAGTGGAGCTGGGGACGCTGAGCGCGTCCAATTATGGGTTCATCTTCGTGGCGGGGACGTTGACCGTAACGAATGCAACGTCTCCGACGAACACGCCGGCGGGCGCGGGCATGGTTTTGATTCCGGCGGGTTCCTTC
>CAIWJG010000522.1 GCA_903912925.1 uncultured Verrucomicrobia subdivision 3 bacterium | reverse complement strand
TCGCCCGCAAGACAGCGCCGACTGACGTCGGCGGCTACTTGTGCTTGAAATGTCCGTGCTAGGGGTCACTGTCGGGGCTACTTGGAACCCTTCAACTGCTGGAGTTCCTCCGGCGTGGCATGGCGCACACAGCGGAAGCCACAGAAGTCCGTAGAAAAGCACGCATCGGTATCACCGGTCCGTTCCCCCGAGCGGGCCGTCGCCTGGCATTGGTCCGGGCTCGACTTCCAGCTCCCGCCGCGGATCACTCGCTTGACGTCCTTCCCTGGATTGGGCGGCCCGTGGGGATCTGCCGGCGGGCTTTCCTTGTAATACGTGGCGCTGTAAACGTCTTCGCACCATTCGGAGACGTTGCCATAGAGGTCGTAAATCCCGAAGGCGTTCGGCTTCTTCTGGCCTACCGGGTGGGTCTTCTGGTCGGAGTTCTCAGCCATCCACGCGTATTGCCGCAGCTTGTCGGCACGGCCAAAGTCGTACGGGCCATCGGTTCCGGCGCGGCAGGCATACTCCCATTCCGCTTCGGTCGGCAGGCGGTAACCGTTAGCCGAGTAATCGCAATCCCAGTCCACCGTCTTTTCGTTGTAGCACGGTTTCAGTCCCTCGAGCAGCGATCGCTCGTTGCAATAGCGCTTGGCGTCGCGCCAGCGCACCCGCTCCACGGGCCTTTGGGGGCTGTCCTGCCAATGGGACGGGTTGGGCAACTGGGCCTTGGCAAACTGTTCGTGGGTCACTTCAAACTTATCCATGAGAAACGCGCCCAGCTTGACCTTATGCGCGGGCACCTCGTCCGCATTTCCCTTATCGCTCCCCATGATGAAATCGCCCCCCGGCAGGGAGACCATCTCCACTCCGGATTTGGTTGTGAGCGGGACCGGCTGCGAGGCCCCGCCCTTCGCCTCGGCTCCCGCGCTGGCTACCTTGTTCTCATTCGGCGCGTTAGAGCTGGATTTTTCGCAGGAGGAGAGGAGCCCGGCCACGGCTGCCAGGGCAATATAACGTATGACGGTCATTGTGCGGCTGAAGAAGTGAACGTTTGGGAGATATTCGGAACCTTGCCGCCTCCGGTTTAGCGGTGTGGCCGGAACCAGTCCGGTTCCTTATTGCTGAATCCGTTGGTTGTGAGCAGGCAGAAGTCCGCTTCCGTCGCCTGGTCCAAGTGCAAGTTCGCTGCCCGGTCAACCTTGACCGCAGCAATATTCCACCCTGGGGCATACACGCCATGCACTTCGGAGGCGGCCTGGTGAGTTCCGGGCTTGGTCGGGTCCCCACCGCTGTCGGGACCGCGGCTGAGGGCGAGGAATTGGCCATCGGGTGACCAGTCAATATGGTAGATCTTGGTCGGCTTTTTGTCTCTAATGCGCACGTTCCATTTGCCGATCCGAGGCCGCTCCGCGTCGAGGTCAATGTCCGCAGCCGCTAGTTCGAAGTCGCCGGCGCCCCAGGCCACCTGCTTGGCGTCCGGGCTGAAACAGGGCCGGCAGCCATGGATCTTGAGGTTGACGATGTTGGTCCCGCGCGCCTCGATGAGCAGAATCGCGTGGTCAATGCCCATGCCGGCATGCACCGTCGCCACAATCCATTTGCCGCTGGACGCCCAGCTCGGGTTGTATAGGTGCCACAGGTTCGTGCTATTCATGTGGGGCGTGATCTCGCCGGTGGCCAGGTCGTAGAACTTCATGCCTTTCGTGGAGAAATCAATCACGTCGAACTTCGGAAACTCCTGCGGCAGAAAGCCGACGAGCTTGCCGTCCGGACTCCAGAAGGGCTCCCGCGCGTGGTCAGAAATCTTCTTGCGGTTCTTGCCGTCAATATCCATCACATAGAGGCTCCGCACCGTCTCCCGGCCTTCGCCCACATCCGAGACGAAGCAGATCTTCGTGGCGTCCGGCGAGACTTGCGGGTAGTGCTCCTGCTCCTTGGGCGTGTCGGTCAGCTTCACCGGGTTGGACCCATCGCAGTTCATGATGTAGATGTCTGAGTTGCCATCCACGTAGCTCTCGTAGGCGATCTTGAACCCGAGCGGCTGCAACAGCTCACGCAAGGGAGTTTGGGCCTCAGCCGAACCAGCGGGCAAAAAGGCCAGCACCTGGATCAGGAGCAAGCAGACAAAACACCCTCGCAGGTTACCCAAGGATCTCCTCGGGGCATTGCTGCGGTCGAACAGTCTGCCACGGGTCTTCGATTCTACTGTCTTCGTACGCATTTGTGCATTATTTCTGACAGAATATAGGGTGGGATGCAATCATCTTCGTTTTGAAGCCTGACTATTCTATTCCCGGCCGGGAAGAATCCTGATACACTCCTGAGCGGGTTGGCCATGCGAGTGGGATCAAACTGGACCCCGGCGAGGCCGACGCTGAACCAGACTCGACGTATGGATTCTAAAATCACTTTCACCGTCAACGGGCAATCCCGCACTGTCGCCACCGATCCGCAACGGCCGTTGCTGGACGTGCTGCGCGAAGACCTGCAACTGACCGGCGCCAAATACGGCTGCGGCGAAGGCCAATGCCGCGCCTGCACCGTGCTGTTAAACGGCAAAGCCGTCGCCTCGTGCATGACGCCGGTCGCGGAGGCGGATAAGCAAACAATCGTCACCATTGAGGGCTTGGCCAGCGGCGACAAGCTGCACCCGGTGCAGGAGGCCTTTCTGGCGGAGGGCGCATTCCAGTGCGGCTATTGCACCCCGGGCATGATCCTGGGCACGGTCGGCCTGCTCAATGAGTTACCCAATCCCTCGGAGGAGGACATTCTGTCGCGTATGCAACGGCATCTGTGCCGCTGTTGCCATTACCAAAAGTTGCTCAAGGCGATTCGTCGCGCCGCCGGGCAGACCGCACAGTCGGCTGCGCCAAAGTAGAGCCGGACAACCTGAAGGAGATAAGAGATTCCATGACCAGAGACTTTACAACGGACGAGGCGCTATCGCCGGACTACGAGGAAACCGCCGAGCGCGTGGATTATAGCTTTGGGCTTAAGCGGCGGTCGTTTGTCCAAATCCTCAGTGCGGGCCTGTTGATCGCCGTCAGTGCTCCCGCGTTGGCTCAGCGGCGGGGCGGTCGCGGGGGCGGCGGCACCCGAAGCATCGCCGCGCGTATTCATCTGGGAAAGGACGGGACCATAACCGTGATGACCGGCAAGGTCGAGGGAGGCCAGGGCGCGCGCGCGGAGTTAAGCCAGGCCGCCGCCGAGGAACTGCGCGTGCCTTTGAGCCAAATCCAATTGGTGATGGCTGACACCAGCCTGGTGCCGGACGACGGCATCACCGCCGGCAGCGGCAGCACCCCACGCACGGTCCCGGCGGTGCGCCAGGGAGCCGCGGCGGCGCGCGACCTGCTCCTTGACTTCGCCTGCAAGCGCTGGAACGTGGACCGTAACGCAGTCCAGTTGAAGGACGGCAAGGTCACTGACGCCGCCGGCCAGCGCACGCTCACGTATGCCGACCTGGCGGCCAGCGACGACGCCAGCAAGGCTCTTGAGCAACCTATCCCCTCCGATGTCACCCTGACCCCGGTCAAGGAGTGGAAGGTGTTCGGCCATCCCGCGAGCCGACCGAACGGCCGCGATATAGTGACCGGCGCGCATAAGTATCCCTCGGACATCACCCGGCCTGGAATGCTTTACGGCAAGGTCCTCCGCGCGCCCTCCTATGGCGCTAAACTCACCTCGGTTGACCTGGGGCCGGCCAAAGCAATGAAGGATGTCGTTGCCGTGCAGGACGGCCAGTTTGTCGGTGTCGCCGCGCCGACCGCCTTCCTGGCCGAGCAGGCGCGGGCGGCCATTGCAAAGACGGCCAAGTGGGACCTATCGCCTCACCCGGCGAGCAAGGACTTGTTCGACTACCTCAAGCAGCACGCGCACGATTACCCGTCGGCGAGTCCCTTTGCCGATGAGTTGGCGAAAGCCAAACACGCCCTGCGCCAGTCCTATCACGTTGCCTACGTCCAACACGCCCCGCTCGAACCCCGAGCAGCCGTTGCCGAATGGACTGACGGCAAGCTCACCGTCTGGACCGGCACCCAGAACCCGTTCGGCTGCCGCTCGGACCTCATGCGCGCCTTTCATCTCTCGGAGGACCATGTGCGCGTCATTGTCCCGGATTTTGGCGGCGGCTTTGGCGGCAAGCATACGGGTGAAGTCGCCGAGGAGGCTGCCCGCCTTGCGCAAGCGGCCAGCCGGCCCGTCTCGCTGCGCTGGACCCGCGAGGAGGAGTTCACCTGGGCCTACTTCCGTCCCGCGGCCCTCATCGAGGCCGAAGCCAGCCTGGACGATAAGGGCACGCTGACCTCCTGGCACTTTATCAATATCAACTCCGGCGGGTCGGCGGTGGACACGCCTTACCGCTCCGGCAAGACCCGCTGCCAGTTCCTGAGATCAGAGACGCCCCTGCGCCAGGGTTCTTACCGCGTGTTGGCCGCCGCCGCCAATAACTTCGCCCGGGAGAGCTTCATGGATGAACTGGCCGCCGCCGCCGGCACTGATCCCCTCGACTTCCGCCTAGCGCACCTGGAGAATCCCCGCCTGCGCGCTGTGCTGGAAACCGCCGCCAGCCGTTTCAACTGGAAGGAACGCGCCAGCAAGAAGTCGCCCAATACGGGCGTGGGCCTGGCCTGTGGAACCGAGAAAGGTTCTTACGTCGCCGCCTGCGTCGAGGTCGGGATCAGCCAGGGGAACATTACCGTGCGGCGCGTCTGCGAGGTCTTCGAATGCGGCGCCATCCTGAATCCTGACAACCTGCTCTCCCAGGTGCAGGGCGCTATCATCATGGGGCTCGGGCCCGCCTTGCGCGAGGAGATGCGATTCGAAAACGGTGAAATGCTCAATGCCTCATTCCGGAAATACCATGTCCCGCGCTTCCAGGACGTGCCCGCGCTGGACATTCACCTACTCAACCGTCCCGACCTCGCCTCCGCCGGCGCGGGAGAAACCCCCATCGTGGTCATCGCCCCAGCAATCGCGAACGCCGTGTTCCACGCCACCGGGTTTCGGGTGCGAGCCATGCCGATCGAGGTGCCTAAGCTGTGACTCTGTAGGCCGCGTGCCCTCACGCTGCGTTCTCCTTGAGTTGTGCGCGCTGTTCCCCCTCACCCCAGCCCTCTCCCCGAGGAGAGGGAGAACTGTCGGCCGCGCGGGCGAATGCTCTACATCTGGAGACCCATCCCAACCGGCCGATGTGCGTTCCCTCTCCCCAAGGGTCAGGGTGAGGGGAAGAAGAATATCCGATTGCATAAGACCTCGTGAACAGACAACTGGTTAGCTACATCGCTCCAGGCGCGCCCGCCACGCGCCGGCCGGCCGAAGGCAACGAACCGTTCCTGCGGCCGGAGATCGGCTTCACCCCCGCCTGGTATCGGCAGCACCTGCCCATTGATTTCGGGGAACGCTTCCACCGGGGCCCGGCTTACCGGCGGCAATGCGTCGTGCAAATGCGAGCCGAGTTGCGGCGTCGTTTCCCCGGAACCGGCATCGGGGGCGCTGACCGGGCGGACGGTCCGCTGGATCTGCTGACCGGCACCTTCGGGGCCTGCCTGGTGGCCGCCATTTACGGCGTGCCGCTCATCTATGCCGCGGACAATTGGCCCAATTGCGCCCACCAGTATCTGAGCGACGAGCAGGCAGCCTCCCTCCGCCCACCGGACCTGGACCACAATGAAACATTTCAGGAGCTGCTGGGCCAAGTGGACTGGATCGCGGCACAGGAGGGCCGAGTCGAGGGCTTCATCAATTGGCAGGGGCTGCTCAACAACGCCCATCGC
This sequence comes from uncultured Verrucomicrobia subdivision 3 bacterium, assembly GCA_903912925.1. Classification (GTDB taxonomy): domain Bacteria; phylum Verrucomicrobiota; class Verrucomicrobiia; order Limisphaerales; family UBA8199; genus PALSA-1440. The sequence continues at coordinate 9,936 of CAIWJG010000522.1, read as the reverse complement.
CTGCGCGGGGAGGCGCTTCTAATTGACTTGGTGGAGCGTCCGGAAGCCTGCCGCCATCTCTTTGAGTGCATTTGCGCGACCATGATCGAGGGGATTCGCAAGCTGCACGAGCGCCAGCGCCGCAGCGGCGTCGAGCTGCAGTTTGTCACGGTCAGCAACTGCCTGGTCAACCTGGTTTCCCCCCGGACCTACCGGGAACTCCTGCTCCCATTCGATCAACGCCTCGCGGAAGTTTATGGAGTTATCGGTATCCACAACTGCGCCTGGAATGCCACCCCCTACCTGAAGGCCTATGCGGAAGTCCCGGGCGTGACCTACATAGACATGGGCATCGGCTCCGATCTACTCCAAGCCAAACGCCTGTTCCCCGAGGCCCGCCGGGCGGTCATGTACACCCCCATGGACCTGGCCAACAAATCATCCGCCGACCTTGAGGCTGATCTACGGCGCATCGGGCAGGAATGCGGTCCCACGGATATGGTGTGCGCCGACATCGAGGCCGGCACGCCTGACTCCCGGGTGCTCGAACTGGTCACGCTCTGCCGCCGCCTCTCGCCGCAGGGCTGAGCGGCAGTTTACCCAATAACTTCAACTGCGGTATGTTTGATGCCGGTGTCGAACGTGGCAAACTTCATCCCTTTGCTGGATGCCAAGTCTGCCAGATAGTGATTTACAAGTAAGACCAACACATGAACTACCAGTCCATCATCACCATCGAGCCGGGCAAGCGCGGCGGTCGCCCTTGTATCCGCCGCATGCGCATCGCGGTGGCCGACGTTCTGGGCTGGCTCGCCGCGGGGATGGCCGGCAACGCCGGCCAAGTTGCACGCGCCCAAAGTGATCTAATTGGTCACTTCACCCTGTATAGGTCCACAAACCCTGTAACTTGAGTCACCACCAGCTTTTCCCCCTTCTTCCCGTGGTCCGTAGTCTTGTAGTCCCGTTTCAGCATTTCAGCATGTCAGCTTTTCAGCTTTTCCCCTGTGAACTTTCCCCTTTCCACTTCTCCCGCTTCGGCACACCATTGCGCGACTTAACCTCATGGGCGGCACACGTGTACAACTATCAGTCAGAAATCTGATGTCCCCGCCGGGGCACCTCCGCCCTTGCGCACTTTTCACCAGCGCCCCGGAGCAACTCACAATCGCCGCTCCATTCGCGGCTGCCCCATGACCCTCGACCAGCTCAAACCCAACAAAATCCTTCGCGGCCCCTTGTTCGCTGAGCCGGTGCAAGTCATCGTCACAGTGCCGATGGCCGGCGCGGTCAAACTGGTCGGCAGAGGCATCCAGACCGGCAAGGTGGTGGACATCATTCTGACTGAGGAAAAACTCAAGCTCCTCGAAACCACCCCCGACACCGAGCCCTTCGACGGCGACTCCAAAATGTTCCGTCTGGGCATCGAGGCCATGCGCCTTGCCCTTGCCTTCGAGTACGACCCCTACTTCTCCCTCTCCATCGCGCGCGTTGACCCGCTCCCGCACCAGCTTGAAGCCGTTTACGATTACTTTCTCCGCCTGCCCCGCATCCGGTTCCTGCTCGCCGACGACCCGGGCGCCGGCAAAACCATCATGGCCGGCCTGCTCATCAAGGAGCTGAAGATTCGCGGCCTGGTCAAACGCGTCCTCATCGTCACCCCGCCCAATCTCAGCTTCCAGTGGCAGCGCGAGATGAAGGACAAATTCCGCGAAAACTTCGAACTCATCCGCAGCGACATCCTCCGCGCCAACTACGGCTCCAACCCCTGGCAGGACAAGAACCAGGTCATCACCTCCCTCCATTGGGTGTCAATCGTGGCAGACGCTAAAGAAAGTCTCCTTCGCAGCCGGTGGGATCTCATCATTGTGGATGAGGCCCACAAGATGAGCGCTGCCACACGCGACAAAAAGACCCTCTTCTACCAGCTCGGCGAGGAACTGTCGCGCATCACCGACCACTACCTGCTGATGACCGCCACGCCCCACAAGGGCGACCCCGACCATTTCTGCCTGTTCCTCGAACTGCTTGACCGCGACGTCTATGGCGACGTGAAAAGCTTGGAAGAGGCGATGAAGAAGCACGAGGCGCCCTTCTACCTCCGCCGCGTCAAGGAAGCCCTGGTCACTTTTCCGGACCCCGATACCGGCAAGGTCAAGAAACTGTTCACAGAACGCGTCGTCAGAACCACCGAGTTCCGGCTCACCGAAACCGGCGAGGATTGCGAAGCGGATTTCTACGATGCCCTGACCCGGTTCGTTGAGGACCAGTCAATCAAAGCGGCTTCCGAGAATTCCGCCCGTGGCCGGGCCCTCGGTTTCACCATGGCCATGCTCCAGCGCCGCTTTGCCTCCAGCATCTACGCGGTCCGCCGCAGCCTCGAGCGCATGAAGGAAAAGCGCGAAAAGATTTTGGCCGACCCCGAAGCCTATCGGCAGGAGCAGATTGACCGCCGCTTGCCCGAAGACTTCGAGGACCTCACCGACCATGAGCGCCAGACCATCCTGGCCGAACTTGAGGAACTGGTGTTCTCCTACGACCCGGCCGCGCTCCGCGATGAAATTGTCGAGCTCACCAAGCTGATTGATCAGGCCCGGCGTCTCGAACACGCCGAGGTTGAATCCAAGCTCGTGAAACTCCGTGACTTGCTGCAAGACCAAGGCGTTTTCACCGACCCGAAGATGAAACTGCTCCTCTTCACCGAGCACAAGGACACCCTCGACTATCTCGCGGGTGACGGCAAAGACGGCCGGCCCTTAGGCAAACTCGTCAAGTGGGGCCTCAGCCTCACGCAAATCCATGGCGGCATGAAGATCGGCGACCGCGACACCCCCGGCACCCGCATCTATGCCGAGCGCGAGTTCCGTGAATCCGCCCAGGTCCTCGTCGCCACGGAAGCCGCGGGCGAAGGCATTAACCTGCAATTCTGCTGGTTCATGATCAACTACGACGTGCCTTGGAATTTTGTTCGCCTGGAGCAGCGCATGGGCCGCATCCACCGCTATGGCCAGGAGAAAGACTGTCTCATCCTCAACTTTGTCTCGACCAATACCCGCGAAGGCCGTGTGATGCAGAAGATCTTCGAGATGGTCAAGGCAGCAGAGGACGACCTGGACCCGCAACGGACCGGCAAAGTATTCAATGTGTTGGGCGACGTATTCCCCGCAAACCTCGTCGAGAAAATGATACGCGACATGTACGCGAGGAACCAAACCGAGGAAGTCATCAAGCAGCGTATCGTCGAGGGAGTAGATACCGCCCGCTTCCAGCGCATCACCGACTCAACCCTCGAAGGCCTCGCCAAGCGCGAGTTGAATCTCGGTGCCATCATCGGCAAATCTGCCGAGGCCAAGGAGCGCCGCCTCGTGCCTGAGGTCATCGAGGACTTCTTCGTTCAGGCCGCCCCCATTTCCGGGATCCAACTGAGGCAAGTCGGGGCAGAAGGATCTCCTCGCCCCCACCGAGGGGGAGAGGGTCAGGGTGAGGGGGATTCCTCATCGCTTCCCAGCTCCCACACCTACCGCATTGGCCGCGTCCCGCGCCAACTCTGGCCCATCGGTGAACGGCTCGAACCCCGGTTTGGCAAGCTCGGCCATGAGTACAAGAACGTCGTTTTCGACAAGCAGCTCCTGCCCAAAGACCCTACCCTTGAGTGGGTCACCCCCGGCCACCCGCTGTTCGAGGCGGTCCGCGAGGACCTGCTGGAAAACGCCGCACCCGACCTCCAGCGCGGCAGCATCTTTTACGATCTGCACGCCAGCGCCCCGTACCACCTCGATTTCTTCGGCGCCTCCGTCAAAGATGGCCGCGACAACCAGATTCACCGACGCCTCTTCGCCGTTCAGTCCCAGGCCATTCCCTCGTCTGGGGCTGAGGGTCAGGGTGAGGGCGGAACTTCCTTTAGCCTTCAGCCTTCAGCCTTCAGCCTTTCCGTCAAGCAGCCCACCGTCCTCCTCGACCTGGCGGTCGCTCCCCAGTCGGCGAAGGTGCCGGCCAGCGATACCTTGCCCGACCGCACGGCGGCGGAGCAGTTCCTGATTCAGACCGCCCTCAACCCGATGCTGGCGGAGGTCACCACTCAGCGCACCCGGGAAACGCAAACGATCACGCGCCACCTCGAAATCAGCCTCAACGAACTGATCAACCGCCAGCAGGTTCGCCTCGGCGACCTGTCCGAGATGCAGGAGCGCGGCGACACGTCCCAGCCGCTGGCTGCCAACATCAAGCAGACCGAGGATCGCATAGACGAGCTGAACGCCCGTCTGGAGAACCGCCGCGCCGAGCTGGAGCGCGAGCGCGAGTGCATGATTGGCGACATCCATCACGTCGCCCGGGCTTGGGTGCTGCCGCACCCGGAGCGCAACACCCCTCAAATGGCGGCCATGGTATCCGATCCGGAAATCGAGCGCATCGCCGTCCAGTTCGCTATCAAGCACGAGGAATCCCAGGGCCGCGTGGTTGAAAGCGTTGAGAAGGACAACCGCGGGTTCGATCTCATTTCCAGAAGGCCCCATCCCGAGGACCCCAAGACCGCCATCGACGTCCGCTTCATCGAAGTCAAAGGCCGCTCGGACACCGGCGACATCGCCCTCACGTCGAACGAGTACAACACCGCCAAGCGCCTGAAAAAGGACTACTACCTATACATAGTGCTGCACTGCGCCACGACCCCCTCGCTTAACATCTTCCAGGACCCCGCCATCCTCGACTGGCAACCCATCGTCAAAGTCGAGCATTACCGCCTGCGGCAGGATTCCATAAAGCACCCGGTCGAGCTCAAGGAAGACCCCGTGCCGTATCGAACCGGAGGGAGTTCATGACTAGACTCCGGGTCTTTGTCAGTTCAGTTCAGAAGGAGCTGGAGCTGGAGCGTGCTGCGGTTGCCCAGCTAATCTCAGTTGATCCGTTCCTGCTCAAACACTGTGCGGCCGTCCTCTACGACAAAGAGGCTCCCGCTGGCCGCCCCAGCCAGAAAGCTTACCTCGACTGCCTCGGGTCGTGCCAAATCTACCTGCTGATTGTCGATGCCGAGTACGGACGTCCCGCCGGAAGCCTTTCCGCCACTCACGAAGAATATCGGTTAGCTCAGAAAGAGAAATTGCCCACGCTGGTTTTTATCCGGGGGCTGGACAGCCGGCGGGACGCTGCTCGCCAACCCAAGACGAAGGAGTTCATCGCCGAGGTAAAGCGCGAAGGCTACAAATACGTCCGTTTCCACGACCGGGAAGACCTCAAACCCGCGGTGCGCTCTGCCCTCTACGCGGTACTGAAGAAACAATTCCATACCGAGCCGAGTGAGCAGGAGGCTGCGGACGGTGACCACCTTGTCGAGGTCGCTTCAAGCTTCGAGACCGCACCGGTCCCCGACGTCTCCACGCAGTCGCTCGACGCAGAGGCCCTCGCAGAGTTCGTCAGCGCGGCCATCGAGTCGCCGGGACTGCGCATCCGGGACGACGCTCCCGAACACGCTCTCGTGACCCGCGGCCTGGCCACCCACCGCCCGGGCGAACCCGGCACCGTCAACCGCGCCGCCTACCTGCTGTTCGCTCCGCGCCCCGCCAACCGCTTCCCGCAGGCCGAAATTCTGGTGGACGCCTATGCCGACACCAGAGTCTCAGGCCAGCCGCGCGGCCAACTCAACGTCAGCGCCCCTCTGGTGGTCGCCATCGGGCAGGTGCTGGCCTTCGTGGAGAAGCACACGTTTCATCCCACGCGCGTCGTCGGCATCAATAACCTCGCCCTTGACGAATACCCCGTCCACGCGCTCCGCGAGGCCCTCGTCAACGCCGCCGCCCACCGCAATTACGAGGACGCCAGCCGCAAGACCGCCGTGCAGGTCTTCTCCGACCGCATCGTTGTGGCCAGCCCTGGTTACCCGCCCGCGCCCTTGACCCTCGCCAAACTTCGCAAAGGGAACTATCGCGCCTGCTCGCGCAACCCCCTCATGGCCCAGGCGCTCGCCACACTCAAACTCATGGAACAGCGCGGCAGCGGCTTCGCTCGCATGCGCGACGCCATGCTCAACCACGGCCTCGATGCCCCCGATTTCGGCGAACAGGACGGCTACTTCGTCGTCACTTTCCCCGGCCCCAATGGCAATTACGACCGGCTCAGAGTTCCCGAAGACACGCCCCGCCTCGTCTCCCCGGCCATCGAGGCCCAGCTTAACGACCGCCAAAGGAAGATCGTCCGTCACGTAGCCGAAACCGGATCAGTCAATCGCCGCTGGTGTGTCGTCCAGTTCAAGGTCGCCAACGATACAGCGGGACGGGACCTGAAATCTCTGTTAGATCTTGGGGTGTTGGTACCGCAAGGCAAGGCTCGTGCGGTTCGTTACATCCTGGCCAACCAGCGCGAATCGACCGACAATCGACCGACTCTTTCCTAAAATCGACCGATGAAGAATCAACCGATAATCGACCGGCCCATCTCCAAAATCGACCGATTCAACGCTCCATTTCTGCTACCAATCTACTACCCAAACGCTGGAATCTGCTACCGACCCTCATCGGCACAGCAGATGTCCAACCGACCGGTAATCGTCCGATTTGGCCCCTTCAGCCTTTAGCCTTCAGCCTTTAGCCTTTAGCCTTTAGCCTTTAGCCTTTAGCCTTTAGCCTTCCCGTGAACTACCCCAAACGCCTCATCGAAGTTGACCTGCCCATCAAGCGCATCTCCGCCCACGCGCGGCGCGAGAAATCCATTCGGCACGGCCACATTTCGACGTTGCACATCTGGCGGGCGCGGCGGCCATTGGCGGCCTGCCGGGCGCTCATCTACGCTGCGCTCTGGCCAGACCCGGCGGACCAAGCCATCCTCGACTGGCAACCTATCGTCAAGGTCGAACATTACCGGCTCAAGCAGGATTCCATCAAACACCCAGTCGAACTGAAGGAAGACCCGGTGCCCTACAGAACTGAAGGAAAGCAATGACCCAATTCCATTGAAATAGGCGAGAGACCGGCGGATTATCGGAGCGGCCAAAACTATGACTGACCAGGAACTTGAAGTGCTTTTGAAGGACATTGAGTCCGACGTAGTCGAGCGGAAGGAATCGCTTGGCGGAGATGCGAGGGACACCATCCGCCAGGCCGTTTGCGCCTTCGCCAACGACTTGCCGAATCATCGAAAACCCGGTGTGGTTTTCCTGGGCGCCAGGGACAACGGCTCCTGCTCGGGGTTGCCCATTACTGACGAACTCCTGCGCACGCTGGCCGACATGAAAACCGACGGCAATATCCTGCCCATACCCAGCCTGTCGGTCGAAAGGAAGAATCTGACCGGCTGCAACGTCGCGGTGGTAACCGTCCAGCCATCCGATGCCCCACCGGTTCAATACAAGGGCCGCATCTGGGTGCGAACCGGCCCCCGCCGCGGCATTGCGTCCGCGCAAGACGAGCGTATTCTGAACGAGAAGCGGCGGTATCGGGATTTGCCTTTTGACCTTCATCCCATTCAACATGCCAAGCTGGGAGATTTGAACCGACGGCTGTTTGAAGAGGATTACCTGCCGAGCGCCTTTGCCGCCGATATACTGGAGAAGAACGACCGCTCCTACGAGCAGCGCCTGGCCACCTGCCGCATGATCCAGGGTGTTGACCAGCCCATTCCCACCGTCACGGGTTGCCTCGTTCTGGGCAAACTTACACGCGACCTCATCCCGAGCGCCTATATCCAGTTCTTGCGAATTGATGGAACAACCTTGAGTGACCCGATTAAGGACGCGGAGGACGTTGATGGCCCGCTCGGCCAAATTATCAGCCGCCTGGATCAAAAGCTCGAGGCCCACGTTCAAACAGCCGTTGACCTGACGTCTGGGCCAGTGGAGATTCGCAAACCTGACTATCCTCTCGCAGCACTCCACCAACTTGCGCGAAACGCCATCATGCACCGCACCTATGAGTCAACCAACGCGCCGGTCCGCATCACCTGGTTCAACGACCGCATCGAGATTCAAAACCCAGGCGGGCCGTTCGGGCAGGTCACTAAGGAGAATTTCGGCAGACCGGGCGTGGTTGACTATCGCAACCCCCACCTGGCCGAGGCCATGAAAGTGCTTGGTTACGTTCAGCGCTTTGGGGTCGGCATCCAACTCGCCCAGGCGTCGCTGCGGAAAAACGGAAATCCCCCGGCTAAGTTCACCGTCGAGGACACGTTTGTTCACGTGGAAATCAAGAGGACCGCATGAGCATTCCAGTCCTCACCTTCTTCAATAACAAAGGCGGCGTAGGGAAAACCTCACTTGTTTATCACTTGTCCTGGATGTTCTCCGACCTGGGGATGCGCATTCTGGCGGTGGACCTGGACCCACAAGCCAACCTCAGTTCCGCCTTTTTGACAGAAGACGACTTCGAAGCCCTCTTTGAGCGCCAATCCGGGTCTCCGCCAGCCACGATCCATGAAGCACTGCGGCCCTTGATTGAAGGCTACGGTGATGTTCAACTCCCGGAGCTCTATCATGCGAGTGATACGTTCCACGAGGCCCAGGCGCAACTGCTAATGGCAGATGTCCAAGCCCCGGAGCTTTACCGCGCCGGTGAGACCCTTTGGCTCATTCCCGGAGATCTTCTACTCTCGACATTTGAAGATCAGCTCTCCGAGACATGGCCGAAATGCTCGAATGGCGACATCCGGGCCTTCCGCGTAACCAGCGCCTTCTGGCGTGTGATGCAAATGGCCGCCGCCCAAATCAACGCCGGGCTTATCCTGGTTGATGTCGGTCCCAACTTAGGGGCCATCAACCGAGCGGCGCTAATTGCTTCGGACCATGTCGTCATCCCGTTGGCGCCCGACCTCTTCTCGCTTCAAGGCTTGAGAAACCTCGGTCCCCGTTTGCGCTCCTGGCGGCAGGACTGGCAGGAGAAGCTTAATAAATTCCCCGGCGGCAACTTTGCCCTCCCACCGGCTCACACTAAGCCGGTCGGGTACATCGTTCAGCAACATGCGGTCCGCTTGGACCGACCCGTCAAGGCTTACGCCCGCTGGATGGACCGCATTCCTGGCCAATATCGTGAATCAGTATTAAGTAGCCCGCCGGAACCGGGCGTGCGCGTCGATAATGACCCCCAGTGCCTCGCCATGCTGAAAAACTATCGCAGCCTAATGCCATTAGCGCAGGAAGCACGCAAACCCATGTTTCACCTGAAAACGGCTGACGGCGCAATGGGAAGCCACGCTACCGCCGCCCTTGAGGTTTACAGAGACTACGAACACTTGGCCCGGCGGATCGCAGCCCGCTGCAACATCATCCTGCCTGTGGGCCCATGACCAGCTACCCCAAACGCCTCATCGAAGTTGACCTGCCGATCAAGCGCATCTCCGCCCACGCGCGGCGCGAGAAGTCCATCCGGCACGGCCACATTGCGACGTTGCACATCTGGTGGGCAAGGCGGCCATTGGCGGCGTGCCGGGCGGTCATCTGCGCCGCGCTCTGGCCCGACCCGGCGGACCCCGCCATCCTCGACTGGCAACCCATCGTCAAGGTCGAGCATTACCGCCTGCGGCAGGATTCCATAAAGCACCCGGTCGAGCTCAAGGAAGACACCACTCTTTACCGCCCGGGAGGGAACAAATGCGGCACCTAAGAAACTGGATTTGCACCGTTGACTCTGGCAGTGGATTTGCTATGTTTCTTTGCCAGACGGGAACGCAAGATTTTACTTACTCCCCGCTCGACACGCCGGCAACGGCCTCGGGCGGGGTTATGCTTTTCTGACCAATAGGCGATGTATTTCTTCTACTTTGACGAGTCAGGCACCCGCGACCCGGAAGTCACCGGAAAGCGAAAGGATGGCACAACGTTCGCCAAGGATCCGTTTTACGTGTTGGTGGCGGTGGGGCTTTACCCCAATGCCTTTCGGATATTCCGTGCGAGGTCAGTGTCGTATGGAACGACGGAGAGACCGATGGCTCTGCAATCCCAAAGGGATTGTGTCCTCCAGCCCAGGGTTGCCGAGTCCG
>CAIWJG010000521.1 GCA_903912925.1 uncultured Verrucomicrobia subdivision 3 bacterium | reverse complement strand
TTTTCAACCACTCTTGGCCAAGCAACCGGCCGGTTTCTCGTGTGCGGAGCCCAAAACGCGGAAAAGGGAGTGCGGAGCGGGGTAGCTTGGCTGCGGAGCGGGGGGCAAATGGCCGTTGCGAGCCATGCTCCGCCCGCTGCCAAGCATGCCTCAGGTTAGCGTGGCTCAATCGGTCAGCACGTTTTCGTAGTCAGGGGTCGTAAAGGGTCAGTTAATGAGATTGTCATGTTCTCACCTTCTCCTCTTGTGCGATCGGCATAAAGGAATGTCAAGTGCGACGTCCTGCAATGCTCGATATGGCATCCTCATTAACTCCTTTATGGCGAAGGTTCACGCGGTCCAGTCTGCGGCGTTCAGCCCGGCGATCGGCCGGAAGTCCGGGTCGCGGCTGACGAGCGTGGCGCCGACGGCCAGCGCCGTAGCGGCGATCCACAGGTCGTTCTCGTCCCAAGCGAGACCTTGCTTCTGCCGGGCCAGCTTCACGTTCGCGTAGTGGTCGCCGGCGGATTCCCGCATCGGCTCACCGGGGATGCGGGCGAAAAGCGCGACCGCCTTGGTTTCCAACTCCTGCCGCCGTTGGCCCGGGGCCAGTCTTCCAAGTCCATACAGGATTTCTGAAAGGGTCGGTCCTGGAAAGTTGGTATATTGGGCGCGCCCGAATTCTGCCGTATTGTGCGTCACCAAGGTCAAGATGTTCGCTTGCGCGATAGCGGCAATCATCAGGTAGTTCGGGCCGATGACATTGCCGGCCGACTCAAGTTCATGCCGGATGTTGGCGTAAGCTGCTGCCGCAGTGTCGTCAAAGGGGAGCGAGGCGTAAGGGGCAAAGGTTTCGGCGAGGATTCTCAGGCGGCGTTCGCGATTGCCGTATTTCTGCGCGCCGTGGAGCAACTCGGCTTTGACGACCGAGCAGAGGAGGACGTCCGCCGGTGCAAGCTTTTCAGGCGGGTACGGATCGGCGACTCGGCCGACTTCAGGTAGACGATCCAGGCGTTGGTATCGAGGAGAAAGGCCATCACCACTCCTCGCGCTTCTCAAAAGGAAGTTGTGGCGGACGCTCCAACTGCTCGCCGGCAAAGGCGCCGGCGGTCTTCTGGAAGTAGCCGGCAGGCCAAGCCTCGGCGCCGGGGGTGGGGGTCCCGTTTTCCCCTTTCTTTTGATGCTCCGCCAGGAAGGCCAGATAATGCTGTAACTCGCGGAGCACCGGCTCCGGCTGTCTTAGAATCTCATGAATCAAAGCTTCACGTGTGCTCACTCTGGAAAGAGGATACCATTCGCGCTGGGAGCGCGCGAGAGTTTTGTTCGGAACCTCCCGCGCGAGTCGCGAGCAGCCCGAGTGAACGGGAGCGAACCCGTATCATTGAGATTGTCATGTTCTCACCTCGTCGTCTTGTAGGGGCGGTGTTACGCATTTAAGTCCCCTCGTAATTTGTCCACAACTGTGGTCGTAGCGGTTTGAGGGCTTGTCCCGAACTGGCATTGTGTTTTGCACCCGAAGTA